>DATHZE010000148.1:0-5688 GCA_035458765.1 Longimicrobiales bacterium
TTTCCGGGAATCTCGAACGCGTGAAGAGGTGATTTCGCCGAGGCGTACGCTCAGAACCTGAAGCTCAGCTTGGCGAAGTACAGCGTTCCGGAGAAACCCATCTGAACGGCGTCCCACAGTCCGCCGGTCTCGGTTTCCGTGTCCTGCTGGGTGGGGTAGGTGTTGAACAGATTCGCCCCTCCCAGCGTCAGGCTCATGTTGGAGGACAGCCGGCCGGTCACGCCCACGTCGGCGGTAGTCTTGGCTTGGTATATGTCCTCGGTGTCCAGCCAGTCGATGAGCGTCACCTTTCCGAACCGGATGAAGTTGAGCCGGACGTCAACGCGATCGAGGAGATAGTCCAGGCCCACGGCGACCTTGCTCTCGGGCGCCGACGCCAGCAGGAAGTGCTGCTCACGCGCACCGAAGTAGACGTCCTCCTTGCCCGCGAGCTTCGGGCTGGTCTGGATGGTCCCGAGCGTCATGTCGTTGAAGTTGGCTGCCACCGAAGTGCGCAGGGTCCCTGTGCCCAGCGCCTGCTGGTAGGTCATCACCACGTCGAGGCCGTTGGTCTTGGTATCCAACGCGTTGGTGAAGAACTGCGCAGCGCCGACCCCAAGGGCGGTCAGGTCGGCGCCGATGGCGGGATCGGTGTCCTCGAAGGCTCCGGTGAGCACGATGCGGTCCTTGATGTCCACGCGGTAGGCGTCCACCGTGGCGGAGAAGTCGCCCAACCGGGCCGTGAAGCCCAAACCGAAATTGGTGGCCTTCTCCTCAGTGAGGGGCGGAATACCCAACGTGCGGGTGATAGGACTGGTGTTCCGTGCGATGAGCTTGTCCACCGCTTCGCCGGCAACGAAGTCGGTGAACGTCGTGTTGAAGTGGATCTGCGCCAGCGACGGGGCCCGGAAGCCCGTGCTGGCCGAGGCCCGCAGAGACAGCCCCGGGGCGACGGCGATGCGTCCCGCGACCTTCGCGGTGGTGGTGCTACCGAAATCGCTGTAGTCCTCGTAGCGGACGGCACCGCTCAGGGTCGCCTTCGGCGAGACGTCCACCTCGGTATCCAGGTAAAGGCCAAGATTGGTGCGCGTTTCATTCAGTTCGTTGGCCGGCTGAAAGCCGGGGAATCCCTGAGAGCCCCCGGGGCGGCCCAGCACGTCCACGGGAACCACCGCTCCGTCCACGACCTGCTGAACGATGCCGTAGTTGCGGTATGACCCCTCTTCACCCGCGAAGATGTCGTAGCGGTCGATGCGGTACTCTGCACCGAAGGCCACGTTCATGCCCTCCGCCGTTCCCGGGAAGAAGCGGGTGAAGTTGATGCCCGTGGTGTTCTGCGAGAACCCGAAGCCACCGGCGTCGAAATGCGTCGGGGACTTCTCCAGAAGCGACGCATTCAGGGTGCCGTCGACCATGTAGTGGAAACGGTTGGCGCCGAAGGTGTTGTTCAGGTCGAGATCCCACTCGCCCAACTTGGTCTGCACGCCCATGGACAGGGATTGGTCGGTGATATCCGAGAGGATGTGGGGATCGAATCCCTGAGGGTAGATGGCCGGCACGTTCCGGTCGGAGTCGGCGTCCCTGCTCCACGCGTACGCATCGGTCTTGCGGAGGCTGACCCCGCCGAACGCGTACACGGTGGCGCCCGAAGACAAGGGGACGCGCGCGTTCACGAACGTGCCGAAGTTGTCCAGCGCCGCATCGCCGAACTGGCGCCGATAGATGTCGAATCCCCCGGGGTTGGCGGGACGGTTGGTGTGGTCCTTGGACAGGTACTCCGCGGTGGCGTTGACGAAGCCTTCGTCGCCTACCCGGAACCCGTAGTTCCCGCTGAACTGGACTTCCTGTCCATCCCTGGACTCGGTTCTGAGAACGTCGTACGCCGTGGGCGGCTTGGCGTTGTGGAACCCGCTGGTGAGGCTTCCCGAGAATTCGTCCACCGAGGACTTCAGGACGATGTTCATGACACCGGCGATTGCATCGGATCCGTACTGGGCGCTGGCGCCGTCACGAAGGATCTCGATGCGCTCGATGGCCCCCACCGGGATGGAGTTGAGGTCCGTTCCGGTGTTTCCCCGACCCCGTGACCCGAAGATGTTGATGTTCGACGACTGGTGCCGCCGCTTGCCGTTGATGAGCACCAGCGTCTGGTCGGGACCGAGGCCGCGAAGCGTGGCGGGGTCGATATGGTCCGAGCCGTCCGCGCCGGACTGGCGGTTGGCGTTGAACGAGGGGGCGAGCTGCTGGAGAATCGCGTTGACCTCCAGTCGCCCGGACGCCTGCGTGACTTCCTTCACGTCGATGACGTCCACCGCGACCGGCGTCTCGACCGAAGTGCGGTTGGTGCGACGGGTGCCTACGACCTCGAGTCCCTGGATGCTCATGCCGGGCTGGAGAACCACCTCCAGCGGGGCCCCGGTCAGGGTGACTTCGCGGGTCTGGTAGCCGAAAAGGGAAAAGACCAGGGTCGCGTCGGCCGACGAAACCGCGAAGGCGAACTGTCCCTGGGAATCCGTGAGGGTGCCGGACAGCGAACCCTTCTCTTCGACGCGCACCCCGGAGAGGAGGGCACCCGAGGAATCCACGACACGGCCCGTGGCCCGGGCCTCCTGAGCCGCCGCCGACGAGGGGATGGCGGGCAGCAGAGCCGTCATGACAAGGAAAACGGCGAAATGGCGGACGGTGGTCGGCATACGTGCAATACCCATGATGCGCTCCTGGGCAGGTCCGGCGAGGCGTCCCGGCGGATTGCCGGGGCGGCGTTTCGCCATGCGGGTAGGATGCTTTCTACACCCCTGGGGCACAAGGCTCATGTAGCAGGCCGGCCCCTGGGGCCCCGTCGTCACTCCATGGATGGGGAACCCGACCGCACGGAGAGGCAGCCTGGGTCCCCCGCTCAGTATAGTTCGGGCCTGCGGGCCTGGTCGGCCCGGAAGAGCGTCTGCAGGGCCGCGATGTCCTGCTCGGCGTGGCCGGTCATCAGCCGCGGAGGATGGATGATGTATCGCTTGCGCGAAAAATCGAGCGCCACGGGGACGATGGGCACGCCGGCGCCCACCGCGACCCAATAGAAGCCCGTGCGCCATCGAGGGATCTTCCTGCGGGTTCCTTCGGGGGAGAGCGCGAGGATCATGCGATCGCGCCTCTTGAAGTACTCGACGGTCTGCTCGACCACGTTGTGCGGCGATCGGCGGTCCACGGGCACTCCGCCCATCCAGCGGAAGATGAAGCCGAAGGGTCCGTTGAAGAGCGTGTCCTTGCCCAGGAACGTGGCGCGAACGTCCAGCGCGAACATCGCCATGATGCCAACGGGGAAGTCCCAGTTGGAGGTGTGGGGCGCGACGATCAAGACGAACTGCTCGAGGTTCGGGAGGGCACCTTCGAAGCGCCAGCCGCTCACGCGCATCATGAGGCGGGCGATTGCCCTGGTGACGAGGTTGCCGCGACGGGGAAGCCGGTCGCCAACAACGGGAGTGAGGCTCATTGTGATTGCCCGCCTTCGGCCGCAGGCAGCCGGCCGAGGAAGATCGTGTGACGGGGGCCGCCCTTCTTCAGGCGCGCACGCACCCTTTCCACCTCGACGGTGAACCCGCCGTGGCGGAGGCGCTGTTCGAACTTGCGGTCGTCCCAGGCGGACCAGACCGCCAGCACGCCGCCCGCCTTCAGCGAGGCGCGCGCGGCGGCGAGACCCCGATCGTCATAGAGACGGGCGTTGTCCGATGCCGTGAAGGCGGCCGGACCGTTGTCGACGTCGAGGAGCACTGCGTCGAAACGGTCTCTGCTTGCGCGAAGCGTCTCCGCGACATCCGCTACGTCCACGCGGACGCGCCGGTCCTTCAACGGGTGTCCCGCCAGAGGCCCGAGCGGGCCGCGGTTCCACTCCACCACGGCCGGCACCAGTTCCGCGACGACCACGATCGCACTGGGCGGCAGGACATCGAGCGTGGCGCGGAGCGTGAAACCCATACCGAGCCCGCCGATGAGGACGCAGGGGTTCTCCAGCGTTCGCGCACGTCGGCAGGCCGACACGGCGAGTGCTTCCTCCGATCCGTGCATGCGACTCGACATGAGCGGCTTGCCGTTGGCGAGGATGACGATTTCGCGGTCACGGCGCATGAGCGTCATGTCCGAGCCGTCCGGCGTTCGCGTCTGGCCCAGCAGTTCCCAGGGCTTCACACGGCAGTTCTCATTGGACGTCGTCTCAGGCAGGTGCCGTGGAGTCGGGCGTCCTCGTGCCCGCTTTGTCCACCGGCGACACCTCAGTGTCGAGGCAGAACGAGGCTTTTGCAACGCACCTCGCCAATCGTCTGTCCAACCGTGCAGACCCAAAGGGGGGAGGCGGATGGACAGGGGATACGGCGCGGACCTTCGCTACGTGGTTCGAGTGCTGCGGCGAAGTCCGGGTTTCGTGGCGGTGGCGGTTCTGTCACTGGCGGTCGGCATCGGAGCCAACGCGGCCATGTTCGGGGTGGTGCGGGGCCTGCTGATGGAACCTCTTCCGGTGGAGGCTCCTCACGAGTTGGCGGTGCTGGGTTGGCGCCGGAACGCGGACCTCGACATCAACCAGTTCAGTTCCACGAACTATCCGGACCCCGAGGGAGGCGAGAGGTACCGGAGCAACTTCAGCTATCCGGTCTACAGCGGTCTCCGTGCGGCGGCGCCGGAGGGTGTGCGTCTTTTCGCGTTCACGTTCCTCCGCTCGCTCAGCGTGGGAATGGGGGATGCCCCGCCGTTGCTCGCCGGGGGGGCTCTGGTCGATGGGCACTACTTTTCCGTGCTCGGTGCAGAGATGGCTCTGGGGCGCCCCCTCACCGAGGCCGACGACCAGCCCGAGGCACCGCTGGTGACGGTCCTGAGTCACGCCCTCTGGATGCGTGTCTCCGGAGGAGATCCCTCCATCATCGGGCGCACCGTGCGCATCAACGGTGTCGTCGCCGAGGTCGTGGGGGTCACCGACAAGAACTTCCGTGGGCTGTCGCAGGGAGGCTTCTTTCCCCCGACGGACGTGACGGTGTCTCTCGCTGCCCAGGCACGGGTGGTCCCCCGCATCAATCCCCGGGACGGCGGATCGCTGCGTGCTTCCCACCGGCACTTCTGGCTCAGGGTGATGGCCCGCCTGTCCGAGGACGTGTCCAGGCAGCAGGCCCACGATGCGCTACGCGCCGCACTTGTGGCGCAGCCCTCCCCGATGAATGAAGCGGCCGGCCCCCACGCGGAACTGGGCCTCCTCGCCGGAGCCCGGGGCGCGCAACCGGTTCGTGGGGATCCCGCGCGAAAACTGCTGATGCTCCTTGGCGTGGTGGGCAGCGTCCTTCTCATCGCCTGCGTCAACCTGGCCACCCTCCTGCTGGCCCGCGGCGTCGCTCTTCAGAGGGAGATGGCGGTGCGGCGGGCCCTGGGTGGAGGCCGCATGCGTCTGGCGCGGCAGATGCTCTTGGAGAGTTTCGTGCTCGCCGGAGCCGGTACGGTAGCGGGGCTCATGTTGGCCTTCATGACCCGAGGCGCGCTGGCGTTCATGGTGACCAACAGCATGGGGTCGTCGTCCTTCGGGAACGTGGTGGTCGAGGGCACGCTGGACCCCGCCGTGATCGGTGTGGCGGCGGCGCTGGGCGTGCTTGCCACCCTGCTCTTCGGCCTGCTTCCGGCGCTCAGGGTGTCGGATGTGGATCCCATGGCGTGGCTCAAGCACCGGACCACGGGAAGCACATC
>DATHZE010000149.1:0-7706 GCA_035458765.1 Longimicrobiales bacterium
AATGACCGTCTCGTGATTCTGGGTCCGCATGGCCGGCACCGGGTCGAACTTGGCCGAGAATTCAAATAAGGTGTAAACACCTAAATCTTTACGCCATGCCGTGTTGACCTGATGTCCGTCAATGTCGCTGAAGGCGTTCACCGAAGGGGCGATCTGGACCTGGGCGCCCTGGAAGGCCAAGGTTCTGCTCCAGTCCATCTTGCTGGATGCGTCGGGATCCGGCGGCGTGCCGTCTGAATAAGCCGCAGCGATGTCGACGTTCGCCGCACCGAGGGCCAGGTCCAGAGTCTCCGTGGCCGAGCACATGGCGAAGAGGAATCCGCCGCTCTCGACGTAGTCGTGAATCCTCTGGGCCACCGCCTTCTTCAAGGCCGGCACCGACGCGAATCCGTGGGACCGGGCCACCTCCTGGTTCCGGGCCACCTCCTCCTGGAGCCATGGGGCCCCGGCGTACGTCAAGTAGAACTTGGAGTACTGCCCGGTGAAGTCCTCATGGTGGAGATGGATCCACTCGTAGTCGCTCAGGTCCGCGTCCAGCACGTCCCCGTCCCAGAGGGTCTCGTACTCGATCCCTGCGTACTCCAGGGCCATGGTGACGGCGTCGTCCCACGGGGTGGAGTTGGGCGGGGTGTAGACTGCGACCTTCGGCGCCTTCTCCAGGGGCACCGCCTCCATGTTCGAGTCGGCGACGACGGCGCGGATCTGGGCCTCCTGCCCCGCGTCCACGGTCTGGATGGACACCCCTCTGAAGGCTGCCTCCCTGCGCACGTCGGACCGATCCGGGAGCAGGAACGCCCCTCCTCGGTAGTTGAGCAGCCACTCCCCCTTGAGTCCCTGCTGAAGGACCCAGTAGGTCAGCCCATAGGCGCGCAGGTGGTTCTGCTGGGTCCGGTCCATGGGCACCAGCAGGAACTGGGCCGCCAGGTCGACAGGCCTCACCAGGAACACGCCCAGGGCCAGGGCGACCCCGACTGACCAACCGTGCCGGGAACTTCTTCGACTCGCAGCCATCACGACGCCCTCCGAAGCCGTTCCAACTCCCGGCGGGCGTCCGGGACCACCGCGGCATTGGGGCGCTCCGTGACCAGCTGCTCCAGGAGACGGATCGCCTCTGCCCGTCCCGAAGGCGTCCGGGCATGGAAGCGCGCCAGAACCAGCGCGGCCTCACCCACCTCCGGACTGTCGGGGTACTCCTCCAGGATCTGGGCACGGAAGCGCGCCCCCTCCTGCGACGCTTCCACCTGATCGGCCATCCGCGCCGCCTCCGCGAGGAGCGCAGCACGGTCGTCCTCGGGCACGTCACCCAGACCCTGGACCAAAGCCGTGGCGGCCTCTACACCCCGCCCCTCGTGCGCCATGGCGCCGGCTCGGGCGAGCAGGACCCCGCTCGGCGGGGACAGTCGCCCCAGGAGTCCAACGAATTGTATGACCCCGGTAGCGTCGGAGGGATCGAGGCCGGGGAGGGACATCAGAAACGCCCGCCGTGCCTCTCCCACCTCCCCGGCCGCCAGGAGGAGGTAGCCACGCTGCAACGAGCTGCGGGGCCCGGCCATTCCTTCGAGCACGGCGCCCGCGCCCTCGGCGTCGCCCCGGCCCAGGAGGGCCCCGGCCACCGCCGCTGTGAGCTCATCCAGTTCCGGCGCTTCGGGAAACGTTTCCCGGAATCCATCCAGAAGTTCCCTCAGGCGCTCCGGCGCCGCCGAGGCCCCCTCCAGGCGGATCACTTGGGCCGAAGCCCTCCTCCGATCGGCCGAGCCCAGCGTGTAGGAGTCCATGACCCTGCGTTGGGCCTCCAGCGCCGCCACCGTGTCCCCAGCCGCCAGGGAAACCTCCACCAGCCGTTGGTCGAACTGCCGACGCTCGGCCGGTGACCCGGCCTCCTGGCCCAATTCGCCGTAGGCCCAACTGGCCACGTCCCCCAGTCCAGCGTCCCTGGCCCTCCGGGCGACGTCTGCCAGGAACGAGGTTCGTTGCCGCTCCTCCAGATCGGAGGCCAGGCGCCGCGCACAATCCAGGGCCTCGGGACCCAGTCTCATGTCCAGGGCGATGAGAACCGCCGCCCTTCTTCGCCCCGTCTCCTTCGCCTTGACCAGGTGGCCCACCAGGGTGCGCGCGGCGTCCTCCGGAGCTTCCAGAAGACCGGCGACGCGTTTGCTCACCACCGGGGTCTGCCCGCCATCGTCCCCCACCGCACGGGCCCACTCCGCCAGAGCGGGATCCATCTCGCCGAGGGCCACCAGGAGGTCACCGATTTCGAGGGCCAGCACGTCCGGTCGCCCCAGGGCCACCCTTCCCTGGCGGAGGACTTCCAGGGCCGGGGCGGGACCGAAGGCCCGCTCGTATACCCGAGCCACCTCTCGGTACGGAACCTCGGACGTGGGTTGGAGCCGAAGCCACCTCTCGGCTTCGTCCTTCAGGGCCGTCAGCGAATCAAGCTCCATGAGAACGCGGAGCTTCAGATACCGCACTCCCGCCGACGCCGGGTCGTGGGCAAGGAACGTGTCCACGGCAGGGAGAAGGTCGCGCGTCTCCCCTCTGGACCTGAGCACGCGCTCCAGAGCGAAGAGCCCGCCGGACGACGTCGGGCTCGCCCGGAGCAGCGTGCGAAGCACCTCCTCCGCTCCTTCGAAATCGCCTCGGGACTCTCGGGCGGACGCATCCCGCAGAAGGCGGCTCTCCTCCACGGATTGGCCCGAGACCGCGCCTGCGGACACGTGCAGCGCCACGGCCAGGAGGAGGAGGCGCTGGGGAACGGACCTCATCATGAGCCTCCCCCGCCACGGTTCAGCCGGTCGAAGTACTGGATCACCAACTGGCGCACGGCCGGGGGGAGGCGCTGGAGCTCATCGGCAGAGGGCATCCTGAACCGCTGCGCGCCCAGTTGGTCGGCGTTCAGGGGGACCACCTCACCGCGTTCGAAAGCGTTCGCCGCTTCGGACTCGCGTTCGTCCGACACGTCCTCGTCCTCCTTCTGGAGGCTCCGGCCGGCGTCGAGGAGTCGGTGAAAGAGGCGCTCCTGCCGCTGCATGACATCCGGCGTGAGCCGCCCCTGGGACATCTGCTGCGCCAATGCCTCGGCCTCTGCGGCCAGGGCCTCGAGGTCGCCCAGGGACTCCTCCTGGGCCTGATCGTCCTTGGAAAGCTCGCCCAGGTCTTCGGCCACCGACTGCTGTTCCCTGGCCAGCTTCTCCATCTGCTCCCTGAGCGCCTGCTCCCCGAGCTGCATGGGTGTGAGCTGGCCCGTCTGGTTGAAGAGCTCACCCTGCTGCTGGGCCAACTGCTCCAACTGTTCGGAGGTCTGATCTCCGCCTTGCTGTCCCTCTCCCTCCTGACCGGACATCTGCTCGGCCCCGGCCAACGCCATGAGGGCCAGCTGGTTCAGATCGTTCACGGCCTGCTCCGCGGCGGCCCCCGGAGCCGGCGTTGGCCCGCGCCGGTTTTCCATCGCCTGGATGGTACGCTGCACGGACTCCATGGCGCGTCCGATCTGCGCGGTCATCTCCTGGTTTCCGCTCAGTGCTCCGTCAGCAGCATCCATGAGGTTTTGCGCGATGTTCCTCACGCCCTGCAGCAGACTGGCTTCGTCTCCGCGCATCTCGGTGACCTGATCCTGCGAGGCTCCCGCCATGTGCTCGCCGAGCTCCGTCTGTCGGCGAGCCAGGGAGAGGGCGTCGTCGGCAGTCTGCTCGAGGGCGTGGAGGGCCGCTTCGGCTTTCTGCTGGGCCATCTGCTGTTGAGCCTCCTCCAACTGCTCGGCGGCCTCCTGGAGCTTCTCGGCGGCCTGCTCCGCCCTGTCTCCCGCCTCCTGGCTCTTCTCTTGCCTGGCCCGTTCGCCGGCCTCCTTCATCTGCTGCCGAGCGTCTGACGCCTGTTCCGTCGCCTTCTTCACTTCGCGGGCCGCGTCCTCCTCGCCCAGCTGCTCGAGACGCCTGTCCAGGCGATCCATGCGGGACTGCAACTCCTCCGCGTCCTTCTGCAGAGCTTCCTGCTGCTCCGCACGCAGCTCAGGCCTGTCCCCCTCCTTCATGGCATCCGCGAGCGCCTGTTCCCTCATGGCCAACTCATCCATGTCGCTCTGCGTAGCCCTGAAGTCCTGCTCCACTGCCGCCCTCCGGAATCGCTCCAGGGACTCCTCGAGCCGATCCCTGAAGTTCTCCTGCTCCTTGGCCAATTCCGCCAACGACCGATTGGCGTCCTGGAGATCCTGCTGGTCAAGCCCCTCCGAGAGCTCGTCCAAACGCTGCTCCAGCTGCTCGCTGGCGATCTGCTGAAGCAACTCCTGCAGCTCCTGCAGGTCGTCGCTCAACGCCGGGTCCGCCTGGCCCGCCTCCCGCATGGCCTCCTGAAGTGCCTCCAACTCGGTCCTCAGGGAGTCGACCTGTCCGGTCAACTCCTGCTGCCCTTCCAGGGCCTTCTTGAGCTCCTCCTTCTCCTCGAAGCCCATCTCCTCACCCTGATTCGGACGGCCTGGAACCCTCTGCTCCTCCCCGCGGCTGGCCGCCGCTTCGCGTTCCATGTCCCGGGTCTCGTCAGCCCTCTGTTCCGCCTCCGCGGCGAGCTCCTCGAGCTTCTGGGCCATCTCCTCCAATTGCTCCTGCGCCCCACGCCGAAGCTGGGAGGCGTCAGGCATGCGCAGCACGTACTCCCGGGAGACGGTGGTCTGGCCGGTCGGCGAATTGTCCATGGCTCGGGCGAAGTACCGAACTTCGTCGCCAGGCAGGAGCTCCCACTCCGAGACGTCGAGGAGGGGTCGGGCCAACGCGGCCCGGCTGCCCCCCAGGTCCAGGCCCTGGGTGATGGGTTCATGCACCTCGCCGAACGACGTCACCCGGTACGCGACCAATTCCAGGCGGCGAAGACCATAGTCGTCCCGCGCCTCCATGATGAGTGGCTGCTTCATGGTCAGGGACAGGAGGGTGTCGGTCCCGGGAATGGGAATACTCACCGAAGGGGCGGAGTCCGGGAGAAGCGTGATGTCCAAGGGCTCGGGTTGAACCACCGCCGCCGCCCCGTCGTCATCCAGGAAGTCCCACGCGAACCGCCCGCTCACCGCCGGCCGCCACAGACCCTGGAACTGCGCACCGTTCACCGTGAGGTTGGTCGCCGCCCTTCCGTCGGGGGCGACGAGCGCCGCCATGGAGAGCGCCCGACTCGCCCGACCGTCCACGCCGAGCCGCGTGCCGACGGGAAGTCGAAGCGGCGGAACGGTTCCGCGGTACTCCTCGGGCGAGAGGCCGGTGTGCGGCGGGTAGGCGACCTCGAGCGTCAACTCGCTGACGAAGAGGGGATCCACGGGCACGATGCGGAATGTGGCGGTCGTGGCACCGTCTTCCGTCCGGGCGCTGTACTCGACCGTGGCCGAAACCGACTTGAAGACCTTCACACCGATGCCTTCATCCAGCGCGACCACTTCAGAGGTGACGACGTCACCGGCAGCCTGCCAGATCAGCTGAGCGGTGGCACGACCGGGCGCCTCGATCCGCACCGACACGTCACTCCCCCGAAGTACCTCCACGGTCCCCGGCGCCAGGGCCAAGGGGGAAAGCACGGGGTCCGCCATGACGCCGAAGGGTGTGGAAAGAGCTACCCAAGCCCGCTCCGCCCGGGTCGGAGCTACCACGGCCAGCGCCACCGATGCCACGGTCAGCCCAGCCAGCACTCCGGAGCCCCTGCGCACCCACCGGTCCACGCCCTGGCCCAGGTCTCCCGCCAGTTCCTCGGAGGGACCACCCAAGGCACCCAGCACCGACTCGACCGCTCCGGCGGCCAAGGATGCCGACACGCCTCCGGGCAGCGCACGCGACACCTCCAACGAACCCCGCACCAGGCCCTGCTCGAGACCCGCGGCCCGCTCCATGGCCGCGGACAGCGGCACGTCGTCGAACCACCGCGGGATGCCCGCCCGGATGCCGATGAAGGCCAGAACCACCACAGCCGAAAGGACCACGTCCAGCGCCAACGGCGCATCGCTCCCCTGCCGCCAGCCTTCGGGACCAGCGAGGATCCAGGCCGCGATCAGCGTCAGGGCGAAGCCGGCGGCGACCCACAGCGCAGCAGCGAGCAAGGTGCGACTCTTGAGGTGCCTTCGCACCGACCCGACCTTGGCTTCGAGACGTGGGCCGGGACTCACGGAACCCCCTGGCCCAGAACATAGACGAACAGGTTCACGCCCATTCGGAGGGCCTGCTCACGGACCTCCGGCACGTCGTCGTGCACGTCGGCGTCCTCCCAACCGTCGCCCAGGTCCGACTCATAGCTGTAGAACAGGACGAGCCGCCCGGCGTGGAAGATGCCGAAGCCCTGGGGCCGCCCACCGTCGTGCTCGTGGATCTTTGGGATTCCGTCCGGAAAGTCGTACACCGTATGGAATACGGGATGGTCGGGCGGCAGTTCCGTGAGTTCCTCGTCGGGAAAGATCCTGCCGACCTCCTCCCGGAACGACTCGTCGAGACCGTAGTTGTCGTCGGCGTGCAGAAAGCCGCCTCCGATCAGATAGGAGCGCAGGGCCGCCCGCTCGGCGGGCGTGAACCGCACGTTCCCGTGCCCGGTCATGTAGAGGTAGGGGTGATCCCGCAGACCCGGATCCAGCACGGTGACCGACGACTCCCGCATGGAAACCGGAATCCCCGTGCGATCGCGGATCGCGGCGAGGAGATTGGGGAGGGACGACGGATTCGCATACCAATCCCCGCCGCCGTCGTAGTGAAGGCGGGTGATGGTGATTGAATCCGTGGCGGCCGGCGCCGAGGCGGCGACGACCAGCGCTGCCAGGAGGGTCGAGGTCATGCGGCGAGGAAGCGTGCTCCGGGGATGGGAAGATCAGGCTTCAGAGATTTCCTGGACGATACGGTACGCGGTGTTGCGAGGAAGAGCGAGGCGCCGGGCAACCTCCTTGGCGACGGCGCTCGCCTTTCCTCCCTCGCCGAGCAGCCCACGGGCCAGCACGCGCGCCTGCTCCTCCAAATCGACGCCAGGGGTCGCGTCGTCCGGGGCCGGCCCGACTACCAGGGACACCTCACCCCGTGGGGGATGCTGACCGTAGTAGGCGGCGGCCTCCTCCAGGGTTCCCCTCGTCCATTCTTCGTGCAGCTTGGTCAGTTCCCGGGCCACGCTCACGCGGCGTCCCGGACCGCAGGCTTGCGAAAGGTCGTTGAGGAGCCGAACGAGACGCTGGGGAGACTCGAAGAGCACGACCGCCTCCTCGGAGGCCGCGACCCTCTCCAGAAGGCGCCTCCGTTCCTGGCCTTTGCGCTCCGGAAAGCCCAGGAACGTGAATCGATCCGTGGGGAGCCCGGAGCCGACCAGGGCCGCCAGCACCGCGGACGGCCCGGGAATGGGGATGACCGAGTGACCGGCTTCGGTCACGGCGTGGACCAGACGCCCACCAGGATCCGAGACGAGGGGGGTCCCAGCGTCCGAGACCAGCGCGAGATCCTCCCCGCCCTCGAGCCAGTCCAACACCCGTTCCACCCGCTCCGCCTCGTTGTGGGCGTGGAGCGAGACCAGGGGCGCCCTTGACTCCGCATGATCGGCCAGCACGCGCGTACGCCTCGTATCCTCCGCCAGGATCCGGCTCACTGTGCGAAGGGTCTCTGCGGCGCGAGGGCTCAAATCGCCCAGGTTGCCGATGGGTGTGCTGACGATGAAGAGGGTAGCCACACGGTAGTATAGACGAGGGGACCGTCAACGAAAGGAGGCCGGCGGGA
>DATHZE010000150.1:0-8030 GCA_035458765.1 Longimicrobiales bacterium
AGTTCACCTTCGTGCGCAACACCACCGAGGCGCTCAACGTGGTCCTCCAGGGCATCCCCCTGGAGCGTGGCGAGGAAGTGCTCTATGGATCCCGCGAGTACCCCTCCATGCAGGAGGCGCTCGAGCAGAGAGCCCTACGCTACGGCACGGTGAACAAGGTCATCGAGCTGCCTTGGCTCCCGGCGTCCCAGGACGAGGTGGTGCAGGCCTACGCCGACGCCATCACGCCGCGCACGCGTTACATCCTGATCTCCCACATGGTCTACCTGACGGGGCAGGTTCTACCCGTAAGGGCCGTGGCGGACATGGCCCACGCCCGAGGCATCGAGGTGGTGGTGGATGCGGCCCACTCCTTCGCCCACCTGGACTGGAGGGTCCCGGACCTGGGCGCCGACTACCTCGGCTCGAGTCTCCACAAGTGGCTGGGCTGTCCTCTGGGCACGGGGCTCCTCTACGTGAAGAAGGAGCACATCGCCAAGGTCTGGCCGCTGTTCGGAGACCGGAACGCCCAGGGGGACGACATAGAGAAATTCCACCACATCGGAACCCATCCCCAGGGGACCGACCAGGCGATCCGGGACGCGGTCCGGTTCCATGAGTCCATAGGCGGCGCCCGCAAGGAAGCGCGCCTGCGCCATCTCAAGAACAGTTGGGTCCAGCGGGTGAAGGACGTTCCGGGCATCCGGATCAACACGCCGTTGGGAGACGACCAGTCCTGCGCCATCGCCAACGTCCTTGTGGACGGGATGACGCCCGGGGCGGTCGTGGACAGCCTCTGGGACCGGCACAGGATCTTCACGGTGGCGGTGGAGCAGGGGGCCCGCATCGCGCCGAACCTCTTCACGCGGATGGGCGACCTCGACCTGTTGACGCGGGCCCTGAACGAGTTGGCGGCGGAGTGACTCGCCCTTCGCGAGGCGGGGGGATGGCGCAGCGAGGTTCCGAGGCCGAGTTTTGCCCGTCTGAGGCCCTCCCCATGCCACGGAAACAGTCGGAATGAACGCCACGACCACACCACGCACCTGGACCCTCTCCCCGGGCGGCGCCCTGGCGCTGCCCGGTGCATTCATCCTGGCGCTGACCCTGGCCGGCCTCGGCATGGCTCGGCCGCAGCCGGTGATGTTCGCGTCGTTTCTCGGCGCCGCGGCCGTGGCGGCGGCTTGGCTGCTGGTCCTCTTCGCCAAGGCCCAAAGCGCGAGGAGGACGCTCACGCTTTCGTGGACGCCCAAGCCCCAGCATTGGGTCCAGGCCATCGCCCAGGCCATGGTCTACTACTGGTGGGGCCGATACGTCCCCATCGTCGGGGCGTTCGTGCCCTTCATCGTGGCGCAGCTGGTCTTCGCCTACGCCATCGACGCTCTCCTGAACTGGTCGCGCCGGGACCACTACAATCTCGGGTTCGGGCCCTTCCCCATCATCCTGAGCATCAACCTGTTCCTGTGGTTCAGGCCCGACTGGTTCTACTGGCAGTTCGTCATGATCGCCGTGGGCTTCCTGGCCAAGGAACTGATTCGCTGGCAGAGGGATGGGCGTTCCGCCCACATCTTCAACCCGTCGTCGTTCCCTCTCGCGATGGTCTCCATCTACCTCATCGCCACCCAGGGCTCGGACACCACGTTCGGCAACCTCATCGCCAACACCCAGTTCGACCCGCCGCACATGTACCTGCTGCTCTTCCTGGCCGCCGTTCCCGGGCAGTTCCTGTTCGGTGTGGCCAGGATGACGCTGTCGGCGGTGCTGACCATGATGGTCATCAGCCTGGTCTACTTCCAGGCGACGGGGACCTACCTGTTCCTGGACGCCCACATCCCCGTGCCGGTGTTCCTCGGAATGCTCCTTCTCGTCACCGACCCGTCCACGTCGCCCCGGACCGAGTTGGGTCGCATCATGTTCGGGATGCTGTACGCGGTCCTGACCACCGTCCTCTTCCTCGTCCTGCCCCTGGTGGGGGCGCCCACCTTCTACGACAAGCTCCTGCCGGTGCCGTTCATGAACCTCATGGTGAGGGGTATCGACCGGCTCGCGGTGTCCCAGGCGCTGGCGGCGCTGGATCCCGCCCGCCTGATGGGGTCGCTGGCGCCCATGGGTCGGAACCTGGCTTTCGGGACGGTCATGGCATTGGTGTTCACCGGTCTCTATGGGACGGGAGCGCTTGGCGACCACCACCCCGGGCAGTACCTCCCGTTCTGGAAGCAGGCGTGTGAGGTCGGCAACGAGCGAGCCTGCAGGTACGAGTCGTTCTTGACGTTGACGTACTGCAACAACGGGTCGGGGTGGGCGTGCAACGAAGCAGGCATCCAGTTCTCGGAGGCTCGGCGCGATCCGGGACCGGTGTTCCTGAAGGGCTGCGAGTTGGGCTTCTCCACGGCGTGCACGAACGTGGCCCGAGGCGGGGCGGGCGAACCCCTGGTCCGTGAGCCGCCGTTGGACCAGGATCTGCCCATCGTGCTCCGGGGGACGAAACCGGTGCTGACCGAGCGCGACCCGACGGCGCTCCGTGCCATCGGATGCGCCCAGGGTTGGACCGAATTGTGCGGACCGACTGGATCCTGAACGAGGAGGACGACATGGACCGGAGGGAGTTCCTGGCAGTGTCGGCCGTGGGGGCCGTGGAGTTGAGCGTGGACGGCCTCCCCCTCGCTGACGTGTCCCCTGCAGTGTCCGGGCGCGCCGCCACACGCAAGATCCTCATCGCCGGTGGAGGCTTCCGGACGGCGTTCATCCGGTACATGGCCCAACTCACGGGCAAGCCCCGGCCCAGGCTGCTGTACCTCCCCACGGCGTCGGCGGACAGTGCCTCGGGGATGATCCGGTGGTACGAGAACTGCGCGGCCCTGGATGTGACCCCGTTGGTGCAGGAGAGCTTCATAAGCAGCTACACGCAGGAGCGGACTTGGGAGGAGGTCCTCCTTTCCGTGGACGGCATCGTCGTCTCCGGGGGCAACACCCTCAACCAGCAGGCGATCTGGAGGGCGCAGGGTATCGACGAGGTACTTCGGGAGGCGTGGGACCGAGGCATCGTGCTCGGCGGAGCCAGCGCCGGTTCCCTCTGCTGGTTCGAGGAAGGCACCACCGACTCACGTCCCCAGGAAGTCACCAAGATCGAGTGCCTGGGCTTCCTGAGGGGGAGCCACTCGCCCCACTACGACGGCGAGGCGGTGCGCAGGCCGACCTATCACAGGCTCATTTCGTCGGGTGAACTCAAGCCTGGGTATGCCTGCGACAACGACGCCGGGATCTACTTCGAAGACAACGACGTGAAGCGCGTGGTGGCCACTCGCGCCGACGCCAAGGTCTACCGCGTCGGGATGGTCGGGGGGGAGGTGGTGGAGGAGGTCATGGAGCCGGAGTTCATCGCGTAGGCTGCGCGGGACCGGGAGTCTGCCATGCAACCAGCTTTCCGCGGCGGAACAGCTCCACGTCGCCGGAGACCCGGTTCAGGAGGAGGCCCGCGGCGGGTCCGCCGTACTTGCGCATGAGGTCGTGCATCATGGACTCCTCTCCCCCCCAAGGGAACGCATAGACCAGGTCGAAGTCGTCCAGAGGGTGCCCGAGTTGAAGGTAGCCCGAGGTACCCGCCCCGACGGTCCCCATCCGCCCATCCCCGTCCCTGGGGCTCCAGGTGTATCCCGCGGGAAGGAAGCTCCCCGCGGCGAAGCGGGCTCCCGACCCGTACCGGGCGGCCATCTCGACGGAGACGTTCACGAGCCCTTCGTCGAGCTCGATTCCGTAGGCCTCGTACCCGAGCAGGTCGGCCATGATGGTGATGACGCCGGTGGCGGATCCCCACTCCAGAAAGCGCAGGCCCGGGGCGCGCAACACCAGCAGCGCCTCCAGGACCCGCTCGTAGTCCGCGGGCACGAAAGGGTGCCACTCGTTCTGTCGCACGCTGCGGTCGAACTCAGCCCAGATTTCCCAGCCTTGCTCACCGATTTCGGCGAGGGTTGCGCGCAGGACCGGATCGAGGTCGGCGGGGGGCCGGTTGGGCAATGTTCGTCTCGGGAGGCGCGCCAATTGACGCCGGGGATTCGGACTGCGACCTTGAATGCTGATCAACAGTAGCAGGAAGGACTTTTTGTAGCATCCATCTCAAGGAAACTCGGGAAGCTCTCCGCGTGAGGGTATTCCCGTTTTTTGTGGCAGTTCGCCACAGCCCAGCGTGGGGGTTAACGGCCACGTGGGTCAGCAGTCGGCAGTGTGCGGATCTTCCGAACGTTCCGACCGAAGACCATGACGCAACACGGAGTAGGAAGATGCGTACGCAAGGCACCGTAAAGTGGTTCAACGATCAGAAGGGCTTCGGCTTCATCACCCCGGACGACGGTGGCAAGGACTGCTTTGTCCACCATTCCGCCATCCAGGCCCAGGGCTTCAAGTCCCTGAGCGAGGGTGACAAGGTCGAGTTCGAGATCACGCAGGGCCAGAAGGGCCCCGCCGCTGAGAACGTCGTCAAGCTGTAAGCGACGACGCTCGAACCACTGAAGTGCTAAGCCCCCCGGCGCCTCGGCGCCGGGGGGCTTTTCTTTGCCCCCCTCCCGCTCTTTCGTTCCGGCATTTCCCGCTTCGCTCCTCGCCGGTACGTTCTCCCCCCACCGCGAACCCGTTCCCAGAGCACCGATATGATCCACGCCCGCACCGTCGTTCGATCGCTTCTCCTGGCCGCCGTTCTGGCGGTTCCCGCCGCCGGTCAGGTCTCGACCGCACCCACCTATCCCGGCGCGACCTGGGAAGCCGTGTCCAGGGAGGACCTGGGTGCCTACGGGTGGGACGCAACCAAGCTCAGGGGCGCCTACGGGTTCATCCGCGACAGCGCCCATACCACGGGGCTCGTGGTCGTGGATCGGGGCCGGGTGGTCTTCACCTATGGGGACATCGAGGAACTGTCCTACCTGGCGTCGGCCCGGAAGAGCATCCTGGCCATGCTCTACGGAAAGTGGGTGGAGAACGGGACCATCGATCTGGACAAGACCCTGGCCGACATGGGCGTGGATGACATCGGCGGACTTCTCCCCATCGAGAAGCAGGCCCGGATCCAGGACCTGATCACCGCACGGTCGGGCGTCTATCATCCCGCCTCCAACGGCGGCGACGACCTGGCCTCGGCGCCGGCGAGGGGCTCTCAGGAACCCGGGACCTACCAGCTCTACAGCAACTGGGACTTCAACGCGGCCGGTGCGGCGTTCGAGCACGAAACCGGTCGGAACATCTACGACGAGCTCGGTGAGCAGCTCGCGGGTCCTCTCCAGTTCGAGGATTGGGACCGCACAGCTCAGCGAAAGAGCGGGGATCTGACGGTTTCGGTGAACCCGGCATACCACATGTGGCTTTCCACACGTGACATGGCGCGAGTCGGATACCTCATGCTCAGGGAAGGGGAGTGGAACGGCCGCCGGCTCATCAGCCGCGAATGGGTAGACCGCATCTCGGGGGTCGTGACCCCCCTGGAGGAGATGCATCCGGTGAGCCGGAGGGATGGCTACTTCGGGTATGGCTATATGTGGTGGGTCTGGGACGGCCCCAAGGCGGTGGGGCCTTTCGAAGGGGCGTACACCGCGCGCGGGGCCATCGGCCAGTGGATCACGGTGCTGCCGGCCGTGGACATGGTCATCGCCCACAAGACCAACTCCGTATACGGCAGGACCACCAGCTGGGAGTCGTGGGAGCGGCTGATCGAGCTGCTCTTCGAGGCCAGGGGCGTGGAGGTGCCTGGGTCCTACCCCTGGGGATGATGGGAATGGCTTCGACGGCCCCTGTGCGCTGTTTCTGGGTCCGCAACGCCGCCGACGACTACGTCCACTATCACGACCACGAGTGGGGGTACCCGGTGGGGGATGACCATCGCCTCTTCGAGAAAATCTGTCTGGAGGGGTTCCAATCGGGGTTGTCCTGGCTCACGATCCTCAGGAAGCGTGAGAACTTCAGAACGGCCTTTGCGGAATTCGACTACGCCCGGGTGGCCCGCTTCGGGCCCAAGGACGTGGAGCGGCTGTTGGGGGACGCCGGGATCGTGCGGCACCGTGGCAAGATCGAAGCGACCCTCAACAATGCGGCGCGGGCGTGCGGCATGGCTGACGAATTCGGGTCCGTGGCCGCGTACTTCTGGCGCTTCGAACCGTCGGCGGCTTACCGCCCCGAGAAGCTCACGGAGGCGGTCCTGCGCACCATGGCCACCACGCCCGAGTCGGTTGCGTTGTCCAAGGACCTGAAGAAGAGGGGTTGGCGCTTCGTGGGACCCACCACGGTCTATGCGTTCATGCAGGCCATGGGGCTGGTGAACGATCACACCCACGACTGCGCGTTTCACGATGAGGCGGCTGCAGCACGGAAGAAGTTCAGGGTGCCGCGCTGAGCCTGGCTCGGACGGCCGCGGTCACGGGTTCCTCATGGTGCCGGCGGTCGAGCCCGTCCTGGGGCCATGCTGGAAATCCCCCCAGTCGGCGACCTGTCCGCCCCATGACCCCTTTCCACCACCCCTACCTGGTTGCCCGGGGCGCCCTCGAGGCGGGGGCGCTCAGCCTCTCGACGTCCCTGGACGCCGACGGTCGTTCCGTGGTGTGGAGTGGCGCCGCCTGATGCTATCGTTCGCGACTCCAGTTGGAGTGACTATGCGCACGTGTTCAAGCATCGGGCGTTGAAGCCCGTGGGGAGGTAAAGGGCAGTGTCCATCCAGGACCTGGGTGCCATCGGCGAGTTCGTGGGTTCAATGCTCATCCTCGTCACGCTGATCTACATTGCCATCCAGACCAACCACGCCAGGAAGTCGCAACTCTCCGTCGAACAGCAGGCCGTGCATTCGGGGCACCGTGAATTTTTCCTGACGGTGATGAACTCGCCGGAGCTTCCCGGTATCATGACGCGGGCCACGGCCGGCGAGGCGCTGACGGACGAAGAGAGGACGCGACTGGGCATCATGTGCCAGGCGCGCCTCAACCTGATCCTCATGCAGTTCCAACTCAGAAAGGTGGGTATCGGAGAGGAGATCGACCTGGAAGAGGAAGCTCAGGAGCTTCGCGACCTGTTCCGGAACTACGGAGGCTTCCTGGAGGATCACTGGCCGACCATCAAGCACGCCTACGCCAGAGACTTCGTGGCGTACATCGACCGGACAGTGCAGCCGACGGGCTGACGCGGAGGCGCTTCCCCCGCCCAGGGAGGGACGCCGCCTGGCTTGCACGTGCGGGCGGTTGCGCCCCATAGTGCGCCGTGCGGCGGGGCGGGTGGGGACAGTGAAGGCCCTCGAACGGAGACTCTCCCATGCGGTTCCTCCAGCGTGTTGCCACCGGGGCAGAGGCCGGTCTTCTGGCCGGGGCCGGGGTAGCGGTCTTCTTCCTGATCGAGGATGCCGTCCAGTTCCAACCTCTCTCCACGCCCATGGCCCTGGCTTCGGGTCTGATCGGTGTGGGCACGCCGGAGGTGGACTCGGGCACGATCTCGCGCGTCGCCGCCTTCGGCTTCCTCGGCGTGAAGCTTCTGGCGTATACGGTGTTCCATTTTCTCGCCTTCGCTGCCGTCGGCGTGGTGGGGGCCTTCATTCTCGAGGTGACGTCGTTCTGGTCCACACTCATGAGCGGAGCGGCGTTCGGGAGCGTGGCATGCACCGGCCTGCTGTACGGAGGCCAGTGGGTCGTCGACCTCCCCGTGGCCCTGGACGTTCTGGGGGTCCCCAGCGTCCTCCTCGTCAACGCGATGGCCGGGGCGATCCTCGGATTGGGCCTGCACCTGGCCCATACGGTCCAGGAGGACCACGAGTCGGCTTGACGGGCCGGGGCCGTCGCGGAACTCCTGGTGTTATGCTCGGAGTGCTGCGTTAACAACCCGTTCCAGGGAGGGATCCGTCATCGGCGTCTTCGAGTTCATCGTCCTTGTGGTGCTGATCTCCACCATCGGCAAAGTGGTCACGGCGAGGCAGGGCCGGCCGTCGCTCCCCGATGCCCCTCGTCGGCCCGAAGAGATCCTTCAGCTCAATGACGCGATCACCGAGTTGAACGCCCGTCTCGAGAAGTTGGAGGACGAGCGTGACTTCTATCGGG
>DATHZE010000151.1:0-16048 GCA_035458765.1 Longimicrobiales bacterium
CCGCCCTCCTGGAGTCCGGGTCGCTTCGGGCCTACAGGTGCTTGAGGATCTTGTCCTCGAGATGCTGCCGGGGAACGAAGCCGATGACCTGATCCACCAGTTCCCCGCCTTTGAAGAAGAGGATGGTGGGAATGGAGCGAATGCCGTATTTCGAGGGAACCGAAGGGTTCGCGTCCACATCCATCTTGCCGACCTTGAGGCCCTTGGCCTGGTATTCCTCCGCCAACTCCTCGACGATGGGAGCGACCATGCGACATGGGCCGCACCACGTCGCCCAGAAATCCACCATGGAGAGTCCCGCGTTGGACTCCACCTCGGAAACGAAATTTTCGTCGGTCACTTCCAGGATCGTGTTGCTCGTCGCCATTCACCCTCTCCTTGTCGCGTTGCGACGTCGGCTCTAGGATGCCGCCGCCCGTCCCGCACACACCTCCAGCGCAGGACCATCATGAATCCGTCGTGGCAAGGCGATCTCCCCCTGGACCACGTGGGAATCGCCGTTTCCTCCATCGAAGATGCTGCTCGACTCTTCGAACTCGTGTCCGGCCAAGCCGGCTCCCCGTCCGAAGAGCTTCCTTCTCAGGGAGTCCGCGTGGCCTTCTGCGGCCAAGTGGAACTCCTCGAACCTCTCGGCCCCGACACAACCGTGGGGCGCTTCCTGGAGCGACGTGGGCAATCCATCCACCACATCGCCTACCGTTCCGACAACCTCCAGGCCGATCTGGACCGACTCGCCGCCCAGGGCGTCGAACTCATCGACGTCAAGCCCCGCCCCGGCGCCCGCGGGCACCTCGTCGCGTTCGTACATCCCAGGAGCACGGGCGGCATCCTGGTGGAACTCGTGCAACAAACCTGATCCATTCCGAAGGCCGCGCCGAGCCTGGCTACCGCAGGACGCCGCCGTGGTTCCATTCCCGCCAGCGTGCGCTAGTCCCGGCGGCCCGGGCGGGCCATGATACGCTGGAGGTCGATCTCCTCCACCAGCCACTGATCACGAGGTCCCCGCACGACGACGAAGGGAACGTCGGTGACCTGCGCTCCGTTGATCGTGAAGTCCACCCAGATCCGCCTCGCCTCGCTCATCCGCCCGGCGACGGTCTCCTCCCGGGTCACCCGGAAATCCTCATGCCTGAGGATGTCCGAGATGGCCGCCAGGCGCACCTCGACGTCACGCCGTTGGACGCAGGGTGATCCGCCGAACCAGGAGCCGATCTTCTTGAACATGCATCCGAAGGTGCTCCCGGTGTCCATGATGGGGCCGTCGGTCGTCCCGAAGGAACGCCCCATGGCCGCCAGGTCGCGAGCATTGGCGGCCTCGAGGAAGCGCTCCAGGGAAAGCTGCGCCACCATTCCCGCGCCGGGTCCTTGTTGGATCACCGTCGTGCACGCCGACGAGAGCAACAGGCCCATCACCAGGGCCAGGGCCCAGGGGCGGGCTGCAACGCTGGAGCTTGGGATCATCGGTCCTCCTCAGGAATCGCCCGAACGTCCGGGCCGGGTCGCACCGAATCTCGGCAAAACAGGCCTGGGTTGAAACCCCACCCCTCCGTCTCCTAGGTCGAAGCCGCGACGGTGTGCGCCTCAAAGCCCAGACGGGACCCGTCGGGTTCGGGACGCACCACGATGCGGGTCCCCTGGGGGACCTCCTCGTCCAGTAGGTACAGCGCCAGTGGATCCTGAACCGCTCTCTGGATGGCCCTCTTCAGGGGACGGGCTCCAAAGGCCGGGTCGAATCCCTCCCGTGCCAGGAAGGCCTTCGCCTCGTCCGTGACCTCCAGGGTCACGCCCAACTCGCCGGCGAGGGCGGCCACGCGCTGCAGCTGGAGGTCCACGATGTGGCGGAGTTGTTCCTCGCCGAGCGGGCGAAACACCACGATGTCGTCCACCCGATTCAGGAACTCCGGGCGGAAGTGATGATGGAGCTGCCCCCTCACCTCGCGCTCGACGGCCTCCCGGTCCCCGTGGCCTACTGCCTCGAGTATCAACTGACTGCCGATGTTCGAGGTCATGATGACGACCACGTTCCGGAAGTCCACCGTGCGCCCGTGGGCATCCGTGAGCCGGCCTTCGTCCAGGATCTGGAGAAGCACGTTGAACACGTCGTGGTGGGCCTTCTCGATTTCATCGAAGAGCACCACCGCGTGCGGCCGACGACGCACGGCCTCGGTCAACTGCCCACCTTCCTCGTATCCGACATACCCGGGAGGCGCGCCGATCAATCGGGCCACGGCGTGCTTCTCCATGTACTCGGACATGTCGATCCTCACCATGGCCCGCTCGTCGTCGAAAAGGAACTCGGCCAACGTGCGTGCGGTTTCGGTCTTCCCGACCCCCGTCGGCCCGAGGAAGATGAACGAACCCACGGGCCGATTGGGGTCCTGAAGCCCCGCGCGGGACCGTCGCACCGCGTTGGACACGGCGCGAACCGCCTCTTCCTGGCCGATGACCCGACGCCCCAGGTGGCTCTCCAACTCGGTGAGACGCTTGCGCTCCGAAGCCATGAGCCGCTTCACCGGGATGCCCGTCCACTCTGCGACGACCTCCGCGATGTCGTCGGGCTCCACGTCCTCCTTGAGGAATCTCTCGACTCGCTGGAGGTCGGCCAGGCGCGCCGACGCTCCGGCGATCTCCTCTTCGGCGTGCGGAATCTCCCCGTACCGAATCTCGGCCGCCCGGTTCAGGTCACCGGTTCGCGTCGCCCGGTCGGCCTCGTTCCGAAGCTCGTCCACTCGTGTACGCAACTCCTGGATGCGCGCGATGACCTCCTTCTCGGCCTGCCACTTGGCCTTCTTCCCCTGGCTCTTCTCACGAAGTCCGGCAAGCTCGCCTTCGATGTGCTCGCGGCGCTCCACCGCTCGACCGTCCGTCTCTTTCTGAAGTGCCTGCCGCTCGATCTCCAGCTGCGTTATGCGTCGCTCCAGGACGTCGATGTCCGTGGGGAGGGAATCGATCTCGATGCGGAGCCGGCTCGCGGCTTCGTCGATGAGGTCGATGGCCTTGTCCGGGAGGAAGCGTCCCCCGATGTAGCGGTCCGAAAGCTTGGCCGCCGCGATGATGGCATCGTCGGTGATGCGGACACCATGGTGCACCTCGTACCGCTCCTTGAGCCCCCGCAGGATCGCCACGGAATCCTCGACGGACGGAGGCGCGACGAACACCGGCTGGAAGCGGCGCTCCAGCGCCGGGTCCTTCTCGATGTGCTTCCGATACTCGTCGAGCGTGGTGGCTCCCACGACACGCAGTTCTCCCCTGGCCAGGGCCGGCTTCAGCATGTTGCCGGCGTCCACCGCCCCCTCGGCGGCACCCGCACCCACGATGGTGTGCATTTCATCGATGAAGATCACGAAGCGTCCATCGGCTTCCGTGATCTCTTTCAAGACGGCCTTCATGCGCTCCTCGAACTCGCCCCGGTACTTGGCGCCGGCCAGCATGGACGCAATGTCCAGCTGGAGCAGCTTCTTGTTGTTCAGGGTGCTGGGGACGTCGCCCGCCACCATCCGCTGGGCAAGCCCCTCCACGATGGCCGTCTTCCCTACCCCGGGTTCGCCGATGAGCACCGGGTTGTTCTTGGTACGCCGGGCGAGGACCTTGATCACCCGACGGATTTCCTCGTCGCGACCGATGACCGGATCCAGCTTCCCCCTTCGGGCCAGGTCCGTGAGGTCTTTGCTGTAGCGCGCCAACGCCCGGTAGGAATCTTCGGGCGTGTCGTCGGTGACGCGGTGCGCACCCCGCACCTGCTCCATGGCGGCCCGGAGCTCCGACAGGTTCGCTCCTGCATCGCGGAGTATGCGGCCGGCATCGTTCTTTTCGCTGCTGAGACCCAGGAGGAGGTGCTCGGTGGACACGAATTCATCACCGAACTCCCTGGATAGCTCCTCGGCACCGTCCAGCGCCTTGCGGAGGTCGCGGGACAGATTGGGTTCGGAGCCCCCGTCGACCCGGGCCATGGCGTCCAGGGCCTCCTGGGCGCGACTCTGGACCAGGCCGACGTTCACCTCGAGCTTCTGGAGAACCGGCACGACAATCCCCTCCTCCTGGGCCAGCAGCGCCGCGAGGAGGTGCGCTCCGTGGATCTCGGGATTCCCTCGACGGCGGGCGTCGGCGGCGGCGCTCTGAAGCGCCTCGGAAGCCTTTACCGTGAGTCGGTCGGCGTTCAACATTGTCTCCTTCGCCCCCCTCGAGTCTCGGGGTCCATCCGGGATTGCCCACTGCCGATCCGCCGTACTGCCAGTATGGCAGCCGGAGGAGCCTCTCCCCCTCCGTTAGGTCAAGATCCGGGCCAAGCGCGTCTCACGGGAGCGCCGACCCCACCACCCTTTTCACCCGGGCCCCCGCCGCGATCCGGGCTCCCGGCGCCAAGCGGTTCAGGCGGGCCAACTCCTCGAGGGGCACCACGGACGGATACGCGGCCTGGAACTCCTCCAGGGACATGGACCTTCCCACCGTAACCACCTCGACGCGGGCAGGCTGCACTCCGAGAATCGCCCGGTCGGTGAGCGGGGCGAAGCTGCTCAGCGTCTGGGCGGCGGCAGCTGAATAACTGTCCCAGCGTCCGCCGGCGGCATACGCGAGCACCCTGAAGACAGAGCCGCCATGCCGGGCGAACATGACCTCTCCCCGCACTTCACCGTCGGCTGTGGTCGCGACGAACGGAGCACTCGCCCGGGGGTTCCCGTAGGCGTCCTCTTCGCGAATCCGCCCGCCCCGAAAGCCTTCCTGGGTCAGGAACGCCCTCAGCGCCACAACGGGCTCCTCGGCGCCCCCGGCCACGGACAGCACGACCATGGCGTCCTTGGCCGGGCTCAGCGCCCCCACCGCAGACCGTTGGTTCTCCGTGGTCCACCCGTCCGGAAAGCGCAATTCGAAGGCCAACTCCGGGTGCACGAAGCGGGACCCCTTGAAGTATCCCTCCCTGGGGTTTTCCCCGTACACAAGCCCGTCCAGGCGGTCGAGGAGCGCATCACGCCCGATTCGCCCACCCGCCGATGCCCCTACGGAGGAGATGACCTCCCGGATGTGGGCTTCCCGGTTCTCCGGATAGGGGTGGGTCAACTGCCATTGCGGCACCCTCCCTCCCTCCCCGCCGGACACGTTGGCAAGCATCTGAAAGACGCCGACCATGGACTGAGGGTCATATCCCTGGCGGGTCATGTATCGCACCCCCAACTCGTCCGACTGGGTTTCGTCGCCACGGGAGTACTTGAGATTCAACAACCCCAACCCCGCCGCCAGTACGCCGCCGAACTTCCGGACGTCCTCCGAGAAGATCATCCCCACCCCCAGCCCCAGCTGCTGCAGCTGCTGCCGACTCATCTGGCTCACGGAGTGCCGCGCCGTGACATGGCCGATCTCGTGACCGAGCACCGCGGCGAGTTCCGCCTCGGACTCGAAGTTGGCCAGGATCCCGCGGGTGACGTAGATGAAGCCCCCGGGCAGCGCGAAGGCGTTCACCACCGGGTCATCCACGACCTTGAACGACCAAGGCAACTCCGGACGCTCCGAGCCCGCGGCGAGTTCCTTGCCCAGTTCGGCCACGTAGGCCTGAAGTTCCGGTGCATCGACCAAGCCCAGGGACGAGGACACGTCCGCGTCGGCGGAGCGGCCCATCTCGATTTCCTGTGCCTGCCCGACCAGGGACAATTCGCGCCTGCCCGTGGCGGGGTTCACCGCGCAAGCGCCCAACGACACCAGGAGGCCCAGGGTCACCACGGGCGCCAGTCTTGAAGGAATCGGGTGCATCGACCTACTCCGAGGCGGGAGAAGAGCGGACGGTGATGGGACGATGGACTTTGTTACCCCCCATCGAACCCACGGATTCCCTTCTCGTAGGACCATGTCCCGAGTGCCGTCCCCGGTCCCATCCTACCCCGGAAGCCATTATCATCCACGGACCCGGACCCATCCTGTCGCCGCCAAGGCGAGCCCTCGACGAGGACCAATGCGTTTCACCTCCGCCTGCCGTTCGACGATTCTGCTCCTGACCCTTTCCATCGCGGCGTGCGCTGGAGACACCCCGGCATCCTCCGATGCCGCGGTCATGGATCGCGAGACGTTCATCGCGACCTATGTGGACCTCCGCGCGGCCGTCATCCGCGGAGAGAGCCACGAACTCTCGGACCAGGAGCGGATCCGCATTCTGTCGGACCACGGCATCACCGAAGCGGAATTCACTGACTTCGTGGAAGTGCATGGGGACGACGTGGCCTTCATGCGCGGGGTGTGGGACGAGATCGAGGCCAGGCTGGACGCGATGCGCCTCGTCCCTGGCTCCTCCGGATCCTCCTCCCCCGACCCTGGCTGACCCCTCTTGTCCCTTCCCCGCGTCGTCCTCGCCCCAGGACGTGAAGCGCCCTTCATCGGCGGACACCCTTGGGTCTTCTCCGGGGCCATCGCCTCGATATCCCCCACGCCATCGGACGGTGACGAGGTGGAGTTGGTCACGTCCAGGGGAGACTTCGTGGGCCGGGGACTGTTCAACGGTCAGAGCCAGATCCGGGTGCGCCTTTATGCGTGGCGTCCGCAGGAGCTGACCGGAGGATTCTTCGCCGCCCGCATCGCCGAGGCGATTCGCCTCCGTCGCGATGTTCTGGGACTCGGGGCCCCCGAGGGTGCGGCACGTCTGATCTTCTCCGAAGGGGACGGTCTCTCTGGCCTCATCGTGGATCGCTACGGGCCGTACTTGTCGGTGCAGTTCACCAGCCTGGCGCTGGCGCGACGCCAGGATGCGATCCTGGACGCCCTCGAGACCGAGGTAGCCCCGTTGGGCATCGTGCTCCGCACGGAGAAGGGGATCCTCGAAGAGGAAGGCCTCGAGCTTCGGGACGGACCCCTGAGGGGGACCCTTCCCGACGAGCCCATGGAGATCGTGGATGGGGGGCTCCGATTCCGGGTCGATCTCCGCACGGGCCAGAAGACGGGCTTCTACCTCGATCAGCGCGACAACCGCCGACGCGCCGCCCGGTACGCGGCAGGACGGACCGTGGCCGATGTGTGCTGTTACACCGGTGGATTCGCCGTGGCCCTGGCTCGCGGCGGAGCTTCGCACGTGGTGGGCGTCGATGGATCCGAACCCGCCCTCGCACTGGCGCGGGCCAACGCCGAGGCGAACGGCGTAGCCGAAGTCACGGATTTCCAGCGGGGGGACGCCTTCAAGTGGTTGGAGGCCCAGGGCGCCGAGGGTCGCCGATACGGACTCATCGTCCTGGACCCACCCCGCTTCGCCCGCACGCGCAAGGGCGTGCCCCAGGCCCTCCAGGCCTACGAGCGCCTGAACGGATTGGCCATGGCCTGTCTCGAGGACGACGGGATTCTCGTCACCTGCTCCTGCTCCGGGCGGGTGTCCCTGGACGACTTCTCCGGTGCCGTGGGAAGGGCCGCCGCCCGTTCGGGACGACCCGTCCAGATCCTGGAAACCGGAGGCCAGGCGCCGGACCATCCGGTGTCGGCGACGTGCCTGGAGTCGGCCTATCTGAAGTGTCTCGTCACGAGGGTGGTCTAGCCGGCCTCGGGCGTTGGTTGCTTCTGGACGTTCACCGAGGACGATGAGCATGGAATTCGAGCGGGTATTCACCCACACACCCTGGGAGGCGCGTGTAGGCTACTGCCGCGCCCTCCGCGCGGGAAACCGGATCTTCGTCACCGGATGCGCTCCGGTGGCCCCGCAGGGAGGCGTCCACGCACCGGGCGACGCCTACGCTCAGGCAGCACGCTGCCTGGCCATCATCGGAGAGGCCCTCGCCGGGGTGGGCGCTACCCTGGCCGACGTCACGAGGACCCGGATGTTCGTCACCGACATCGACCGCTGGGAGGAGTTCGGGCGGGCGCACGCCGAGGTGTTCGGGGACCACCCGCCCACGACCACCATGGTGGAGGTACGTCGCCTCATCGATCCCCAGATGCTCATCGAGATCGAAGCCGACGCGGTGGTGGGGTGATTCCCCGGCCCTACTCCCATTCGATGGTCGCGGGCGGCTTCGAACTCACGTCGTAGGTGACGCGGTTGATGCCCTTCACCTCGTTGATGATGCGCGTCGAGATGCGCCCCAGCACATCATGGGGAAACGGATACCAGTCCGCCGTCATTCCGTCCCTGGACGTCACGGCCCGAAGAGCCAGCACGTTCTCGTACGTCCGGGCGTCTCCCATGACCCCCACCGACTGCACGGGCAACAGCACGGCGAACGCCTGCCATATCTCGTCGTAGAGCCCCGCGGCCCGGATCTCCTCGAGGTAGATGGCGTCGGCCTCGCGAAGGGTCTCCAGGCGCTCCGGCGTCACTTCGCCGAGAATGCGGATGGCCAACCCCGGCCCCGGGAAAGGGTGCCGCCCGACGAAGTCCTCGGGAAGGCCCAGCTCACGCCCGACCTGGCGAACCTCGTCCTTGAACAGCTCCCGGAGGGGTTCGATGAGTTCGAACGGCATCTCTTCCGGCAACCCGCCCACGTTGTGGTGCGTCTTGATGGTGACCGACGGTCCGCCGGCGGAGACCGACTCGATGACGTCCGGATAGAGAGTCCCCTGAACCAGATAGGCGGCCCCGGTGCCCTCCCGGTCAGCCGTGGATTCGAAGACCTCGATGAACGTGTTCCCGATGATCTTCCGCTTGGCCTCGGGTTCCGTGACACCCTGCAGCCGGGAAATGAACATCGCCGACACGTCCTCCACGACCAGGTTCATCTCGTAATGGCTCCGGAACATGCGCTCCACCTGGTCTCGCTCGTGCTGCCTCAGAAGGCCGTGGTCCACGAAGATGCAGGTGAGCCTGTCCCCGATCGCCCGGTGCACGAGCACCGCCGCCACGGAGGAATCCACCCCTCCGGAGAGGCCGCAAATCGCCGTGCGATCTCCGACCTGCTCGCGAATCCGCTCAACCGTATCCTCGATGAACGCTCCTGCCGTCCAGGTAGGCCGGCACGAACATACCTCGAAGAGGAAGTTCGACAGGATTTCGTCTCCGCGACGGGTGTGTGCCACCTCCGGGTGGAACTGCACCCCCCAGATGGGTCGGTCGACCGCGCAGAACGCAGCCACCGGGAGAGATGCGGTGGAAGCAACGCGACGGTACCCCTCGGGAGCCTCGTCCACGTGATCGCCATGGGAGCACCACACCGTGGTCGACTCCCCCGCGCCGAATCCAGCGAACAGCCCCTGCTCTTCCGCCACCGTCAGCTCGGCGCGCCCATACTCGCGCTTGCCATGATGGACCCGGGCGCCCTCGAGGTGCGCGATGAGCTGCATGCCGTAGCAGATGCCCAGCACGGGTATGCCGGACCGGAGCAGCCCAGCGTCCGTGGTGGGCACCCCTTCGTCGTAGACGGAGGAAGGGCCCCCGGACAGGATGATCCCAGTGGGCTGGAATTCCCTGATCCACTCGAGGGAGCGCGTGGGCGGATGGATTTCGCAGTATACGCGCTCTTCGCGGATGCGCCGGGCGATGAGCTGCGTGAACTGGGACCCGAAGTCCAGGATCAGGATGCGGTCGTGCTCGTGGCTCATGATTCCCCGCGAATGAGGTCGTCCAAGGTCTCGCGCTTCCGGATCAACTCCACCTGATCTCCATCCACGAGGCACTCGGCGGGACGGAGGCGTCCGTTGTAGTTGGAGGCCATGGAGAACCCATACGCTCCCACCGTTCGGACGGCGAGGAGTTCCCCCTGCTCCGGAAGCTCCATGACCCGGTCACGAGCCAGGAAATCCCCGGTTTCGCAGACCGGCCCCACCACGTCCACGGGCTCCTCGGGCCGGGAGCATCTGGTATCCACGCGCTCGATGGCGTGATACCCCCCGTAGTGGCTCGGACGGATGAGGTCGCTCATGCCACCGTCCACGATGACGAACGTCTTGCCTGCGCGCTTCACGTACTCCACCCGGGTGAGCAGGACGCCGGCGTCCCCCACCAGGGAGCGGCCCGGCTCCAGGACGAGCTTCAGACCCGCCGCCTTGACCCTGGGCACGACCTCTCCCGCCAGGCCGTCCACATCCAAGGCGGCCCCCCCGTCATAGGGAATGCCGTACCCCCCCCCGATGTCCAGATACTCCAAGGCAGTGCCTTGATGGGCCAGGCTCCGGACCAGCTCCAGCACACGCCCCAGGGCCCGCAGGTACGGAGTCGGATCTACGATCTGGGAACCGATGTGGACGTCAATTCCCCGCACGAGAAGGTGCGGACGATCCGCCGCCCAACGATAGAGCTCCGCGGCGTCCTGCAGGGGCACGCCGAACTTCGTCGCGGCGTGTCCCGTGGCGGTGTATTCGTGCGGCGTCGGGGAGAGCACATCCGGGTTGACCCGCAACGCGACCGGTGCGCGAACGCCCATCTCGGCGGCGATGCCGTCGAGGCGCCGCAGTTCGGAGGCGCTCTCGACGTTGAACCCGTAGATCCCCGCCTCCAGGGCAGCCCGCATCTCCTGGACCGTCTTCCCCACGCCTGCGAACACGATCTTCTCCGGATCGATCCCGGCGGTGCGGGCGCGGAACAACTCGCCCAGGCTGGTGATGTCGGCGCCGCACCCGAGGGCGTTGAGTCTCCGGAGGACCGCGAGGTTCCCGTTGGCCTTCACCGAATACGCGAGCAGGTGGTCCACCCCGCGGAAGGCCGTCTGGAAGGCCTGGACCCGGAACGCGATCCTGGCGGCGTCGTAGACGTACAGGGGCGTACCGAAGCGGCCGGCCAGCTCCTCCGCCGGCACGTCTCCGCAGTGGAGCACACCGCCGATCCGAGGAAAGGGCGTGGTCAGTAGGCTCTCGCCCAAACCACCTCCATCTTCGACGGGCCCTCTCCGGAAATGCAGGTGTCCGGCGCCTCGGCGGAGCGGAACTCCTCGTCCGGGATCACACGACTCGTGGCCTTGGTCGCTTCCTTGATCCGCTGCTCCACCGCCGGGTCCCCGTTCCACCCGGAGTAGACGAAGCCGCCACCGTTGTCCAGAACCTCCTGGAGTTCACCGATGCTCTTGACGCCCCGATAGGTGTGCTCTTCCCGCCTGCGCCGAGCCGCCTCCATGAGTTCCGTCTGGAATGCCTCCAGGCGGGCCGGCATCCCGGAGACCGCCTCGGCCTCCGGCACGAATTCCTTCCGCTTGGCGCCCTCCGGGGTGAGGCGTCGGGCCAGGGCCAGTTGTCCCTGTTCCAGGTCCTTGGGACCGATCTCGACGCGGAAGGGGACGCCCTTGCGCTCCCACTCGTAGAACTTGGAACCCGGGGAAAGGTGGTCTCGGCGATCCAGCTTCACACGCACGCCCAAATCCCGGAGGCGAGCCACCACCTCGTCGGCTTTGGCGAGCACGGCCGACTGAGTATCATCGCCACGGAGAATCGGGACCACCACCACCTGGGACGGGGCGAGACGGGGCGGGAGCACTACGCCGTTGTCGTCCCCGTGCGTCATGACCAACCCCCCCACCATGCGGGTGGAAACCCCCCATGACGTGTTCCAGGCGTATTCCTCCTGGCCAGCCTCGGACTGGAACTTCAGGTCGAATTGACGGGCGAAGTTCTGCCCGAGGAAATGGGAGGTCCCCGCCTGGAGTGCCTTGTTGTCCTGCATGAGGGCTTCACAGGCATAGCTCCGGACGGCGCCGGCGAACTTCTCTGACGGACTCTTGAGGCCGGTGATCGGAGGCATCCCGATCCACTCCTCCATGAACTTCCGGTACAGCCCCAGGATCAGGAGCGTTTCCTCTTCCGCTTCCTCCGCAGTGGCATGGGCCGTATGGCCCTCCTGCCAGAGAAACTCGGACGTCCGGAGGAAGAGTCGCGTCCTGAGCTCCCACCGCATGACGTTGGCCCATTGGTTCATCAGGACCGGCAGGTCCCTGTACGACTGAACCCACTTCGCGTACATGGCGTAGATGATGGTCTCGGAGGTGGGCCGGATGGCGAACGGCTCCTCCAACTCCTTGCCTCCGGCCTGGGTGACCACGGCCAGTTCCGGCGCGAAGCCCTCCACATGCTCCTTTTCCCGCTCGATGAAGCTCATGGGAATGAGCAGGGGGAAGTAGGCGTTCTCGTGACCCGTAGCCTTGAACATGTCGTCCAGGGCGCGCTGCATGAGTTCCCAGATCCCGTAGCCCCAGGGACGGATGACCATGCTTCCACGCACGGGAGAGTAGTCCGCCAGCTCCGCTCGCAGCACCACCTCGTTGTACCAGGCGGAGAAATCCTCTCCCCGCGGGGTCAGCTTCTTTTCGTCAGACATCGGGCTCTTCGGTATCGTTCAGGGTCAGGGGGCGCACCGCGCGCTCAGCCTGTCTCGCTCTGCGGAGGGCGAACCCTCCCGGTACCACGAACATCAACAAGGAGGCGACCGCCCACATGCCGCGGAACGACACCCCGAGAGGAGTCGACAGAAGCGCCGCCACGACTCCCCCTCCCACCAGCGCCACCAACATCGCTCCGAGGAGGAGCACCCACTCGAAGACCGCAAGTCGTCGCACGGCGCGTAGCGCCACTTCCCGGGTTCGACGGGTCACGTCTTCCGGGTGACTCCCGCGGCTCACTCGAGCTCCCGGACGGGGACCTCCCGCTCGGTGCCGGTTTCCATGTCCCTCATCACCACCATCCCCTTGGCGGCCTCGTCCGGCCCCAGGATCAGGACGGATCGCGCCCCCTCCGTCTCGGCGGCCTTGAACTGCTTTCGCACGGACTGCTCTTTGAGCGCATAGACCACACTGTGGCCCTTTTCCCGGAGGGCGTGCGCCAGACCCGAGGCCACCGAGCGCTGTTCCTCCCCGATCACGACCACGTAGTAGTCGATGGAACGGCGGTATTCGGGCCACAGCCCCCGATCGGACAGCAGTTCGCCCAACACCACGTCCCCCATGCCGAATCCCACGGCCGGAAGTGGATCCCCACCGACCAGTTCGAGAAGTCGGTCGTACCGCCCTCCGCCGCAGATGGCCCGGAGTTCACCCTTGCGGTCGAAGAGTTCGAAGACGATGCCGGTGTAGTAGGCCAGGCCCCGGACGATCTTGAGGTCCACCTCCACGAAGTCTCCGAGCCCCATGGCCTGGAGGATCTCCAAATAGTTGGAAAGGCGCTGGAGCTCGGCGGCGACGACGGGGTCCGAACCGAACCGCTCCGTAACGCCCTCCAGCCCCCCAACCTCGAACAGAGCGAGGACGTCGTCCGCTTGGGTCGCATGCAACCCGCACTGAGCGACGAGCTTCGCCGCAGAAGCCTCCCGAGGCTCCCTTTCCATCTTGTCCACTACCGCGAATGCCGCAGCCATCCCGTCTTCGGAGACGCCGCAGGAAGCCAGCACCGCGGCCAAGAGGCGCCGGTCCGAGACCCTGGCACGAAAGTCGCCGGCGGTAAGCCCCAGTTCCCGGAGCGCGTCGATGGCCACCGCCAGCACCTCGGCGTCGGCCGCAACCCCCTCCTCCCCAACGATATCCACATTCCACTGGTAGTGTTCGCGGAGACGGCCCCGCTGCTGTCGCTCGTAGCGGAAGAGCTGAGGGAGGGTGAACCATCGGATGGGCTTGGGCATGGCCCGGCTGCGCTCACCGAGGATCCGGGCCAGTGACGGCGTCATCTCGGGCCGCATGGCCACCCGTCGGTCGCCCTTGTCCGTGAAGGCGTACAGTTGCCCCACGATCTCGTCACCGCTCTTCTCCGTGTAGAGTTCCAGGGCCTCCAGGGGCGGGCCGTCGTATTCGGCGAAGCCGTACCGTACGGCTGCGCGACGCCACGCCTCAAAGATGTGGGCGCGGCGGGCAAGCTCCTCGGGAGGAAAATCCCGGAAGCCTGGGAGCCTGGAGAACGCGGACGTGGCCATGGAACGCGGAATCTAGCGGGCGACCCCCGGAGTTCAACCGCGCCCCGACCTGGCCGGATGCTCCACGCGCCAGCGCGGCCCTGGTGAGCCCTCGTCGGCGTCCTACCTCCGGAGAGGCTCCAGGCCCAGAACGCTCAAAGCCGAACCCACCGTATGACAGGAGCCAGTCACCACCACGGTGCCCTGCCTGGCCTCGCGCCGCGCCATCCGCATGGCCTCGATGAAGTCTTCCTCCACGTGGAGGGGGCAGGCCGATCCCACCGCCCCCGCCGCCGCCGCTGCGTCCCAGCGCCGCTCGGGCGGTGCGGACGGCGGCTGGGTCAGGACCGCGGCGTCGGCCCGCCTGAACAGGGGCGGAAGCATGGCGCGCCAGTCCTTGTCCCCGAGGACCCCCACCAGGGGGACAAACGGCCGTGGAAGAGTCAGTCGGTCGAGGGTGTCCACCAGCGACAGGATCCCCGCCGTATTGTGAGCGACGTCGAAGAGCCACGTCCCCTCTGGCAGGACTTCGATCTGATCCCTGCCCGGGTGCACGACACCCGCAATGCCTCGGAGCACCGCGTCGGAGGTAGGCTTCAAAGCCTCCGGGAGATGCTCGAGGATGCCCACGGCCAGGGCCGCATTGCCCGCCTGGTGGCGGCCCACCAGCGGGGTTCGCACCCTCAGGTTCCCCCAACTGCGGGTGTGGAGGGTGAAAGACGTGTGATCCCGGGCAACCTCGACTTCCCGCACGTCGCGCAGGGGATCGACGACCCAGAACGGGGCGCCGCGTTCCCGAGCGATTCCTCGGAAGAGCTCCAGAAGCTCCGGATTCCTCTCGGCCGTGACGAATGGCACTCCCGGCTTGACGATCCCTGCCTTCTCCCGTGCGATGAGCGCCAGGGTGTCACCGAGGAAGTCGGCATGATCCATCTCCACGTTGGTCACTGCCGAGGCGACGGGGAGCACGACGTTGGTGGCGTCCAGGCGGCCGCCCAGCCCCACCTCCATGACCGCCACGTCCACGCCGGCTTTCGCGAAGCAGTGGAAGCCCAGAACCGTGACCGCCTCGAAGAAAGTGAGCCCGAAACGGACGACGACCTCCCGCACGTCCTCGGCCCCCTCCATGAGCTCGTCTTCGGTGAGGGCTTCACCCCCCACCACGATCCGCTCACGAAACGAGCAGAGGTGGGGAGACGTGAAGCAGCCTGTCCTGAGGCCCGACTCATCGAGGACGGCGGCCAACGTCGCGGCCACCGAACCCTTGCCGTTGGTTCCCCCCACGTGGAGCGCCGGACAAGCGCGATGGGGATCTCCCAAGGCCTCCAAGGCCCGCTCCGTGCGCTCGAGGCCCCAGTGTACCCCCGTGGCCAGCGGGGGGAACAGGCGGCCCACCAAGGGATCGGCAAAGGGACGATCCAAGCGGTCGGGCGCCAGCGGGCGCCCGGCACCGGGCCTGCCGGGGTCGGCCATGTACGACCTAGCTGGCCGGAACGGGCGCGTTGGTCATGTGCCGCAGGAGCAGGGCGACGGTTTCCTTGAGCTCACGTCTGTCCACGACCCGGTCCACCATGCCGTGCTCCAGAAGGAACTCCGAACGCTGGAAGCCCTTCGGGAGTTCCTGCTTGATGGTCTCCTCGATGACCCGGGGACCGGCGAAACCGATGAGGGCCGCAGGCTCCGCGAGGTTCACGTCACCCAGCATGGCGTAGGACGCGGTGACGCCACCGGTGGTGGGGTTCGTCAGGATCGAGATGTAGGGAAGCCCAGCCTCGTGCAGCCGCGCGAGTACGGCGGAAGTCTTGGCCATCTGCATGAGGGAGTAGATCCCCTCCTGCATGCGGGCCCCTCCGGACGCGCTCACGATGATGAGGGGACACGCCCTCTCCAGGGCCAGGCGACCTGCGCGGGCGATCTTCTCCCCGACCACGGAACCCATGGACCCCCCGATGAAGGAGAAGTCCATGACGGCCAGGGTAACGGGCATCCCGTCCAGCTCTCCGGTGCCGCTGAGCAGGGCCTCGCGCTTCCCCTTCGCCTCGGCCGCCGCGATCCGGTCGGGGTAGGCCTTGAGGTCCCGGAAGCCCAGCGGATCCGACGCGCGCAGCCCGGGATCGAGCTCCTCGAACGTGTCCTCGTCGATCAACAACTCGACGTACTCCTCGGCCGTGATCTTCAAGTGGTGGCCGCAGTTGGGACAGACGTTCAGGTTCTGCGCCAGCCGCTCGCGGTACAGGATCTCCCCGCAACCCGCGCACTTGTCGAACACGTTTCCGGGAACGTCGCGCT
>DATHZE010000152.1:0-3276 GCA_035458765.1 Longimicrobiales bacterium
GCGTTCACCTCCACCCGGGGCGGAGGGGCGTCGGCGATCTGGATCATGGGAAGCGACGGCGGGAACCCGCGGCCCCTGGGCGCGCCGGTTCCGGACGGCGCGCAGCGATGGCCCGCGTGGTCCCCCGATGGGCTGCGCCTCGCCTTCTCCGTGCTCATGGCCGGAGCCGAAGGGGTCGTCGTGGCGTCTGTGGACGGCTCGTCCGGGAGCCAGGTCGCCCTTGGTGCGCGACCCGCGTGGTCCCACGATGCCCGAAGCCTCTACTATGACCGATCGGACAGCATATTCGTCCGGGCCGCAGACGGCTCCGGCGACGAGACCTTCGTGGTGAGCGGCTGGGCGCCCGCCCCGTCGCCCGACGGGTCGTGGCTCGCCTTCGTCCGCGGCACCCCGAGCCTGGCATCCTTGTACCTTTTGGATCTGGAAGGGCGGATCGAGACCCGCATCACCCGCTAGCCCGCCGACATGCATCTGCCGCTCCTCACCGACATCGTCATTCTCCTGGGGGTGTCCCTGGGGGTGCTCTACCTGTCCCACTGGGTGCGTCTCCCCCCCATCGTGGGCTTCCTCCTGACCGGCGTGCTCCTGGGCCCCCACGGCCTGGCCGTCATCCAGAACGTCCACGAGGTGGAGCAGCTCGCCGAAATCGGCGTGATCCTGGTCCTCTTCGCCATCGGCTTGGAGTTCTCGCTGGCGGACCTGCTCCGCATGAGGCGGTCGGTTCTCCTGGGCGGATCCATCCAGCTCTTCGGCGTGCTGGGCCTGGTCTTCGCCGGCTTGGTGGTGACGGGCGTGGACGCGCGGGAGGCCCTCTTCCTGGGCATGATCGGATCGCTCTCCAGCACCGCGGTCGTCCTGCGCGTGCTGCAGCAGCGGGCGGAGATCGATGCCCCCCACGGTCGGACCGCGCTGGCGGTGCTCGTCTACCAGGACCTCATGATCGTGCCCATGATGCTGCTGATTCCCGTTCTGTCGGGGGAAGGCGGCGGGTTGGGCACGGCTCTCCTGGGCTTCGCGGTCAAGGCGGCCCTGGTCCTGGTCCTGGTGTGGGTGCTGGCGCGCCTGGTTGTTCCCCGGCTCCTGGCCGGCGTGGTGGCCACCCGCAGCCGAGACATGTTCCTGGTGGCGGTGGTGACCATCTGCCTCCTGGTGGCGTGGGCGGGGGCGGAAGCGGGGTTGTCGCTGGCGCTGGGCGCCTTCCTGGCGGGGCTCATCGTGTCCGAGTCCGAGTACTCCCATCAGGCCCTCTCGGACATCCTCCCGTTCCGGGACCTGTTCGCCAGCTTCTTCTTCGTCTCCATCGGCATGCTCCTGGACGTGCGCGTGGTGCTGGCGGCGCCCCTCACGGTGGCGGCCCTGGTTTTGGGCGTCCTGGTGCTCAAAGGGCTCGCCGCAGGGGCAGCCGCCACCGCGTTGGGCCTGTCCCTCCGCACGGCGGTGCTGGCAGGGCTCGCGTTGAGCCAGGTGGGTGAGTTCTCGTTCATCCTGGCCGGCAGCGGCATGGCACAGGGCCTCATGAGCGAGGGGAGCTATCAGTGGTTCCTGGTGGCGGCGGTGGCTTCCATTGCCCTGACTCCGTTCCTCATCGCCGTGGGGCCCAGGCTCGCCGACGCGGCAGAACGGCTTCCCATATCCTCGCGCCTCAAGGCGGGCGCCCTTCCCGAGACGGCGACCCCCGCCGCCGAGGGGCTCACGGACCACCTGCTGCTGGTGGGGTTCGGTGTGAACGGGAGCAACGTGGCGCGGGCCGCACGGGTGGGCGGGATCCCGTTCGTGGCCATCGAGATGAACCCCACCCTGGTGAGAGAGCAGCGCGCTCTGGGGGTGGACATCCACTACGGCGACGCATCCCAGGCTCCTGTGCTGGAGCACGCCGGGGTAGCCCACGCACGGGTGGCGGTGGTGGCCATCTCCGACGCCGCCGCCACGCGGCGCATCGTGGCATTGGTGCGCACCCTGAACCCGTCGTGCCAGATCGTCACCCGGACCCGGTACCTGCGCGAGGTGGAGCCGCTCCAGGCCGCAGGCGCGAATATCGTAATCCCCGAAGAACTGGAGACATCCCTGGAGATCGTGGCCCGGGTCCTGGCGGCGTATCTGGTGCCCCGTCGGGACATCGAGGGCTTTCTCGCGGAGATGCGGGCCGGGGGCTACGAGATGTTGCGCTCGCCCAACGAGGCGTTCCCCAGCTTGGCGGACCTCCAGTTGGCGCTGTCGGACATCGAGATCTCCACACTGAGGGTGGATGAGGGGTCGCCGATCGCCGGCCGGCGTCTCGAAGAGACGGATCTGCGTCGGCTCTTCGGGATCACGGTGGTGGCCATCCGCCGGGGAGACGAGGTGCTGGCGAACCCCGGGGGCGACATGGTGATCCGGGCGGGCGACGGTCTCATCGTCCTGGGTCTCAGTGACGAAGTGAACGCGGCGGCGGCCGGGTTTCGGGTTCCCTGAGGCCCCACCATCTGATATCGTCCGGTCCCGCATTCCATCCGCAGGAGCAGACGATCATGGCCGCCAATTCCTCCTTCGACATCTCCACCGGCGTGGACCTCCAGGAAGTGGACAACGCCGTGAACATGGCCACCAAGGAGATCCTCAACCGCTACGACTTCAAGGGAAAGAAGTGCACCCTGGAGCTGGACCGGAAAGAGGGCGCCATCAAGCTGGACGCCGATGACGAGTACTATCTGGGCGCGCTCATGGGCGTGCTGCGGGAGAAGCTCTCCCGCCGGGGCGTGCCCGTGAAGAACCTGGACGAGGGCAAGGTGGAGATCGGCACCATGGGACGGGCGCGGCAGGTGGTGTCCCTCAAGCAGGGCATCGACCCGGACACGGCCAAGGCCATGAGCAAGGCCGTGCGGGACCAGGGCTTCAAGAAGCTCCAGGTCCAGATCCAGGGCGACGAGCTGCGGGTCACGTCGCCGTCGCGGGACACCCTCCAGGAGTGCATGGCCTTCCTGAAGTCCCAGGACTTCGGCGTGGAGCTGCAGTTCGGCAACTACCGGTGACCGTCCGCGCCGGAGGCCGTCGCCGGCCCGCCGGTGTCGAGCCCCTGCCCCCCGCGCAGCGAGGTCCGGCGCCGAAGGCCGGCGGTCAGGGCCGCGGCAGCTCGATCTCCGGACCCATGACCTCCGCGAGCAGGTCCAGCAGGGCGCCGTCCGTACCCTCGTAGGTGGCCAGAACGCGGTCGACGGCGAAGATGTGGTGGTCCGGCCCCACCACGAGGTCGGGGGGCGACGACGCGTAGACCCCCACCCCGTACCGGCCCACGGCCCG
>DATHZE010000153.1:0-8379 GCA_035458765.1 Longimicrobiales bacterium
GCCCACCCACCGACGGGCGGAATCAGGGACGCAATTTGCCGCGTCGTTCTCCGCCGAAGCGGCGCTCCTCCCCCCTGCGGCGCGCCGGGCCATGGCGCCGGTCAAAGCCCGTGCGCCGCTCCGCGACGCGCCGATCCGCGAGGCGCCGACGTTCCTCAGCCACCTTGAGCAGTCCCAATCTGCGCACCTCACCGCGGCGCTCCTTGACCCGACGCCCCCCGGTACGGCGCTCGCCGCTGACGCGGCGCTCGCCGACAAGCCTGCGGAATTCCCGGGGTTCCAGGGGCATCAAGGAGATTCTGTCCTAGATTATGGAGGAGGGACGCACGGGGGATTGGGCAGATAAGATGTCGATCCTCCAGCGCCTCTGTCAAAGGTCCGGTGACGCTTGCCTGCTCGGGCCGGTTTCGGGATTCTTTCCTGACGCATGGCACACATCCCCTACGTCGACGACGACGACGCCCAAGGGCTCCTCGGGGAGCTCTACCGCCGGTTCGGCCGACAGGGATGGATCGACAACATCATCAAGATCCATTCCCTGAACCCGCCGTCCATGGCGCACCATGTGGATCTCTATGCCCACCTCATGAGGGGCCCTTCGCCGCTCACGAGGGTTCAACGGGAGATGATCGCGGTGGCGGTGTCCGCGGCCAACGACTGTTTCTATTGAATCAACCATCACGGGGCGGGCCTCCGTACGCTGCTGGGATCGTCGGACCTTTCCCGCGCCCTGGCGCAGGACTACCGTTCCGCGCCCCTGGAGCCGGCGGATCGCGCCATGTTGGACTACGCGGTGAAGCTCACCCGATCTCCGGCGGGGATCACATCGGAGGATGTGGGTGCCCTCCGCGCCGCGGGCTTCGACGACACGGCCATCCTCGATATCTGCCAGGTGACCAGCTACTACAATTACGTCAACCGCCTGGCCGACGGGCTGGGCGTGGAACTGGAAGCACATTGGGAGCCCCATGACCTCAGCCTCACCGCCGACGAATTCCGTGCCCGAACGGGCCATCCTCCCACCGGATCCGCTCCATGAAGCGTGAGATCGTCCTGGACGGTCGCTCCCTGACCCTCGAGGAAGTCGAAGCCGTGTCGACGGCTCCCGGCGTGACCGTCGTGCTCGCCCCCGAGGCGCGGGGGCGGATGGAGGCAAGCCGGGCCTTCATCGAGGACAAGGTCGCCGCCGGGGAAAGCGTGTACGGCGTCACGACGGGCTTCGGCCGCCTGGCCGAGTTCGTGATTCCGCCCGAGGACCGCATGTCACTCCAGCACAACCTGGTGCGGAGCCATGCGTCGGGCGTGGGAGATCCGTTGGACGTCGCCGCCGTGCGGGGGCTGATGCTCCTTCGGGCGAACGCCCTCGCCCGGGGACATTCCGGGTGTCGCGTGGAGGTCGTGGAACGGCTGCTGGACCTCTTGAACCTGCGGATCCACCCCCGGGTCCCCCGCTATGGATCGGTGGGGGCCAGCGGGGATCTGGCGCCCCTGGCCCACGTCGCGCTGGCGATCCTGGGGGAGGGACGGGCCGAGCGGGACGGCGTCGAGTCGGATACCGCCGCCCTGCTGGCCGCCGAGGAGCTGGCTCCATTGAACCTGGAGGCGAAGGAGGGGTTGGCCCTCATCAATGGCACCCAGGCGACCACGGCTCTGGGGGTCCTCGCCCTCCGGGGCGCCGAACGCGCCTTGGAGACGCTCGAGGCGGCGGGCGCCATGTCCCTGGACGCCCTCAAGGGCACGCCGGAGGCCTTCCGGGCTGAAATCCAGGAGGCCCGACCTCACCGGGGGCAGGGAGAGAGCGCGCGCCGTCTGCGCGCGCTCCTGCAGGACTCCGAGATACGGGAATCCCACCGGAACGGAGACCCCAGGGTCCAAGACGCGTACGCCCTGCGCTGTATGCCCCAGGTTCACGGGGCCGCCCGGGAAGCCCTGGGTTACGTCCGCGGCGTCCTGGCCACGGAAGTCAACAGCGCCACGGACAACCCGCTCGTGTTCCCGGAGGCCGGGGTCATCGTGAGCGGGGGCAACTTCCACGCGCAGGTGGTGTCCGCGGCACTGGACTTCCTGGCCATGGCCATGGCGGACCTCGCATCGATTTCGGAGCGGCGGATCGAACGCCTCCTCAACCCAGACCTGTCCATGGGCCTCCCGGCCTTCCTGACCCAACAACCCGGTCTGAGCAGCGGCTTCATGATCGCCCAGGTGACGGCGGTGGACTGTCTCGCCGAGATGCGGGTTCTCGCTCACCCGGCCAGCGTGGATTCGGTGACCACCAGTGCGAACCAGGAGGACCACGTGTCCATGGGGCTGGCTGCGGCGCGCAAAGCGCGCCAGGCGCTGGCTTGCCTCGAGTACGTCGTCGCCACCGAGCTGATGTGCGGGGCCCAGGGGCTGGACTTCCGCCGCCCGCTCCGGTCGAGCCCGGCCGTGGAAGGGGTCTACGAAGCCGTGCGCTCCGAGGTGCCGATCCTCCGTGAGGATCGCGCCCTGGGACCCGACCTCGAGAGGATCGCGAACTTGATACGGCGCGGGGTCTTCAGTCGCCTCGTGGAAGGAGCATTGGCATAATGACGAGGATGGCGCATACGGTGCGGGCACCGAGGGGAAGTTCCTTGTCGTGCAAGGGATGGACCCAGGAAGCAGCGCTGCGAATGCTCATGAACAACCTCGACCCCGAGGTGGCCGAGCAGCCCCAGGACCTCATCGTCTACGGGGGCACCGGCAAGGCCGCGCGGAACTGGGACGCCTTCGAGGCCATCGTCGGTGCGCTCCGCGAGCTGGAGGACGACGAGACGCTCCTTGTCCAGTCGGGCAAGCCCGTTGCGGTGTTTCGGACGCATGTACACGCGCCCCGCGTCCTCATCGCCAACGCGAACCTGGTGGGGAAGTGGGCCACGTGGGAGCACTTCCACGAGCTGGAGCGGAAGGGCCTCATGATGTACGGCCAGATGACGGCGGGCTCGTGGATCTACATCGGCACCCAGGGCATCCTCCAAGGAACCTACGAGACCTTCGGGGCCATGGCCGCCAAGCACTTCGGCGGCACACTGCGCGGACGCTGGGTTCTCACCGGGGGGATGGGGGGCATGGGCGGCGCTCAGCCTCTGTCCGCCACCATGAACGGTGGCGTCATGCTGTGCGTGGAGGTGGACCCTCATCGGATTCAGCGTCGGCTGGACACCCGATATTGTGACCGCATGACCCACGATCTGGACGAAGCGCTGGACTGGGTCCGGGAGGCCACGGGGGCGGGGGAGGCCCTCTCCGTCGGCCTCGTGGGGAACTGCGCCGAGGTGCTCCCCGAACTCGTGCGGCGCGGCGTGACCCCGGACATCGTGACGGATCAGACGTCGGCCCACGACCCCTTGAACGGGTACGTGCCCGCCGGGATTTCCCTGGAGGACGCCACCGCCCTGCGCACGGCTGATCCCCAGGAGTACGTGCGACGCTCCATGGCCAGCATCCGGACCCACTGCGAGGCCATCGTCGCCATGCAGGACGCCGGGGCGGTCGCCGTGGATTACGGCAACAATCTCCGAGGGTACGCCCGGGACGCCGGATTCGAAGGGGCCTTCGCCTATCCGGGCTTCGTGCCCGCCTACATCCGGGACCTCTTCTGTGAAGGGAAGGGACCCTTCCGATGGGTGGCCCTGTCGGGTGACCCACGGGACATCCACCGCACCGACGAGCTCGTCCTCGAGATGTTCCCCGGAGACGAGCACCTGTGCCGGTGGATCCGCATGGCGCATGACCAGGTGGCGTTCCAGGGTCTCCCGGCCAGGATCTGCTGGTTGGGGCAGGGGGATCGGGCCCGCTTCGGCGTGGCCATGAACGACCTGGTCGCCAGCGGGGAGATCAGCGCGCCGATCGTCATCGGCCGGGACCACCTGGACACGGGGTCCGTGGCGTCGCCGTTCCGTGAGACGGAAGCCATGAAGGACGGGAGTGACGCCGTGGCGGATTGGGCGATACTCAACGCCCTTCTCAACACCGCCTCGGGGGCGAGCTGGGTTTCCTTCCATCACGGCGGCGGGGTTGGGATCGGGAACTCCCTCCACGCCGGTCAGGTGCTGGTGGCCGACGGTTCGCCGGAGATGCGGGAGCGCATCCAACGCGTGCTCACAAACGATCCGGGGATCGGCGTGGCGCGCCACGCCGACGCGGGCTACGACCTGGCCCGACGGGCGGCGGAACGGGCCGGGCTCAAGATCCCCATGGGGGGGGACGGGTGACGGGACAGCTGGCCAGGGCCAGCCTTCTGGTCCGCAACGTCCACCTGGCCACCATGGTTCCGGGGGCGGAATCCTACGGTGCCGTTCGCAATGGGGCGGTCCTGGTTCGCGCGGGGCGCATCACCTGGGTCGGGCCTGAATCGCAGCTCCCTCCTCCGCCCTCCCTTCGTGGCGTTCAGGAGTTGGACGGCGGGGGTCGGTGGGTTTCCCCGGGCCTCGTGGACTGTCACACCCACCTGGTCTTCGGTGGGAACCGCGCTGCGGAGTTCGAGCGTCGCCTGGGGGGCGCGACCTATGAGGAGATCGCCAGGGAAGGCGGCGGGATCCTCTCGACCGTGAGCGCCACCCGGGCCGCGTCGCAGGAGGATCTCATGGCGTCCGGGGAGATCCGCCTCCGGGAGTTGGCCCGACGCGGCGTCACCACGGTGGAGATCAAGTCGGGGTACGGGCTGGAGGTGAGCACCGAATTGCGCATGCTCCGTGCCGCGCGCGCACTGGGAGACCGGACCGTCGTCCGGGTCCGGACGACCCTGCTGGGGGCCCACGCGCTCCCGCCGGAGTTTTCGGACCGTCGTGGTGAGTACATCGACCTGGTGGCTGGGCAGATGGTTCCCGAAGCGGCGCGCCTGGGTCTGGCCCACGCCGTGGACGCCTTCTGCGAGGGGATCGCCTTCTCTCCGGAGGAGTGCGCTCGCGTCTTCGAAGCCGCACGAGCCGCCAGGCTCCCGGTGCGTCTCCATGCAGACCAACTCTCCGACCAGGGCGGAGCGGCTCTGGCCGCGCGCTACGGCGCCCTGTCCGCGGACCACCTGGAGCACGCCTCTGAAGCGGGGGTGCGGGCCATGGCCGCCGCCGGAACCGTGGCGGTGCTCCTTCCCGGGGCCGCACACTTCCTCCGCGATCCCCACGTCCCCCCCGTGGACGCATTCAGGGAGCACGGCGTGCCCATGGCAGTCGCCACCGATCTGAACCCCGGATCGTCACCACTGCTGGATCCCCTGGGTGCCCTCTCCCTGGCGTGCGTGCTCTTCCGGCTGACACCCGAGGAGGCCCTGGCCGGGATGACGAGGGTGGCCGCCGGAGTGCTGGGCCTGGGCGGCGAGGTGGGGATCCTGGCTCCGGACACGGCGGCGGACCTGGTGCTCTGGTCCGTGGACCACCCGTCCGAATTGTCCTACTGGATGGGGGGGTCACCGGCCTGGCGGGTCATTCGCTCAGGCACGGTGATGCCCACCTAGCGTTCGCCACCGCCGGGCTTCCGGCGGGGCGCCGGACGGGCGGAACTGCCGCCGGTCCTCTTGGGTGCCGGCGCAGCCTTGGCCGAAGCCTTGGGCCGGCTGGGCGCCGGTGCGGCCCGGGGCGCGGCAGGGCGGCTGGCCGACGGCGAAGGCCGGGCCGTGGCTCCCGACCTCGTGGAGGGCGCAGCGCGGGTCCGGGGTGCAGGCCTCGCCGAGGGTGCGGCCCGAGTCTCCGGTGCAGCACGTGGCGCGCTCCGGGTGGACGGTGCCGCCCGCGACGCTGGAGGCGTCACCGAGGGGCGGCTCCCCGAGCCCGCCCGGGCTGAAGGCGCCCGTGCGGACGGGGTCGCAGGGGACGTCGCCCTCGGAGCACTCCTGGGCGCTACGGCCCCGGAGGGCCGAGCGGGCGCCGGACCCCGGGAGGGTGCTGCAACCGATGGAGCCGCTCGGCTCCCGCTACCGGCCCTTGGCGCAACGCGGTCCGAGGGGCGCGCGGGGCGCGCCGCCGCCGTCGCCCCCTGATCCCGACCGGAGCCGCGAGGCGCTGCGGCGCCCGAAAGGCTACGGGTCGGGGCGCGAGGCGCTACGGCGCCCGAGGGGCTGCGGGTCGGGGCGCGAGGGGCTACGGCACCCGAGGGGCTGCGACCCGTCGCACGGGGGGCGGCGACCTGGGGCCGGGGCGCTACCGTCGCCGGAGCAGCCGAATTGGGGCGAGGCTTGGCTCTCGAGGTCACAGCACCGCGAGGAGACTCCTTGTACGTGGCTCCCCGACCTGCCCAGCCCAAGGGGGAGGGCCGGAGGGTGGCGAAACCACGGCGTCCACCGCTGGCGTATACGGTGCGCACCCGACCATAGGGATACGAACCCCAGGAGCTCCGGCCCCAGGCCCAGCCGCTTCGATACCCGTCCCAATAACCGCCCCAGGGATCATACGCCCAATACGGGCCCCAAGGAGTGGCGAAGGGGTCGGACATGTAGACGAAGGTGTAGGGGCTGTACCAGAAGGGACGCCACCAACGGTGACTCCGGAACCGATACGGCGCGTAGGCCCAGCGGGAAGCGGACCAGCCGCAACCATGGTACCCGTCATAATACGGGTCCCCGTAGCCGTACCAATCGTAGTCCCAGCAGGAGGGCCCATAGGAAGGTGCTCCCCTGTATTGGACTCCATAGCCCCACCCACCGTACGACTCCGAGTAGATCCCGTACGGGGATGCCGCATGATGGCCGCCGAAGCCCAGGCCCAGGGAGAGACCGACGAAGGCCGAACCCGGGCCGTACTCCCCGACGTGCAAACCGAAGCCCACGCCGTCGAAGAGCGAGCCGAGGCCCACACCGACCGTGAGGTGCGTCTGTGCGTTGGCCGGCGCCGTGGCGAGGGCCAATGCGGTCAGAATCTGGATGCTTCGAGCTGCGGTACGCACGGTGTCCTCCCTGTCGAGGTTCCTACCCCCCTCTGTGCAACGCCCGTGCCAGGGCCTGTCGATATGGGGAAAGCACTGCCCCCCAACGTCTTGCAGTCGATGCACCGTTGAAGGCAGCGTCGGTGTGTCTCGCCCTGGGGACACTTGCGGGGCAGGGCCGGACACGCCCCTGCCCGTGCGGGTGGCCGGGCGGGGACGCCGCGACGGCCGGCGCGGCGAGCGTCCAGCGGGGGTGCGAGCGTACCGATACCGATGGGGTGAGCGTTCGGACCGGGAGGCTGCGCGAAGCGCGGGAGCGGGTTTGCGCCCATGCCTTGACAGCGTCGGGACCACGTGGCGATGATATCTACCGTCCGCCGACGTGTTGAGCGTCGAAGTCTTGCGGCCTGAGCATTGGCCTGCTGACCGGACCGTTCCCGCTCGATCCCGAGCCCGGAATTTTCTTCCGAAGGTCGTTCGCAGGTGCGTCTGCGCCGCGGCGTCCCTTTCCGGCAACATGGGTTCCAACGTGCCCGATTCGCCAGACATGCAAACAGGCGACGGTGAGAAGTCCAAAGGTCGGCGTGGTCGCAACCGCCGCCGTGGACGTCGCCCCCGTCGGAAGTCACAGGACCGTACGGACGCCAACCAGGGTCCCGGCAGCGCCGCCGGCAGCGGTGGCGGCGAAAACGGTGAGGACTTCCCTCCGATGACAGAAGACATCGAGACCCTCGAGGCCGAATCCCGGCCCCTTGGGCTCCTCGAGGTCCTGAACAGCGGCTCCGGGTTCCTCCGCCGCCGCGAGTCCAGCTACACTCCTGGGCGGGACGACATCTACGTCGGCTCCCGCATCATCCAGAAGTTCGGTCTCCGGACGGGGGACGAACTCAACGGTGTGGTGGGACGAGCTCGAAGCGGCAAGAGCCCGCCCCTCGCGTACCTGGCCCGGGTGAACGACCGCCTTCCCGACGAAGTGAAGCGCCGGCCCGAGTTCCAGCGCCTCAGCGCCATGCATCCCGACGAACAGCTCGTCATGGAGTGCGGGCGGACGGTGCGGGGCGAGCCGGACTACACCAACCGCGTCATCGACCTCTTCTGTCCGCTGGGCAAGGGCCAGCGCGCCATGATCGTGGCCCCGGCCAAGGCCGGAAAGACCACGGTTCTCCAGGCCATCGCCGAGGGGGTCGTGACGAACAACCCCGAGTGCCACCTCCTCATCCTTCTGGTGGACGAGCGCCCCGAAGAGGTGACGGAGATGGAGTCCATCGGGTTCGGCGAGGTGATCGCCTCCACGTTCGACCGGGGCGCCGAGCGCCACTGCCAAGTCGCGGAGATGACCCTCGAGCGGGCACGCCGTCGGGTGGAGGCAGGTGAGGACGTCGTCATCATCCTGGACTCCATCACGCGCATGGCTCGAGCGTACAACACCGTGGAGGCGGGCAGTGGCCGGACGATGTCCGGCGGGCTGGACGCCCAGTCCCTCGAAAAGCCCAAGCGATTCCTGGG
>DATHZE010000154.1:0-8913 GCA_035458765.1 Longimicrobiales bacterium
GGCCGTATCGTCACCTTCCCGGCGGGCCTGCCAGGCGTGGGCGACTTCGTGGACGACGACGGAGAAGATGAGGACGACGATAAGCAGGATGGCGTCCATAGGCGGCGAAACCTACCTCCCCAGGGGGTGTTCCTTCAACCGCCGCCGTCCCGGCGGTCCGTCGGGCCCTACCCCCAGGTTACCTTTCGGGCCAACCCCCACTCCTCCACCGAGCTCTCTCATGCGACGTGCCGTGTACCTCCTCTCCATGGCGGGTGCCGTGACCGTCGCCGCCTGTTCCGCCCCGGCCGACGCCCCCCGGGATCCCGATGCCCTCTCCCTCCTCGGGACGGTACCGGTGTCGCCGCTGCCCAAGGTGTCCTTCACCCTTTCGGACCCGGGCGGTCGGCCGTTCGATTTCCGCGCCGCCACCGATGGGCATATAACCCTGCTCTTCTTCGGGTACACCTTCTGCCCCGACATCTGCCCCGTGCACATGGCGACCCTCGCCTCGGCCCTCCGGGAGTTGGACCCTGAGGTCCGTGACGCCGTCCGGGTCGTCTTCGTCACCGTGGACCCGGAGCGGGATACGGCGGAACGACTGGGCGGCTGGCTGGCCGCGTTCGACTCATCGTTCATCGGTCTTCGGGGCACAGACGAGGAGGTGGCTTCCGCTCTGGCGTTCTATCGTTACCCTCGGCCCGAAAAGTCCGGTGACGAGGCGGGATACACGGTGGGGCACCCGGCCCTGATCTATGCCTTCACCCCCGACGACCTGGGACGGGCCATGTACGGCCCGGACACTCGCAAGAACACCTGGATCCACGACCTCAACGTCATGGCGGGACACGACTGGGGTGGCGCCCGGCCGGGCACCGAGCAGGCTTCGAATGTGGCTGGAGAGGCTCCGGGTGCCGGAGTCCGGATTCTCGACGCCATGATCCCCCGACCTGCGACCGCCACCTCCACGGCCCTCTACGCGACCATTCACAACGGGGGTCCCGGGCCGGACACGTTGCTGGCAATCTCCACGCGGGCCGCGGACCGCGCATCTCTCCACGAGATGATCAGCGAAGGCGGAGTGATGCGAATGACCCCCATGGGCGCGGGACTTCCGCTTCCGTCCGGGTCCACGGTGCGCCTGGAACCCGGCGCGTACCACGGCATGTTGGAGGGGATCGTGAACGCCTTCGAGCTCGGCGACACGGTGATGGTCACCTTCCGCTTCGCCATCGTCGGCGAGGTCCAGGTGTGGATTCCCGTCGTCCGCTATGAGGATATCGGCCGATAACCCAACCGGGGATTGATCCGTAGGCCATCCGTTCCTAGTTTTGTAGGCTCTGTATACAGCAGTCTGCCAATACCGCGCCACGAGCGACGCATGCCGAACATCAAGAGTGCCCAGAAGCGCATGGAGTTGAGCCGTGCGGCCCGTTCCAAGAACCGGGCCGAACGCTCCAAGATCCGCACAGCCATCAAGCGTGTCCGCGTCGCGGCCACGCCCGAGGAGGCCAAAGCCCGACTCGTCGAGGCTCAGGCCATCCTGGATCGCGCCGCGACTCGTCGCCTCGTGCATCCCAATGCGGTGGCGCGCCTGAAGGGCCAGCTCATGAGGCACGTCAACTCCGTTTCGGCGGCCTGAAGTCCGCCCTCGGCGCGCTGGAGCGCCGACGGCAGGTAACTGGAGAGACCCGGCAGGGGCACCGCCCCGCCGGGTCTCTTCGTCTGTCCCCCGGCTCCTGGCCAGGCACTCTTGCTGCGGGGCTACCCCTCGAAGACGGACCGCCCCCCCACCAGCGTGTAGCGCACGACCCCCTTGAGCTGCCAGCCCCCAAAGGGCGTGTTGTGGCTCTTTGACCGGAAGCGCGCCGGATCGACGGTCCATACCGCCTCCGGGTCGAAGACCGTGACGTCGGCGACCGATCCCGCCGCCAGGGTCCCCCCGGGGAGGCCGAAAGCGCGCGCCGGCTGGCAACTCATGCGCTCCACCATGGTGGGGAGGTCGATGACCCCCTCCCCCACCACCCGGGTCAGGACGACTCCCAACGCCGTCTCCAGCCCCACGATCCCATTGGGGGCATCGGCGAAGGCAGCTTCCTTTTCGTCGTAGTGATGCGGCGCATGGTCCGTGGCGATGGTGTCCAGGGTACCATCCGCCAGTCCCGCCCGGACCGCCGCCACGTCCTCCTCGGTCCGCAGGGGCGGATTCATCTTGGCCTCGGTGCGGTACCCCTCCACGGCCCTCTCCGTGAGAACCAGATGATGGGGCGACGCCTCCGCCGTCACGTGCACGCCGCGGGCCTTGGCCTGACGGATGCTCTCCACACCGAAGCGGGTGGAGATGTGCTGCAGGTGGATGTGCCCGCCCGTCAGTTCGGCAAGGAGCAGGTCCCTGACGATATGGATGTCTTCGGCTGCGTTGGGCTTGCCGGGCAACCCCAGACGCGTGGAAACCAGCCCAGCGTTCATGTGCCCCCGACCCGACAGCGTCAGGTCTTCCGGGTGGTCGGCCACCGGGATCCCGAACGACTGGGCATACAGGAGGGCCAACCGCATGAGCCCGGAATCCATGACCGGACTGCCGTCGTCCGTGATCGCCACTGCGCCCGCCTCCACCATCTCGCCGATGAGCGCCAGGCGCTCGCCCTTCCGCTCTTTCGAAATGCACCCCACCGGGTAGACCCGGGCGGCCCCGGCGAGCCGGCCCTGCGCGACGACGTACCCCACCGTCGCCGGGTCGTCGATGGCCGGATCCGTGTTGGGCATGGCGCAGATGGAAGTGAAGCCGCCCGCCGCGGCGGCCCGAGCCCCCGATGCGATGGTCTCCTTGTGTTCTCCCCCAGGCTCGCGGAGATGGACATGGACGTCCACCAACCCAGGCGTAACCACCAGGCCCGAGCAGTCGATGCGCCGGGCGTCCTCCGATACCGACAGAGCCGTGCCCACTTCCGCGACGACACCGTCCACCAGCAGTACGTCGTGAACCCCATCCAGGCCTTGGGAGGGATCGATCACCCGCCCGCCCTGGAGCACGGTCTTGGCGCTCACGTGTCACCTCCCTGCTTGGCGGCTTCTGCCTTTTCCGGCTGCCCCCCGGCGAGGAGGTAGAGCACGGCCATGCGCACGGCCACGCCGTTGGTCACCTGATTGAGGATGACTGCGTGAGGCCCGTCGGCGACGTCGGAATCGATCTCCACACCGCGGTTCATGGGGCCTGGATGCAGAATCAGGATATCCTTCGGCGCCTTTTCCAGACGCGCGTTGGTGACGCCCCAGACCCGATTGTACTCGCGCAGGGACGGTACGTAGCCGGCCTCCATGCGCTCGAGCTGGAGCCGGAGCACGTTGAGGACGTCGGCCCATTGGATGGCATCCTCCACCCGCGTGAACACTTCCACGCCCAGATCCCGGAAGCCCCGGGGAACCAGCGTGGGGGGGCCGCACACGGCCACCTCGGCCCCGAGCTTGAGCAGCCCGAAGATGTTGGATCGCGCCACCCTGGAGTGCAGCACGTCTCCTACGATGCAAACCTTCAAGCCGTCGATGGGGCCCCGGTGGTCCCGGATCGTGAGCATGTCCAGGAGGCCCTGGGTAGGATGCTCGTGAGATCCGTCTCCGGCGTTCACGACGTTGGAAGGAATCCGATCGGCCAGGAATCTCGCCGCCCCCGAAGCGCCGTGGCGGATCACCACCATGTCGATGCGCATGGCCTCCAGGTTCCTCGCGGTATCCACCAGCGTCTCACCCTTGGAAACCGAAGACCCGGCCGCCGCGATGTTCACCGTGTCCGCCGACAAGCGCTTTTCGGCGAACTCGAAGGACACGCGCGTGCGGGTGGACGCTTCGAAGAAGAGGTTGACGATGGTCTTGCCCCGAAGGACCGGCACCTTCTTGATCCGCCGCTCCGAGATCTCCTTGAAGGGCTCGGCCGTGTCGAGGATGGCGAGAATCTGTTGACGGGAGAGGGATTCGAGGCCGACGAGGTCTTTGCCGAGGGCAGACGCCGTCTGGTTCACACAGCCTCCGTATGGGTGTAGACAAGATCGACGCCGAGGCGTCCGTCCAATTCGGGAACGAGAACCTCCACGGACTGGTGCGCATCCAGCACGTCCACGTGGCGGCCCACGATGTCGGGCTGGATGGGAAGCTCCCTGCCCCCCCGATCCACCAGCACGCAGAGGAGGATCCGCGCGGGGCGGCCCCAGTCCATGAGTTCGTTGATGGCGGCGCGGGCTGTCCGCCCCGTGTATTGCACGTCGTCCACCAGTACGATGGTGTGCCCGTCGATCCCGGAAACGGGCAATTGCGATCCGGCGACGATGGGACGGGGCCCGATGGCTTCCAGGTCGTCGCGGTAGAGGGAGATGTCGATGGAGCCGCTGGAGACCTTCACACCCTCCGCACCTTCGATCTCCTGACGGAGAAGAGTGGCGATCTGGACGCCGCGGCGGTGGATCCCCATGAGGACGAGCCTCTGACACCCCTCGGTGCGTTCCACGATCTCTCGCGCCATCCGGGCCACGGCCCGATGGACCGCGGTGTCATCCATCAAAGAGATGCGTTCGGCGCTCATTCAGCCGCTTTGTCTGTGGAAAACGCGAGGTGCGGTCCGAACGTAGCGGAGCCTCAGAACAGGGTCAACGACCGGCGCCAGGGTTGTCACGAGGGTGGGGGGGGAGCCATGATGTGCCGCCATCGACAAACTCGAAAATCGCCCTTTCGGGAGCTTCTCCCATGCATTTCTTGCGCACCTCGACCCTCCTTCTGGCCTTCATCGGCCTTCCCTGTTCCCTGTCGGGGCAGGCATTGGAGAAGGCCCCGACGGTGATCCTCGACGGTGTAGCCTTCCGGGTCGAGGTCTCCGCCCGGCTCGAGCCCGTCCACGTCGAGGTTCGGGATGCCCGGGGGGCGCTCCTGGGGCAGGCCGACGTACCTGCGCTCGAGGCACGGGTGCTCGACGGGCTCGTGGTCACCGATCGCGCGCAACTGCCCCTCGAGGTCGGTATCGGCGAAGAGAGCGCACAAGTCCACGCCACCTTCATGCCTGGGTGGTTCTCGCTCCTGCCTCCCCTGCTGGCCATCGTCCTGGCTCTGCTCTTCCGTGAGGTGGTGACGGCCCTCTTCGCCGGTGTCTGGCTCGGCTCCCTGGCCGTGGCGGGCTTCAATCCCCTCACCGCCACCTGGCGGCTCATCGACACCTTCGTCGTGCCGGCACTGGGAGACACGGACGGCGGGCACACGCAGATCGTGGTCTTCTCGCTCCTCCTGGGGGGTATGGTCGGGATCATCGCCAGGAACGGCGGAACCATGGGGATCGTGGAGGCCGTGGCCCCCTTCGCCCGCACCACGGTCCGCGGCAAGCTGGCCACTTGGGCCGCCGGCCTGGCCATCTTCTTCGACGACTACGCCAACACGCTCATCGTCGGCACCACGATGCGCCCCATCACGGACCGGCTGAAGATCTCAAGGGAAAAGTTGGCTTATCTGGTGGACTCCACGGCGGCACCGGTGGCGGCCCTCATCCCCATCTCCACCTGGGTGGGCTACGAAATCAGCTTGATCAACGACGGACTCCGCATCGCGTCCGAGCAGAATCCGGACCACGCGGCGGCGCTCGTCACCGCCAGCCCCTTCGCCGTCTTCCTCCACACCATCCCCTACCTCTTCTACCCGCTCCTGGCTCTCTTCTTCGTCTTCCTGACCTCCGTCATGGACCGGGACTTCGGTCCCATGGCGGATGCGGAACGCAGAGCCGCGACGGGCCAGGGCCTGCACCGGAAGGGGGCGCAACTCACCAGCGATACCTCCGCGCACATCATGGATCCCAAGGAGGGCGCGACCCACCGATGGTGGAACGCAGGCGTTCCGGTTCTCACCGTCATCGTGGTGGTCCTTTTCGGGCTCTACGCCACCGGACGGGCAGGCGCTGGCCCTGATGCATCCCTCATGGACGTCTTCGGAGCCGCCGACCCCTTCGCCACCCTGCTGTGGGGATCGTTGGCGGGATGCCTCATGGCGTTGTTGCTGTCGGCCGCGCAGGGCATTCTGACCATCACCGAGGGAATCGACGCGTGGCTCGGAGGAATCCGGGCCATGGTCATCGCCATGATCATTCTGGTCCTGGCCTGGTCCCTGGGCTCGGTCACGGAACAGGTCGGGACCGCACAGTACCTCGCCACGGTGCTTTCCGGCCAGTTCCCGCTCCATCTGCTTCCCGTGCTCGTCTTCATCACCGCTGCCGCCATGTCCTTCGCCACGGGCACGTCGTGGGGAACGATGGCCATCCTCCTGCCCCTGGTCATCCCTCTCACGGTCTCCCTGGGCGGCGACGCGGGGTTCGACGGCGGAACCCACTACTCGATCCTCCTGGGCGCCATCAGTTCGGTTCTGGCCGGGGCAATCTTCGGAGACCACTGCTCTCCCATCTCCGACACCACGGTCCTCTCGTCGACGGCATCCGCATGCGACCACGTGGACCACGTCCGAACCCAGCTTCCGTACGCGCTGCTGGTGGCCGTGGTCGGGATGCTGGTGGGTGACATCGGAACGGCGTATGGTCTTCCCAACTGGGTCGCCCTGACCACGGGGGCGACGATCCTGTTCCTCTGCCTGCGGTTCTTCGGGCGGAGGGTCCACGACGAGGCCCCCGCGGCCTGACCGAATGCCCATGGGCTCTGGATTCTCGGCCATCCATGGTTGGATGGAACGCGCTGCACCCGCGCTGATCGCCGCCACGGGGTTGGCACTCGTGGTCGCAGTGGGTGCGGTCGATTATGCCACGGGGGAAGAGCTCTCCAGCTCCATCTTCTACGTCCTCCCCATCGGCCTGGCCGCCTGGTACGGCTCCCGGCGCATGGGCGTCCTGGTCGGCGTCGCGGGAGCGTGCACGTGGTACGCCGCCGACTCGGCGGCGGGGGCTGTGTACTCCGCCGCTTGGATCCCCTTCTGGAACGCCGGGGTGCGACTCCTGTTCTTCCTGCTCATCGTGGAGCTCCTCGTGCGCCTGCACCAGGCGCTGGCGATGCAGAAGGAACTCGCTGAACGGGACAGCCTGACGGGGCTGGCCAATGGAAGGCGGTTCCTGTCGGTCTTGAAAGCCGAGGTGTCCCGCTCCCACAGGTATCGTCGCCCGCTGAGCCTGGCGTACGTGGACCTGGACGGCTTCAAGGCGGTGAACGACAGCTCCGGACACGCCGCCGGAGACGACATCCTGGAGACCGTGGGGACCATTCTCACGGCTTCGGTGCGCGCCACGGACCTCCCTGCCCGCCTGGGCGGTGACGAGTTCGCCGTGCTCCTTCCGGAAACCGATGCCGTCCACGCCCGCGAGGCCGCCTCGAAGGTGCGGGTGGTCCTGGAGACCGCCATGAGCGAGGGCCACTGGCCCATCGGCTTCAGCATGGGGGTCTACACTTCGCTGGGGGGTATCGGCGACGCCGACAACCTCATCGGGTTGACCGACGGCCTCATGTACGAGGCGAAGAAGACGGGAAAGGGGCGCACGGTGTTCGGGGTGGAGGGGAGCTCCCCGGAGCGGAGTTAGCGGCCGCCGAACTTCGCTCGCCCCACGCGCTCCAGGAACGGCATGCTCCCGGCCGGAGATCCCTCCGTGGCCGCCCAGTCGTAGGAGAAGAGGATGATGCCTCCCACCCCTTCCGCCCGGGCGATGTCGATCTTCTCCAGCGTGCCGTCGTATCCATTGAGATACGCGCCGATGCCAGCCCAAACGCGACCCCTTCCCCGGGCGGACACGGCCGCCTCGTGGACCTGTTCCCGGAAGCGCGGGCTGCTGGGCGTATAGGCCATGGGAACCACGACATCCACCACGCCCTCGTCCAACCACCGACGCCAATCCTGGAAACGGCTCCCGAACGCGTCCTCCACATCGGGAAAGACGGCTGCGGAGACCAGAAGGTCCGGCCTACGCGCCTTGACGCCGTAGTACACGCGCTGAACCAGCTCCGTGACCGTGGCGCGTCGAAAGTCATCCCAAGGGCCCGGCAGCGCGTCGGTGAAGGCGAAGGGGTTTCCGGCTTGGTACGCTTCCTCGAGTTCTTCGAACCGGGCGGGGTTCAGGCTCTCCGCCACCCAGGCACGGAATCGGTCGAGGGCCCCTCGCGAATAGTCGTATTGCCCTGACGGGAATCGAACGTAGTCGAAGTGTATTCCGTCCAGTTCGTACCGGCTCGCCAAGTCCATCCAGACGTCGTACACGCGGTCCTGAACCGCAGGATCGGAGGGGCTCGAGAAGATGCCTTCCACGGTTTCCCGATACATCGCGGCATGCCGCAGGAGGGATTCCCTGAAGCGTGGCTCTTCGGGCGCCACGTCCCAGAGTTCTCGCGCCAGGGCTCGGGGAACAGAGAGCCACTCCGGGTGGGTGTTCACCATGTGGTGGGGACTGACCGGCCAGGTGGGACCGCTCCACACCAGGTGGGTGTTCACCCATGCGTGGACCGCCATGCCTCGGGCGTGGGCCTCTCGGATGGCGAGATCCAGGGGGTCGAAGTCCACCCTGCCCCCCAAGGACTCCCCCCGGGGCTCCCATCTCGAGTCGTAGTAGGCGTCACCACGCCCGCGAACCTGAACCAGCAGGGTGTTGAAGCCCCCGGCTTCGGCGCGAGCCACCATCGCCCGCACCTCCTCGGGCGTGGAGAGGGACGTGCGCACCACCCAGACGCCTCGAACCTCACGGAAGCGCCGCGTGGGCCCGCCCTCGACTCCGATGCGCCGAGCTTCCGGTCGGGAACGGACGGAGACGGTGTCGGCCACCGCAGGCCCAGGGCGCGGGGACGGCCCCCCTGCCGGAGCCCCCACAACCGAGCAACCGGTGAGCGCCCCAGCCACGACGACCGGCCAAGCCCGCCAACACCTCATCGCCGCTCCCGAAAGAAGTCGCGGAGCAGAGTTGCCGACGCCTCCGCGAGTACCCCG
>DATHZE010000155.1:0-4074 GCA_035458765.1 Longimicrobiales bacterium
AGACGGGGGAGACCCGTGTTCCCCCGTAGGAACATGACGCCGAGTCGGTGGGGCAATTCCCTACAGGTCCGGCGGGACGCCGGTCTGTTCCAGGAAGCGCCTGGCGTTCGGCGCCCAGCGGCTGTCCGGAAAACGCTCCAGGAAGGCATGCCAGAGTTCAGCCGACCGGCTTGACGCGCCAGTGTTCTGGTTGGCCAGGGCCAGCCCGTAGAGCGCGTTTTCGCTGTTCAGGTCGGCCTGAAGGGCAGCGGTGAACGTCTGGATCGCCAACTCCGGCCGTTGGCTGTCCACGTAGAGGAATCCGAGATTGACCAGCGTGTTCGGATTCCCGGGGTCCTCCTTCAGAGCGTTCTGGAAAGCCCGCTCCGCGTCACCTGGCCGTCCCGCCATCTGGGCCGCCGTCCCCAAGATGAAGTAGGACTCTCCGTCGGCGGAGAACGGCAGGGCGCGCTCGATCATGGCCGCTGCGCGATCCCACGCCTGGACGCTGAGCGCGAACCGGGCTGCCCGGAGCCCCAGGCGGTAATGGGTAAACGCCAGCGACGGGTTGGCCGCGGCCGCGGCCTCGAAGGCGTCCAACGCCTCGACCCGCCCCTGAGCCTGCAGGAAGCAACCCAGCAGGTAGGCCGGCTGGAAGCCACCGGGCGAGAGGGAGACCGCCCGCCGGAGCTCCGCCTCGACCTCCTCGGCGTCGTCACCGACAGCCAACGTATCCAGATATGCCACGTCCCAGGCGTCCGGTCGGATCCAGCGGAAGTCCTGAACGCGACCCTCCTGCGCCAGTCGGTCGAAGAGGTCCCGCCGGAGGTAGACGCCCGCCTGGTCGTCGAGAAAGACTGCCCTGAACAGCGGAGACGACGACGCGAAGCCACCCCACGGTTCGTCGCCCCGCTTCACCACGACGGCCTGGACGTCGTTGGCCTGGACATAGGCGACCAACTCGGCCGCGGCCATGACCCTGGTCTTCTCCACGGCGTCCATGTGCCCGTCGAGGGTCCGCCCGTCGGCGAAGGTCTTGAGGCCTGGCGCGAACCAGAGCAGGTAGCCCCCGAACTCCCACGTGTTCACGACGTTGCCCCGGACATCGAGGTCCTTCAGATACGCCGTGGCGGCCGTGGGGTACCGGCTCTCGACCACCCCCAGGCCGAACTGGAAGACCTTGTCGGGCGTGTACGTCGCCCGGAACGCCAGGAGTCCCGCGAGGACGAGGGCCGCCGTGCCCACGGCGGACTTCAGCGGCGTCCAGGTCCATGCAGCGCGTCGCCCTAACAGCGTCCGGAACCAGGGTGCCAGGTTGGTCCCGATGCTCACGGCGAAAACCATGGAGGCCAGGGCGGCGAACCGGACGGACCGGAGCCCCAGAACCGCCAGGGAGGCGGCGACCAACACGTCGGAGATCCTGCTCCTCCGCCCCGCGATGCCGAAGCTGGCCAGCGCTGCGAACAGAAGCCCCCAGACCAGCGGCCGCTCGCCCCACGCCAGGGCCATGTGCTCCTGGAGCTCAAAGGAGCGGGTCACGGCGTGGGAAGTGAAGTCGCGGAGCACCCACGCGGGCAGCGCCGTCCCGAAGGGCGACGCGAGCGTCAGGACGATCAGGCCGAGGAGGACGCCGCCGATCCACGCCGGGAAAGGCTCCGGCGCATCTTCGGGACCCCGACGGCGAAGCGCCCACAGCGCCGTCCGTTCGGCGAACAGTGCTCCCGTGAACACGAGCGCGAGCACGAAGCTCGCGTGCATGTTCACCCACAGCAGCATGACCGGCAGGAGCCAGAGGAGGCGCCGGGGCCGTCTCCGCGTGTCGGAATCGAGGACGGCCAGAAAGATCGCGGCGAAGAGGAACATGAACACGTGGGGTCGCGCCATGAACCGGAACCGCGCAGCCACCACCGCTACCCCGAGAAGGCCGGCCGCGAGAAAGGGGTCGATCCCCCGGCGTACCATGACCCGGTGCAGGACCGCGAACGCGGCCGCCACCACCAACGCACACAGGATGATCAGCCCATCGACCCCAGCCGCCCTGTGCACCAACGCGAACAGCACATCGCTGAGCCAGTAGTGGGCCACCCACGAGTCGCCCGCCGTGGTGAACGAGAACGGGTCGAGGCTCGGGACCGTGCGATTCTCGAGGATCCACTCCCCGGTTCGCAGATGCCACCACACGTCGAAATTGTGGATCTTCGAGGTGGCGAACAGGAATGAAAACGCCGTCACCAGTGCCGTGGCGATCCACCCTGGGGCGCCGTCCCCGGTGCGTCGATCTGTGGAGTACATGGCTGTCGGCCCGAGCTCGAGGCAGGTCGTTCGGTAACCGTCGAAACGTGGACCGGCGTCGGAAACGCTGTCAATCGGGAAAAGCCCTCCGCCTGCAGGGAAGCAGGGCGGATGCGACACCAGTCCGTCCAACACGGACTCGCGCTGATGGAAGTTTCCCGCCCCAGCGGTCGGGAGATCTCCCCACAGCGGCCTGCTTCCTCGATCCGCATCTTAAGGGACGTGCCACGAACCTCCCGACCTCTTCTGCCCAAGCCATGCCTCACCTCGCACCCGCCCCCCGTGGCGTCATTCTCCTGGTCTCGGTCCTCGGGGCTGCCTGCGCCGGATCTTCCAGCGTTCCCGCTTACGACGAGGCCGTCACGCCTCGGCTTCCCGAGGGTCACCCCGTAGTCGAAGCCAGGGCGCTCCCCGACGAAGGACCCGCCATCCCGGACGGAGTCACCGGCGTGGTCCTCGAGGCCTTGGATGGAGGCGGATACATGTACGTGCGCCTGGCGATGGGGGGAACGGAGCGTTGGGTGGCCGGACCTCCGGCCAACCTATCGGTGGGAGATACCGTGGCGGCGCCGGACATGGTGAGCATGGGAAGCTTCCGCAGCCCGGCGCTGGACCGCAGCTTCGATGAACTCTTCTTCACCGGCGCCTTCCAGACGACCGGCCAAAACGCGCCTGGGAATGGGCCCGCGACCTCGCAGGTCGTGACCGAGCGGAAGGGGCTCGTCAAGCAGGCCATCCCGGCCGGTGCCTACGTCTATCTCGAGGTCCAGTCCGGCGACACCACCGAGTGGCTGGCGGCGCCCGCCACGGGAGTGAGCGAGGGCGACACGGTGGGATGGAACGGCGGCTCCCCCATGCGGGACTTCTCCAGCACAGCGCTGGGCAGGACCTTTGCCGAGATCCTGTTCGTGTCGGAGGTCGTGGTGCTCCGATAAGGGCGCAACGGCAAAAGTCGTCGACGAGCGCCGGGCGCGTGTCACACCCTCGTCCGGAACATCGAGCCTACGGCACCTTCTGACCTACCCTCAGCCCCCCAGGATGCCGTTCCAGAAAGAGGCGTCCCCATCGATGCCGGGCCCTGGAGCGATGCCCAGGATCCTCGTCACCAACGGGTAGACCTGGATCAACTCGAAGGGCTCCAGGATCCGGCCCTTGGGGATGGACGGACCCCGGGCGACAAAGAGGGCGCGCATGCTGAGGAGGGCGTTGTCCCACCCATGCGTCCACCCCGGTGACTCGGGGCGATCGTTGGCCGGATAAACGACCACGCCGGAGTCGGCGACCAGAACCACGTCACCGATGCGCGGGTCGGCACGATAATGCAGCCGGGACGGGACGTCGTGCCGCAGGTATGCCGCCACTCCGGGAAGCGCATCGGCTGCGTCGCGGAGCGCTTCCGCTGCAGCGGGCCCACCCTCCACATGGAGGTTGGCGGCGGGCCCGGAGTTGGGGATGGTGACCCCCTGAAGCGACGTGACATCCGCGACGTACCTCCGTCCCGTCACGTCGTAGCCGTCCATCCCGTGGTCGGCCACCACGATGAGGGTCACCTGGCTCGCGAAGTCCAGCGCGTCGATGCCGGTCGCCAGACGGCCGATGGCGGCATCCACGCTGGCCACTGCCGACGCCATCTCCGGGCTGTCGGGCCCATAGGCGTGCCCCACCGCGTCGGTCGTGGACATATAGAGCGTGATCATGTGGGGCCGATAGGCTGCGGGATAGCGCAACCATGCGAGCACCTGATCCACCCGGGCCTCGTTGGGCACGCCACCGTCGTAGGGCCGCCAGTAGCTGGGGCGCACG
>DATHZE010000156.1:0-2496 GCA_035458765.1 Longimicrobiales bacterium
GTCGGTCCTGGCCAGGCGCACCAGGGTGCCATCCATGTTGTGGAAGCCCACTTCCCAGCGCTCGCCCGTGCCCAGCCATACCCCGTCCCGCCCCGCCGTGGTGGTGGTCACCGCGGTGAAGGGCAGGCTTCGTGCCATGAAGCCCCGGTTGTCGGCGCGGGCGAACATTCCGGCCGCCGTGAAGTCACCCAGCGCAAGCATGTTCGTCCCGTCGCGGTCCACCCACCCGAAGGTGGATCGGGGTCGGATGACGCCGGTGCTGAATCCGCCCGAGGAACTGAACGACATGCCTCCTCCGATGAGGATGGACCCGTCGTCCAGGAGGTCCCGTCCTACGGCGTATCCGTTGCCGCCCCATTCCACCGCCACCGACCCGAGAAAACCCTGCTGCGGGGTAAGGTGGCTTATTCGCGATGCCGACGCGTCGAAGATCACCAGCGTGTCGGGCTCGTAGCGCCCCAGCAGGGTCACGTCACGGAATTCGCCGGGTCCGTCTCCCTCGGCGCCAAAACGGGCCAGAAGGGCTCCCTCGGGGGAGAAGACCCGCACGTCGTGGGTGCCCGCCGACCCCACGGCCAACCGTCCGTCGGCGAGGCGGGTGGCTCCGCCCACCTGGAAGAGCTGGGTTTCCTCGGGGGCCTCCAAGCCCCCGATGACCAACTCCGGCCGAGTGCCCACGGCCCAGCCCGCGTCGTCCAACTCCCCGACCCGGTTCTCGACCACGGTCACCCCGGCGGAGTCGAACTCCGTCCAGATCCGGGCGGAGTCTGCGTCGGGCTGGTCGGCGCATGCGGCGACGGCGAGGAGGATCCCCAGGGTCGGAGTGACGGAGCGGTTCATGATGCGTGGGGTTGAGGTGGACGGACGCCTCTTGGACCGCCCCTGGTGGGCGGAGAGTTGCTCCCCCTCGTGCGCCGGGTTCCGAAGCGCCATCTTGTGCGGCCATGAGTCTCCTGCGTCGGAAGTCCATCGCGCTTCTGCAGGCCGAATCCTCCGCCACCGGCGAGGGGACCCTCCGTCGTTCGCTGGGCCCCTGGGCGGTGGCCTTCCTCGGGGTGGGTGCGGTCATCGGCGCCGGTATCTTCACCGCCACGGGATCGGCCATCGCGGGAGGCTCGGAGCATCTTGGCGCGGGCCCCGCCATCGTCGTCTCCATGATGATCACGGCCCTGGCGTGCGCCCTGGCGGCCATGTGCTATGCCGAGTTCGCCGCCATGGTCCCCGTCTCGGGCTCCGCCTACACGTACGCGTATGCGTCCATGGGCGAGTTGGTGGCCTGGATCATCGGATGGGACCTCATCATCGAGTATGCCATCGGCAATGTGGCGGTGGCCATTTCGTGGTCGGGGTACTTCGTGGACCTCCTGGACTCCTTCGGGCTCCACATCCCCGCGTGGATGGCCATCGACTACCGGACCGCACACCAGTTGTCCGAAGCCGCAGCGCCCCTGAGTCGACTGGATGCCTATCTGGCGTCGGCGATCGCCACGGCGCCTCACGTGGCCGGGATTCCCATCGTCTTCAACCTTCCCGCCGTGGGGATCGTCGCCCTCATCACCGTGCTCCTTGTGCGAGGCGTGAAGGAGTCGGCGCGCTTCAATACGGCCATGGTGATCCTGAAGCTGGCGGTCATCGGGTTCTTCATCGCGGTGGGCTTCCGCTTCTTCAACCCGGACAACCTCACCGAGTTCGGCGGGTTCGCGCCCAACGGCTGGAAGGGAATCGGATCGGCGGCGGCCATCGTGTTCTTCGCCTACATCGGCTTCGATGCCGTCTCCACGGCCGCAGAAGAGACCAGGGATCCCCAGAAGAACATGCCCTTCGGCATTCTCATGAGCCTGGTCATCTGCACGGTGGTGTACATGCTGGTCGCCGTGACCATGACCGGGATGGCTCCCTGGAACCGCTTGGGCACCGCCGAACCCATGCTCACCGCCCTGGAGCTCTCGGGTGGTGGTGCGCGCCTCATCGCCACGGCTCGCCTCGTCGTAGGGATCGGGGCAGTCGTCGCCATGACCTCGGTGCTGCTGGTCTTTCAGTATGGTCAGCCCCGGATCTTCTTCTCCATGGCGCGGGACGGTCTGCTTCCCGACTGGGCGTCCAAGGTCCACCCCAAGTACCGAACACCCCACGTCACCACCATCCTCACGGGCGTCTTCGTGGGCGTTCTGTCCGCCTTCGCCAACATCAACGAAATGGTGGAGCTCACCAACATCGGGACGCTCTTCGCGTTCGTCCTGGTCTCCCTGGGGGTTCTGGTTCTGCGCGTGAGGGATCCGGGTCGGGCGCGGCCCTTCCGGGTGCCCGGGTCGCCCTTCGTGGAGATCCTGGCGGCTCTCAGCTGCTTCTACCTCATGACCCAGCTGCCTGCGGTCACCTGGCTCCGATTCGTCCTTTGGCTCTGCATGGGGGGTGTCATCTACTGGGGCTACGGGCGAAAGCACTCGCGCCTGGCGGCCCGGTAGTCCCGGGATCCTGAACGTCGAGGGGGGGGGG
>DATHZE010000157.1:0-3893 GCA_035458765.1 Longimicrobiales bacterium
AAGTCCTCGGCCGAGATCCTCGTGTGGAACATTTTTCCCGTGAAGGCATCCTTCAGCTTGCGGTGAGCCTGGGCTCCTGAGATGCCTCCCTGGTCATCGGAAGGCTGCACGCTCTGCTGCATGGCGGACCGATTGGGGAGGTCGTGGTCGCGGCCGGCATGGTGTGGGACCCGGTGCTCTCGGTCGTGGCGCTCGACACGCTGGTCACTCACCCACCGCTCGGCCGGGTACCGGCACCAGCCCGGCGACGATGGGGCGCGGGACGCGGCGGCGGTCGGCCGCGCCCTCTACCGGGGGGTCACCAACTCCTGGAACGGCTGATAGTCTCGCAGCAAGCGCCACTCGGGATCTCGGTGCACCAGAAGCGAAAGCCGGAGGGTGGTGCCGGCCTCGAACTCCGCCCGCAGCAGCGCTACCGCTCCCGCAAAGTCGCCCCGGGCGGCGGCGATGCGCGCCTCATCGTATCGGTCGAGCCCCACGGCCCCCGTGGAATCCCCCTCCGCACCCAGGACGCGGCCGCCTCCCCCCTCCCGCGCGCCGATGAGTCTCCGGTACGCCGGGAGAGACGTGTAGACCCGCACGCCGTCCGAGCCTGGCGCTGCCGCCAAGGAGTCGAACAGCACACGGGCCTGGTCCAATTCTCCCGCTTGGTAGAGCACCTCGGCCTCCTCGAAGGCCCGCCGGGGGTCGTCGGCACCGCGACGCCAACGCACCCACCACTCGTCGGACATCGATCGGTACGCGGCCACCGCCTCCTCGAAGGCCCGAGCCGCCTCGTCTGGGTAGCCGTGGGCGGCATACTCGGCACCCAGGCCGCCCAGGAGGTACCCGAGTGCGTTGAACGGCGACGGCGCCAGATTCTTCATCTCCTCGATGACGAGCGCGGCCTCGTCCAGGCGACCCAGGGCAATGAGCGCACGTGCCTCGTTGTACCGCACGTCCGACGTCGGCACGAGGCGGAACCACCGCCGCGTGGCGTCCAACTCGTCATCGTAGCGCCCCACGACGTGCAGAGCCTGGCAAAGGGCGATCCAATAAGGATTCCAGGTCCGGGCCCAGCCGTGCTCCGGGTCCACCTGCTGAAGATACCGCAGCGCCACGCGCACTTCATTCCGCGCCAGGGGGTAGTTGGCTGCGTTGTTGCTCCACTCTGAGCCAGGGCTCAGGTCCGCCGCGGCCCGCGCCTCCCGATGCGATGCTCCGAGGTCCCCAGCGTTCTCTGCAAGCATGTACCCGAGGGCATGCCGATCGATTGGCGTGAGCCGGGCGCGCCGGGCCTCGAGTCGACGGGCCAGTGAATCCATCGACGCCACCCGGCCTGCGTTCAGGTGAACGAACCACGCCCATATCAGGGGCTGGTTGAACGTGGTGTCCAACTGCGCTGCGGCGTCGAAGTGTAGCAACGAGGCCTGAGGGTCGGGCCCGGTGAAGAGCTCCAATCCCGCGCGGAACTCGCGGTAAGCTGCCAACGTCGGCGGCGAGCTCCCCGGGGCGCTGATGGAGGCCAGGCTCACGTCGAAGACCGAGGCAAGCGCGCCGGAGACCACTTCCCGCGTTCTCACGACACCGGTGGTCCATGCGTCTGCCGAAGTGATCACCGGCTCCAGCCTGGACAATCGTCGTTCTCGTCGGACGTCGAGGATCTCGGACTGGAAGATCAGCGAATCCTGCACCTGATAGATCGCTCCCGACACAACGAAGCCCGCCCCCGCCGCGCGGGCCAGAGCCAACGCCCTCGCCGCATCGGACGCTCCCTCCGGAGCCGCCTCCACGTCGCGGCCCGCCAGCACCACGGAGAGCTGGTCCACCACCTCGATGAGGTCCGTCCCCTCCAGGCCTCGAGCCACCCAGTCAGCGGTCAGTTCCCCCACGTACGTCAGGGCGGAGTCACCGGTCCGGTTGACGAGCGGGGCCACCAGCACGCGATTCCCGACTCCCGTGGGCCGAAGGCCGGCGCGAAGGCCCACCAGCCACGGCGCAACGGCCACCGATGCCAGGGCCACACCCACCAACTGCCCGCGGCCGAGCCATCTCCGTCGTCCGGCGCGGCGCGGGGTGGAGTCTGACGGCGGGGCGGGCGCCCCATCGCCCTCCCGGGGTGGAGACCCGGCGGGGAACGGAGCCGCGGCAGGGGTGGGTGGACTCCAGCCTTCGGCGGCGACGGATCGCTCGCGGATCCTGGCCACCAACGCCCGGGTCTCGGGCGCCGGCTCCGCGTCCAGGTCATGCGCTAGCCGCTCGGCGAACCGGGCATACGCGCTCAGTGCGCCGGCGCGATCGCCCAACCCGTCCAGCACCGAGAGCAGCCGGCGCAGGACCGTCTCGTCCCTGGGCTGGTGGCCACAGGCGACTTCCAGGTAGACGGCCGCCGAAGCGAGGTCTCTCTCCTGCTCCGCCTCGTCCGCCAGGGCCAGGGTCGCCTGCAGGGCCTGCGCCCGAAGCCGGTACCGCTCGGAATCCAGCCAGTGCTCGAAGTCGGGGGCGTCGGAAACGTGGAAGCCCTCGAGCAGCTCCCCCCGCCGGTACAACTCGAGCGCCTCCTCCCGGGACCCCCGCTCCAGCGCTGCGAGGAACGCCGCGACGTCGCACCACCATCGACCCGGATCCAGGCCGATCTCCTCCACTCCCCTGGTCACGAAGGCATCCTTGCCAAGGACCTGGCGGCAGGTGTGGATGGCCTTGCTGAGGGCGTTGCGGGCGCGCTTGTCGTCCAGCTCCGGCCAAAGGAGGGCGATAAGGCGGTCGCGGCGCCACAGCCGCATGCCACCCACGGCCAGAAGGGCCAGAAGGGCGGTAGCCTTGGACATCGCCAGCACCGCCGCGGTCGGGCCCCCGCCCGGGCGCTCCAACTCGATGGGACCGAACAGCCGGAATCGGATCATCTGCGAAGCGTAGCCTCGAGCCGCCCCCTGGGCCGTCGCAAGTGGTTGGGAGGCAGAGGCCTGTGAGTCGCCCCCGCCCCATTGGCGACCTCCATATGCCCACTGCGCGCCGCCCCGCGCAAGGGTCCGATGGGAGACGCAGAGGAAGAGGACCGGAAGAGCAACGGAAGACGTCCCCCGTAGAGTCCGCCCTCACCCCGGAAGAGGAACCCCCTCTCCGTCCTTATCACAAGGAGATTCTCCATGACCCGTCAGGCCCTCCTCACACTCACCCTGCTCTTCGCGGCGAGCTGCACCGAGTCGCCCGCCACCGATCCTCTCACGCCCGAGCCCTCGTTCGCCAAGGGTGGCAGAACGACGAAGCGCGCCGACTTCACCATCAACAGCGGTGGCATGAGCCTGGTCAGCGACGGCAAGGGGATCTACCAGGACGACGTTTGCGGGGTTTGGGGCTCCTGGACGGCCGACCTCACGTACCTCGCACCGGCGTACACCACCGTCCGGAAGGCCCAGTGCGCCGATATCGCCCCCCGAGCCGCCACCCTTACGCTGGCGGTCCGGCATCTGAGCGACGCCCCGCACCTGGACGACACCGAGTCGCCCGCCGGGAGCGGCGTATTCTCGGTGACCGATGTCAGTTTCGGGTGGGGAGCCAACCAGACGACGACCGTCAACGCCGCGTTCGTCTGCACCACGGGCATTCGCTTCTCGGCAGCCGCATATCCGGGGACGGACGACGTCGTCCGCGAGGACCTCGGCGGTGGGCTGTGGCGCATGTACACGCGCCCCTACCCCCACAACCGCGCCTGGTGCGACGTCAACGGCGTCTCCACCTACTGGCACGTGGACTTGGACGTACTCGTGCAGATGAAGTAGCCGATCCTCCCGACCCCGGGACACGAGGGTCGCCGGTCGAGATGGACCTACCCCTTGGCCGGGGTCCTCGGACCCTGGCCCGTCTCCCTCCCTTCATGTTCGAGGTTCACCATGCAACGCACACACCTGCCCCTT
>DATHZE010000158.1:0-28404 GCA_035458765.1 Longimicrobiales bacterium
ACGTTCTCTGTTTGTCTCCAGCGCCAATGACGCCATTGACCTGATGGGGTCATCCCCGCTGATCCGCGGCAACCAAATGCTCAAGTCCGGGGACAAGGGCGTGTCCATTGGGGAGTCGAGTTCACCAATCGTATCCGACAATCTCGTGGAAGACGGTAACATCGGGATGGAGATCAAAGATCGGTCGGAACCCGTACTGATCCGGAATCGATTGGTGGGCAACCGCATCGGGTTGTCAGCCTACGCCAAGAACTGGCGCTACGCGGCCGGCGGGTTTCCGCGGTTGATTGGGGGGGTGGTCAGCGACAATGCCGTACCCCTTCAATTTGACGGCAAGTCGCGCCTGACCCGACCTGTCGCGCAAGCCGAGGAGTTGGCGGAGATCGTCGAGCTCGGTACACGGGTCATCGAGCAGGATTTCTCGGGCGGGTTCTGGGACGGGAGGCGCGAATGGCTCGGTCTCCCGGGGACGGAGGTCGACACCAATCGATGGGATCTCGTGGTGCGCGGACGCGGTCGATCAGGCGGGGCGCTTTCTAGGATCGACTGGAACTTGACTGATCCCGAGGTCACCTACCATCTCCTGCTCGAGTACCGGGTGTCGCCGGAAACCGACGGTGTTTTTCGTGTACTCGGCGAGACGGGTAGCCAGGAGATCGGATTGCCAAGCCCGGTCGACTCACTCTCGGATTATCGATGGGAGATGATCACCCTTCCGCCGGATCGATACGGGCTACTTGAGATCGAGGTCGAACCTCCGCAGGGAGGCCTTGAGATTGACTCAAGTACCGGGCTCGGTTCACTGCGGTCCGGCCAGGTGAGAATTCACCGATTCAGTGTCTACACGACACCCGGCCCAGGCCGCTAGCGGTCCGGGTCAGACCTACCCCCCTGACCAGAGGATCCCATGAACCAGGACGCGGTGCGTGAGACTCTGACCGGAGTCGGGGTGGTTCTGTCCTTGGTCTTCGTGGCGTTCGAGATTCGCGCGAACACCGAGGCGGCCCGCACCGGCCCAGAGAATCGCTGACCTCGGGACCGTCGAGGCGGGGGTCGCCATCAGGCAGCATCTCCCATCTGGCCGATTCGTGCCGCGGCACCCACGTTGCTACCCACGCACCCCTGACATCCGGGCTATTCCGAGGTCTTGCCATGAACGCCGCCACCCGCCGATTCCCAGCGCCCACCCTGGCGCTGTGCCTCTCCGTTCTCGCTTCCTGCACCCCGTCGGTGGACCGCGCCGCGCGCTTCGACGTGGTGGAGGCCACCATCCCCGAGATGCAGGCAGCCCTGGCTGAAGGAAGGGTCACCTCCCGGGAGTTGGTGGAGGCGCACCTCATGCGCATCGCCATGTACGAAGAAGGCGTGAACGCCACCATCGAGGTGAATCCCCGGGCCCTCGAGATCGCAGACTCCCTGGACCGGGAGAGGGCGGCGGGCACGGTGCGCGGGCCGCTCCACGGAATCCCCGTGGCCCTCAAGGACAACATCCACACCACGGACATGCACACGACGGGTGGTGCCCTGGCGTTCGAAGGGTTCACGCCCCCCTACGAGGCCACGCTCACCAGGAACCTCGAGGATGCGGGGGCCATCATCCTGGCCAAGACGGTCCTCACGGAGCTGGCCAACTTCATGGCGTCGGGCATGCCCACCAACTACAGCGCCCTGGGTGGGTACGGCCGGAATCCCTACGACCCCAGGCGCGATCCGCGCGAAGGCCGCAACGACGGACGGCCCGTCATGGCCACCGGCGGCTCCAGTTCGGGCATCGGGACCTCCATGAGCTTCTGGGCCGCCAACGTGGGCACCGAGACGTCGGGCTCCATCCTCTCACCGTCCAACCAGAACATGCTGGCGGGCATCAAGCCCACCGTGGGGCGGGTCAGTCGATACGGCGTCATTCCCATCACGGCGGATCAGGACACCCCCGGGCCCATGGCCCGCACGGTCACCGACGCCGCCATCATGCTCGGCGCCCTCGAAGGGGACGGGACGGATCCCAACGATCCGGCCATGTCGGCGTGTGAGGCACCCGCCAACGCCGACTACACCGTCTTCCTGAAGGCCGACGGTCTCCAGGGCGCGCGCATCGGCATCCCCCGGGCCATGTACTACGACTCGGTGCAGGTGCCGGGGTCGGACAGCTGGCGCGGCGGCATGTCCGACGCCGCCAGGGCCATGATGGACACGGTCATGGTCGTCCTGCAGCAGCAGGGCGCCGTCATCGTGGACCCTGCCGACATCCCGAGCATCCTGGATCAGGACGAGGCCGAGAACCTCATGCTCAATGGACGGAGCATGGTGCTGGACTACGGCATGAAGCGGGACTTCAACCTGTGGTTGGCCTCCTTGGGCGACGACGCTCCGGTGAAGTCGCTGACCGAACTTCGGGAGTGGAATCTGGCCCACCGTTCCGCCGGTTCCATGAAGTACGAGCAGGCGCGTCTGGACATCGCCGATGCGCTCGATCTCGAGCGGGACCGCGCCACCTACGAGGCCGACCGCGCCCGGGACATCCGCCTCAACGGCGCACATGGCATCGACGAGGTCATCCAGGCGTTGGAGCTGGACGCACTCCTGTTCGCCGGTTCCAGCAGTGCCGGGATCGCGGCCAAGCCAGGGTATCCGACGGTGATCGTACCCTTCGGCTTCGTGCCCAACGAGTCCGGTCCCGCGTTCCCTGACGGATGGGTACCGCGGCCCCAGCCCTATGGCGTGGGCTTCACGGGCCGGGCCTGCACCGAGCCCCGCCTGCTGGAATTGGCCTACGCCTTCGAGCAGGCCACGAAGCGGAGGGTGCCGCCTCCGGGGAGGTAGAGGTGAGCCCGGGCCGCTGGGGCCGGTTCGGCCTGGCGGCCCCGCAGGATCAGGGCCGCGCGAGGTCCGGCCAGTACCGAATCAACCTCTGAGGCTCGGACCACGGTCTTGCCCACGACCTCGCCCGTGCCCATCGTCTTTCCGCGTGGCCGCCCCCGGCGCCCCAGAACCCCTCCCATCTGTGAGATGCCGCACCCATGAATCAGCACCCGCTTGCCCCCCGGAAGAGTTCGACCATCCTGACCGCCCGCTGGACTGCCGCCGCTCTCGCCCTGGCCGCCACCCTGGCGACGTCGGTCCCCGCCTCCGCACAGGACCTGCATCCGTCGCGCCGGCCGAGTCCCGTGGGCATCGCCAAGCTTCTCATGGGCGACACCTACGTGAAGGTCACCTACGGGCGTCCCTACATGCGCGGCCGCGCGGTCTTCGGCGCTGCGGGAGACTCGACCACGTACCTGGTGCCCTTCGGCGAAGTCTGGCGCACCGGCGCGAACGAAGCGACGGAGCTCACCACCACGGGCCCACTCATGGTCGCGGGGAAGCGGCTCGAGGCCGGCACGTATTCGATCTTCACCGTCCCGGGCGCGACCTCATGGTCGATCCGATTCAGCCCGGAGCTCGGACTGGACGGCACGAACCGGATGGACGAGGCCACCGGGCGGTTCGTCCCGGGGTACGACCCCGAGGGCGACGTCCTGCGCGTGGACGTTCCGACCCACACGACCGACGAGGTCGTGGACCAGTTCACCGTGGCTCTCGACCGGACGGCCCAGGGCGCGGACCTGGTGCTTTCGTGGGAGCGGACCGAGGTCCGCGTTCCGTTGGCAGTGGCGCGGTAGCCATTCCGACGGGGGGGCGGCCCGCCTGCCCGTTGGGGTGGTAGCTTTCACCATGCGTCTTCTGCATCCCGCAACCGTCCGATGGGGCCCCGAGGGGGCGTCCGTCTTCGTCCTGGACCAGACCCGGCTCCCCGAAGCGGAGGTCGAGGTCGAGTTGTCCACGGTCGACGAGGTCTTCGAGGCCATCCGGTCCCTTCGGGTCCGGGGGGCGCCCCTCATCGGCATCGTCGGGGCCATGGGCGTGGCGGCCCTGGCCCGGCGGGAGGCGTCTGACGCCGTCGGACTGGCCGGAGCGGTGGGCCGTTGGTGTGACCACCTGGAGACCGCGCGACCCACCGCGGTGAACCTGGCGTGGGCGCTGAAGCGGATGCGCGAAGTCTCCGACTCGGCAGACGGAGGGAGCGCCCTGGCCGACACCCTCCACGCCGAGGCACAGGCCATTTGGGACGAGGACGTCGCCATGTGCCGGCGCATCGGCGAGCACGGCGTGCACCTTCTGCGAGACGGGGCCCGGGTTCACACCCACTGCAACGCCGGCGCACTGGCCACCGGAGGCATGGGGACGGCGCTGGCGCCTGTCTACGTCGCCCATGAGCGCGGGATGAGCGTTTCGGTCTACGCCGACGAAACCCGCCCCCTCCTCCAGGGAAGCCGACTCACCGCCTGGGAACTGCAGCGTGCGGGCATCGAGGTGACGGTGCTGGCGGACAACGCCGCGGCGGCCCTCTTCTCCACGCACGCGCCGGATGTCGTGCTGGTGGGCGCAGACCGCATCGCGGCCAACGGTGACGTGGCCAACAAGGTGGGCACCTACGGCCTGGCGGTGCTGGCGCGCCGCCACGGGGTGCCGTTCTACGTTCTGGCACCTACATCCACCGTGGATCTCGGGACGGCGACCGGCGCGGACATCCCCATCGAGCACCGTCACCCCGACGAGGTTCGGCGGGGCATGGGTGTCCTCACGGCTCCGGCGACGGTTCCGGTTTGGAGTCCCGCGTTCGACGTTACGCCCGCGGACCTCGTGACGGGAATCATCACGGATCGGGGGTTGCACCGCCCTCCCTACGGCCCGGCGCTGAAAGCGTCGATGGCGGAGCCATGATCGGACGAACCCTCCTCGCTTGCCTCGTCGCGCCCGGCCTCCTCGCCGCCCAGATCCCCGCCGATGCGCAGAGGGAACGGGCGGACTACGCCGAGTGGCTGCGTACCTCCGCGTCGTCCCCGTACGCTGCGGTCTTCCATGGGCCGCTGAGCGGCGACCTGGTGTTCGGTCCCCAGGGACAGGCGGAGCTTCGTGGGGCGCCCACCGCCACGCTCTCCAAGGGCCTGCGCGGCCTCGCGCTGCGCACCGAGGACGGGCGGCGCGCCGTGCCACGCAATCGCGAGGTCGCCCTGGGCGACTGGCGGCTGCGGGTGAGTTCGTCACCCAGGGCCGACATCGTGACCGTCTTCGCCCCCGTGACCGGCGAGGTGGAGCATCCCGGCTGGTTTCCGTATCGGGCGGACCTGGTGGTGGTCGGCGAACTGCAGCGCCCCGCTCGCGCGGCGGATCGGCCCATGCTGGGGCTCGACGGCGTGGAGATCACGGCGTCCCTGGCGGGCAGGTTCACCGGGCGCGTCCTCGACGAGGACGTGACGCTCACGGCGTATCGCATCCCCATTCCCGGGTCCGAGGAGTCCGAGGTCACCGTTTTCTTCCGGGACGGCACCAGCGGGGCCGAGACGTATCCGCCCGGGCGCTTCGTGGTGCTCCAACCCCTGGGCGGCACGCGCTACCGGATGGACCTGAACCGCGCGCGCAACCCCTTCTGCGCCTACAATCCGCGCTTTCCCTGCCCCCTTCCATGGCCCGGCAACACGCTGACGCTCCGCGTCGAGGCCGGCGAACTCTACGAGCCGTACCATGACTGATTCTCCGCTCCGATCCTGCCGAAGACTCGTTCCGGCCTTGGCGCTCGCCCTCGTCGCGGGGGGTCTCGCGGCCTCGGGCGCCGCCGGACAGGAAGGGCTCGCCGGACCGTGGCGCGCCCAGTTGGACCTGGCGGGTGGCCCGCTCCGGTTCCAGATGGAGCTCGCCGCGGATGCGACCCCTTCGGGCACGCTGTGCAACGGCGCGCAATGCGATGCGTTCTCGGCCGTGCGGGCCCTGCCCGGCGATTCGGTTCTCCTGGAGATGGGCGACTACGCTGCGGTCATCCGGGCCCACGTGGGCGCGGACTCGCTGGTGGGATTCTACCGCAACGTGGGCAACCGGGGACCGCGGACGATCCCCTTCCGGGCCGGTCGCGGCGCGTGGCCCGTACAGCCCCCGCCTGCCTCGCTCACGGGACGCTGGGACGCCGTCTTCACGCCCGACGTCAGCCCGAGCCCCCGAGTTCTGGAGCTGCGCGGGACCGAGCGCGGCCTGGAGGGCACCGTGATCTCCAACACGGGCGATGCGGGGCTGTTCTGGGGTGGGGTCGAGGACGGCCGGTTCGTCATGTCGCACTTCGACGGGTCCTTCGTCTACATGCTGACGGGAGAACTCGACGGTGACACGCTGCGGGGCGTCTTCCACGCCGGCCTCACCTCACAGCGACCCTTCGTCGCGGTGCGCTCCACGGGCGCGCCCCACCTCAAGGCGCCCACGGAGATGGTGGAGGTGGACACCACCGCGGTCTTCGAGTGGGACTTCCCCGACCTGGACGGCACCTTCGTCAGCAACCTGGACGAGCGGTTCCGGGACAAGGTCGTCATCGTGGAGATCTTCGGAACCTGGTGTCCCACGTGTCACGACTCCGCGCCCGTCATGGTAGAGCTCTACGACCGGTTCCGTGACCGCGGTTTGGAGATCGTGGGTCTGGCCTACGAGGTGACCGGCGACCCGGACGTCGACGGCGCGCTGGTGCGGCGCTTCGCCGAGAAGTTCGGCATCGAGTACCCGCTGCTGCTCGCCGGCGTCAACGACGACGACTCACCCCGTGAGACTCAACCGCAGCTGGACGGCCCCATCGCCTTCCCGACCACGATCTTCCTGGACCCCTCGGGGCGGGTCCGGCGCGTGCACTCCGGATTCTACGGGCCCGCGCTGGGCGAGGCGAACGCGGAACTCGAGCGTGAGTTCATCGAGTTCACGGACCGACTGCTCCGGGAAGCGGGCCGCTAGGAAGGGGACCGACTGGACATGACAAGGGGTTCCGCACGATCAGCACCGTACGGAACCCCCGGGCGGTTTAGCAGTTTGGTCACCCGGCTGCAATCACCATAAATCGCCGGGGTGCCGTGTTCCGGCACAAGTTGAATATCGCAGATCCCGGTCGCGATTTCCAGAGGTGGGGGGTGGGACGGGGGAGCCCCGGAGGCCACCCCGGGAGGAGCCAGCGAGGCGCGCGCCTCACCGGTGGTAGTTCACCAGCGGCAGCACCGAAAACGACCGCTTGTTCCGGGCGATGTTGATGAGCCCGATCTGCACGCCGTGGAGTTCCTCCGCGATGTTCAGCAGTCCGATCGTGAGCCCGTGCTGACTCGCTTGGCGAAGGTCATTGAAGGCGCTCACCGACACCCCCCTGAGCGTGCCCCCCGGCGTAACCTTGAAGTAGGCGGGGGCGATCACCACGCCCCGCACCGTCTCCGCGCCCGCTCCCACGCCGGCGAGAACCACGCCGCTGATCCGAGATGCGCCGGCGCCGATGCCCGACACGGCCAGACCCTTCAACTCCCCTCCCACCCCGACGCCGACACCGCCCAGGGCGATTCCCGTGAGGTTCCCCCCCACGCCGAAGCCCACGCCCCCGATGGCCAGCCCCGTCAGGTCGCCGCTGGCACCTCCGCCGACGCCGCCTACCGCGATCCCACGGATGTCCCCACCCGAGCCGAGGCCCACGCCTCCCACCATCACGCCCTCGACGTCACCTCCGCTCCCGATGCCCACGCCTGCCACGGCGATGCCACGGATGGGGCCGCCTGCCCCGAGGCCGATGGGCGCGAAGCCCACGCCGGCGAAGGACTGCTCCACGCCCACGCCCAGGCCCAGCGCCACTCCCTCCATGGTCCGGGCGCCGGTGAGGGGAAGACCGAGCGCCAGTCCCTGCACCGCTCCCCGGGACTCGTCGTAAGGCATCCAGATCGTGGCGTTCACGCCGCGCGCCCTGACGAGGTGGAGGTCGCGGAAGTTGAGCCGGAGCCCGTCCAGCCGCGGGACGTCACCGATGCCCAGCCCCACGTCGCCGACCGCGATCTTGATGCCCGGTTCCTGGGCCTCCATGGACTGGGGAAGGAGGAAGGCGGCCAACGCGAGAGACGTCACGGCGATCGCGCGCACGGATCGAGCTCCTGGGAGAGGGGGGCCACGGGACGCACCCCTCACTACGGTGGGGGAGAGGGGGCGGTTTCGCCCCGTGGACAGCGGCCCCGCCGGCTCCCTGGCCACCGCCACCCCGTGGGCGAGTCCCGTTCTACCCTGGTTTCTCTCGGGCAGATCGGACCACTCCCCTAGATTGTGAACGGGACACGGAGAGGGACGCACTTCATTCCGTGTTGAGGGCCTCCACGGGAGAGACCTGCACGGCCCGGAACGCCGGAATCAACGATGCGGGAAGCGCCACCAGGAGCATGGTCACCGTCACGACGCCCAGGGTCAGGGGGTCCTGAGGCCCCACGCCGAACAGGAACCCCTGGAGGAGCCTGGAGGCTACGAGCCCTCCGGCCAGCCCCACGGCCACGCCCGCACCCACCAGGACCAGGCCCCGGCGCAGGATCAGGTTGAGGACGCTGGACCGACCCGCCCCCACCGCGACCCGGATGGCGATCTCGTGCGTCCGCTGGCGCACCTGGAAGGCCAGGACGGCGTAGAGCCCCAGCACGGCGAGGAGGAGCGCCGTCACGGCGAACAGCCCCACCAACGTGGCGCGGAACCTCGGCTGGTTCACGGTGGACTCGAGGCGTCCTCCCATGGTCTCGACGCCCGACACGGGCACGTCGGAGTCCACGGCCCACACCGCGTCCCGGAGCGAGCCCGCCGTGGTCAGCGGGTCGCCCGCCGTGCGCATCACCACCTTCAGGGCCCCGATGCTCCCGAAGCCCTGCCGCATGGAGAGGTAGAACATCGGCCGTGCCTCGGCGCCCGGCCCCTGGTCGATCATGTCCTCGACGACCCCGACGACTTCCAGGGGGATGACGGGATCCCACGGGAGAACGAGAAAGTGCCCGACGGCGTCTTCACCGGGCCAGAGCTCCTCGGCCAGGGATCGGCTCACCACGGTGACGAACGCCGAGCCCTGATCGTCCGTTGTCTCGAACGAGCGTCCGCTCACCAGGGGAAGTCCCAAGGTCTCCAGGTAGCCCTCGGAGATGAAGCGGCGCTCCGCCGGCACGTAGTCGGACCGTCGCTCTGGCTCCCGACCCTGCGCGTAGACGCCGTTGTACGTTCCGCCGGACCCCAGCGGAAGCTGGTCGATGGCCCCCAGTGCACGGACGTCCGGCAAGGCGGCGAGGGCGCCCCGGATGGCATCCCAGTTCTGCACCGCCTGGGCGACGGCCTCATCGCGGTCCGTCGAAGTCGCAGGCGGAATCTGGATCTCGGCGATCAGGAGCCGGTCCACGTCGAAGCCGAGGTCCACGTCCTCCAGGCTCATGAAGCTCCGCACCAGCAGCCCGGAGGCCGTCATGAGCATGAGGGACAGAGCGACCTGCGCCACGACCAGCGTGGCGCGTCCGCCGCTTCTGCCCACCCCCCCGGAGCGGCCGCCACCCGCCTTGAGCACCTCCGCCAACTTCAGGGCGCTTCCGCGCAGGGCGGGCACCGTACCGAAGACGAGACCCGTGAAGGTGGCCAGCGCCATGGCGAAGATCAGGGCACGACCGTCCAGGGCCAGCGTATCGAGGCGGGGCAGCGTCGCCGGCCCGAAGGCCTTGAGGAGTCGAATGCCCACCGCCGCGAACGCCAGCCCGAGCGCACCTCCCGTGAGGGCCACAGCCACGTGCTCCGTGAGCAGCTGACGGACGACCCTGGGACGGGAGGCGCCGAGGGAGAGCCGGACCGCGACTTCACTGCGACGCGTGGCCGATCGGGACAAGGCGAGGGACGCGACGTTCGCGCAGGCTATGAGCAGGACCACGCTCACGATCCCCAGGAGCAGGACCAGGGCCTGTCGCACCCCGGCGAAGTAACGCTCGTGCAGGGGCACGAGGAAGACGCTCCACCCCTCGTTGTCCTCGGGGTACGCCTCCTGGAGTTGACGGGCGACCACGTCGGCCTGTGCCTGCGCCTGCGCGATGTCCACGCCGTCGCGAAGACGCCCGACGGCGAAGAAGTTGTTGTTGCCGCGTCCTTGCGCGTACCCCTGGTGTGCCTGGGAGGGAAGCCAGAGGTCCACGCTGCCGGGATAGTCGAAGCCCTCCGGCATCACGCCCACCACCTCCGCCGGCGCCCCGTCGATGGTGAGGGCGGAACCCACGGCCGTGACGTCCCCTCCGAAGCGGCGCTGCCAGAGCGCGTGGCTCAGGACGACCACGGGGTCCGCACCCGCGAGGCCGTCGGACCCGGCGAAGCCCCGCCCGACGACGGGCTGCACGCCCAAGAGGGGGAACAGGTTCGCCGTCACGAAGTTGGTGGCCACCCGCTCGGGCTCCCCACGCCCGGTGAGCACCGCGGCCGGCCTGAAGACCAGGAACGCGGCTACATCATCGAACGCGTCCACCCGCGCCCGGTAATCGGCGTAGTTGTCGTGGGAGATGGAGTTCCTGGGTTGCTGCTGGCTGGTGGCCCACATCCACACCAGTTCCTTCGGATCCTCGAAGGGGAGCGGGCGAAGGGCCACGGAGTCGAGGGTGCTGAACATGAGCGTCACCGCGCCCAGCCCTATGCCCAGGACCAGGACCGAGGCCGCCGTGAAGCCGGGAGCCTTCCGGAAGCCGCGGAACGCCAGGCGTACGTCGGATACCACGTCGTCCAGCCTCATGACATCCCCCTCCTCTCCCGCTCCGACGGGGGCGCCTCCCGGAGCCGACGCCCTTCGGAGACCCGGCAGGGTTCTCTCACATGCCTGTCATTGGGACAGATGACCGCCCCGGAGGGTTGCGTCGGCCACGGAACGGTCGGCCTCGGAGGTGACACATCCGCGCCTCTCCGTCGTAGTGGGGAGAGACCGGTTCGCAGAAATCGTGGAGGTCCAGCCTCATGCGCATGTTTCGCCTGGTCGCTCTCGCGGCCCTGCCCCTTCTCGTGATGGCCGCGGTGGGGATGGCCCCGCGTGACGACGTGCCCGACGTTCTCTTCTTTCCCGGGGCCAACTCGAGGGAGACCTGGTTCTCCGTCCACAACCTGCGCGCGGCCCATGAGCTTGCCCGGGGCGCAGGGGTGAAGGTGGGGATCATGGATCACTCGTTCGGCTTGGACGCCCTGGGAGAGCTCTACGCCGGCGGGGAGAACTTCCAGACAGGCGGGTGGGGCGCGGCCTACCGCACCGAGGCGCACCACGGATCCTGGATGGCACGGGCGCTCAAGGAAGTGGCCCCGGACGTGGAGGTCTACGCCCTGGGCACCTACGATGGCGACGAGACCAGCCGGGTACGGGCCATGGCGCAGGCCCTGGAATGGGCCGTTGCCCACGATCTGGACGCCGTCACGTACTCGGCCGGAGCGTTTTCGCCCGAGGCACGAGAGGCGCTGGATCCGGCGGTGGAGAACGCCGTGGCCAACGGCGTCACGGTGATCTTCATCCACTACCCGCATCCCCTCAACCTCTTCACCTCGGGCATCGGCCCGCGCTCGGGAGACGACGAGCGGGAGCCCGACCTGAACATCTTCCATTACGACTACAGCGTCGTGTTCACGGAGCGGTATGCGGCCCTCATGCGAGGGGACGACGCATCCGGCTACCGCCCCTTCCTTTCCCTTTCCTCGACGGCCCCGGTCGCGGCCGGGATGGTGGCCCTCATGAAGAGTCTCGACCCCACGCTCACCCCCGCGGACTGCCGGCGGATCCTCCAGGAGGCGAGCGGCTCCTTCACCTTCCAAGGCAGGACGGGAGCGCGGGTCCCCGACGCGCGTCGCGCCCTGGAGATCGTGCGGGGGTCGACATGAGGCACGCCGCCCGTCGTCCCTCGAGATCCACGCTGCCCTTCTGCATCGTCGCCACCCTGGGGGCGTGCGCGGCGCAGGACGGGCCGGGACTCGTGGGCGACTACGTGGGCCAGCCCCTTCCGGGCGACACCGCGGAGCTCTTCGCCCCGGGGCTCGTCACCACCGGCGTCTATACCCGTGACGTGGCCATGATGCCCGACGGCTCGGCCCTCTACTTCGGCGTCCTTCTGGGGCCGGTGGCCGCCATCGTCGAAACCCACCGGGGGCCCGACGGCGTCTGGACGGAGCCGGAGGTGGCCCCGTTTTCGACGGACTCCAGGTTCTTCAACCTCGAGCCCGCCATCGCGCCCGACGGGAGCCGCTTCATGTTCCTGTCCACCCGGGTGGAGGGTCGGTCGCCGGAGCCCGACGAGCTCCGCGCCTGGTCCAACGAGGATATCTGGGTCATGGACCGCGAAGGCGACCGCTGGGGCGAGCCCTACAACCTGGGCGCTCCGGTGAATACCGATCAGGCGGAGTTCTTCCCTTCCCTGACCCGGGACGGGACCCTCTACTTCACCCGTGGGAGCGGAGACGGAGAGGAGAGCTACATCTATCGCTCGCGCCTGGAGGGCGGGCGATACCAGGAGCCCGAGCGCCTCGGTCCCGAGGTGAACTCCACCCCCAACCAGTTCAATGCGTTCATCGCGCCGGACGAGGGCTACCTCATCGTCTGCACCGGGGACCGGGAGGACTCCGTGGGCGGCACGGACTACTACGTGGTGTTCCGCAGCCCCGACGACCGGTGGAGTGAGCCCATCAATCTGGGCGACCGGGTGAACACGCCCGGCGACGGGGAGTTCTCCCCGTTCGTGTCACCTGACGGACGCTACTTCTTCTTCATGTCCACCCGTCTCGGCGCTCGCGACCGCATCCCCGACACCCTCACCTGGAAGTACATCCGGGAGTACCGGATGATGCCCGAGATCGGGAACGCCGGGATCTACTGGATGGACGCCTCGTTCATCGAGCGGCTGAGGCCCGCCGGATTCTAGTGCCCGGGGACGCCTCGCCCGTCCCTTGACCTGCCGGAGCGAGATGCCGTATCTTGTGTAGACAATCTACAGAAGATCATCAACAGGAGTTGGCATGTCGAAGGCACGCTCCGATCTGCTGCAAGGCACCCTGGACCTCCTGGTCCTGAAGGTGTTGTCGCTGGAACCCATGCACGGATGGGGCATCAGCGAGCGGATCCAGCAGTGGTCCGGTGACGTCTTCCTGTTGAATCAAGGCTCCCTCTACCCGGCCCTCCAGCGCATGAAGCGGAGGGGCTGGATCACATCCGAGTGGAGGGTCACGGAGAACAACCGGAGGGCACGCTACTACGCGCTGACCCCGGCGGGGGAGAGGCAGTTGGGTGAGGAGCGGCAGGCGTGGACCCGCTCATCGACGGCGGTGGAGAGGCTCCTGCAGACGGCGGTGTGACTCCAGGGGAGGATCGGGCATGGGTTGGGTGACGGCCTTTCGTGAGCGCGTCCGGGCGGTCTTGGGCCGGGCGCGGATGGACGAGGACCTGGACGAGGAGATTCGCTTCCACCTCGAAATGGAGGTGGAAAAGAACCTGCGCGCAGGGGTGCCCGCGGCGGAGGCCCGACGGCGGGCCATGATCGCGTTCGGAGGCGTCGACCGGTTCAAGGAGCAGACCCGCGAGGAGCGGGGGATCACGGCTCTGGAGGAGATCCGCCGCGACCTTCGCTTCTCCGCGCGTTCGCTGCTCAAAGCGCCGGGGCTGGTGGTGGTCACGGTGCTGTCGCTCGGCCTCGGCATCGGTGCGTCGGCCACGGTCTTCTCCCTGGCGAAGGGGATGCTCCTCGGAGATGCCGGCCCCCTTGGAGACCCGGAGCGCATCGTCGCCGTCTACACCAGCGAGAACGAGGGCGGGCTCTACGGAGAGACTTCTTTTCCGGATTACGCCGACCTCGCGTCCGCGACCACCACCATGGAGGCGCTGGCGGCCCATCGCCTCGGCGTCCTCACGGTGGGGAACGCCGATTCCGGGGACCGTGCGGTGGTCGAGCTCGTGACCGGCGGGTACTTCGACGTCCTGGGTGTGACCCCGCTGCTGGGGCGGGCCTTCCTCCCGGAGGAGTCCGTTCCCGGAAGGTCCGACCGCGTCGTGGTGCTGAGCCACAGGGCCTGGCAGGAGCGGTTCGGCGGGGATCCCGGGGTCCTCGGGGAGATCATGAAGCTCGACGGCGAGGCCTACACCGTCGTGGGCGTCGCGCCGAAAGGCCTGGTTTCCCGTTACATGAGATTCGATATCGATGGGTGGGTTCCTCTGGGCGTGCCGGGCGGGATCTACCGGGTATCGCCCCGAGCGCTGGGGGACCGGCGGTCCCGGCAGTTCTTCATGCTCGGCAGGCTCGCACCCGGACGCACCGTGCAGGAAGCCCAGGCGGAGATGGGCGTCCTGGCCGACCGGCTGCGCGACGAGCACCCGGCGGAGTGGGCCGACTCCCGTGGGGCGACGCTCGGCATCACCGTGGTCCCCGAGGCCGAGTCGAGGGTGCCACCGGACGTCAGGACCCCCCTGCTGGGCGCTGCGGGCCTGATGTTGGGTGCAGCGCTGATCATCCTCCTCCTGGCGTGCACCAACGTGGCCAGCCTGCTCCTGGCGAGGACCCACGGCCGTAGCCAGGAGATGGCGGTCCGGGCGTCTCTGGGAGCGGGCAAGGGGCGTCTCTTCAGGATGCTTCTCACGGAAAGCGTCCTCCTCTCGCTCCTCGGGGGGGTCCTCGGACTCGTTCTGGCGGACCGCGCCACGGCCTACTTCCGCGCCATCCCCTTCCCCATGAACGTCCCGCTGCGCATCGATGCATCGCTGGACGCCTCTGCGGTGCTGTTCGCCCTCACCCTCGCGCTGGGCTCCAGCCTCCTGGTGGGGCTCGGCCCATCGCTGCGAGGATCCAAGGCCGGTCTGTCGCCGGCGTTGAAGCGGGACGGAGACGCGGGCTTCGGAGGCGCGAAGCGGGTCACCGTACGGTCCGTGCTCGTCGTGGCACAGGTTGCCGCGGCGACCTTCTTCGTCATCGGCGCCGGGTTGGCCATGCGCAGCGTCCAGGCTTCCGCCCACTACGACGTGGGGTTGAACCCGAAGGACGTGGCGATCTTCTGGGAGGAGCCCCCCGAGGAGGATCTGGCGCCCGCGGATCTCCGGGCCCACTTCCTTGAGCTGGCCGGCCGGATCGGAGCTCATCCCGAGGTGGAGTCGGTGGCCCTGGCCCGAGTCGCGGAAGCCCACGTCCTCATGGAGGACTTCGCCACGGCCAGGGTGGAGCGGGCCGACTCAGATCCCCTGCGTGCCTCGTTCAACGCCGTCACGCCCGGGTATTTCGAGATGCTGGAGATCCCCGTCGCCCGGGGCCGGGCCATCGACTTCGGGGACGTGGACGGAGCGCCCAGAGTCGCCCTGGTGAACGAGGCGTTCCTGGAACGGTTCCTTCCGGGTGGCGCCGGCGTCGGGGACCGCTTCCGCGTGGTGCAATGGTCCGACGTGGACCGGGTGCAGGAACAGGACGCCGTCACCCTGGAGATCGTGGGGGTGGTTGCAGACCCCGAGCGCCCGGGGACCGGGCGCGGGCGACCGTTCTTCTGGGTCTCCTACCTGCAGGACGATCCGGTACGGGCCATCGTGCTCGCCAAGGGTCGGGGAGGGGTCGACGTGCTCCTGCCCATCTTGAGGCAGGAGGCCCCACCCCAGGCCGGCGACTTCACGCCCCTCGAGCCCGGATCGTACGCGGACTACGTCGCGTACCGCTTCCTGGGGCACAAGATCATCCTGTCGATCCTCACGTTCTCGGGCATCTTCGCACTGGTCCTGGCCTTCATCGGCGTGTTCGGCATCGTCTCCTTCGCCGTGAGCCGGCGCTTCCGGGAGATGGCCATCCGACAGGCCATGGGGGCTCGGCGGGAGGACGTGGTGGTCGACGTGCTCCGGCAGAGCCTCCGCGGAACGGGGATCGGCGTCCTCGTGGGCCTGGGCCTGGCCCTCCCACTCGCCTACGCGGCGCGGAGCGCGCTGCTGGGCGTCGCGCCCCTGGACCCCGTGGCGGTGGGGGGTGGGCTGCTCGTGCTCGTCGGCGCCTCCCTGGCCGCGGGGGCCGTGCCGGCCCGCCGCCTCCTACGAACCGAGCCCATGGACATCCTGCGCGAGGAGTGAGCGTCCAGCTCCGTCCAGTCAACCGGAGGAGGAGTGTGACATGCACGCGATTCAACGCCTTCGTCGAGGTCGTCCGACCCTTCTGGTTCTCGTCCTGGGCGTGGCATGCGGCGGCGACGACCCCGCGCAAGGACCGCCCGGCGTTTGGGGGACGTTGGAACTGGAGTCTTCGTACCCGGAGGCATTCGCGTACCTGAGCGGCGTTCGGGAGATGGCCGACGGACGCGTGCTCGCGGCGGATCCCACGGGTCAGGCGCTGATGCTGCTGGACCTGGAGGCAGGCACGGCCGACACCCTGGGGTCCCAGGGCGAGGGGCCACAGGAGTACCGGGGGCCCGACGAGGTTCTCGCTCTCCCGGCCGATTCCTCCCTCCTCGTGGACCTGGGAAACGACCGCCTCGTCGTCATCGACCCTGACGGGGATTTCGTCGACTGGACCCCCATGTCACGGCGCAGGGCCGACGGCCGCGCACGGAGCACGCGTCCCCGCGCGGTGGACGCAGCGGGTTTCCTGTATCTGGAGGAAGCGTATCCGCCGGACGCCGGCCCACCCGACTCCGTGCGGGTCGTGCGCACTCGACGAGGCGAAGGGGCCACCATCCCCGTGGCCTCGATCTGGCGGCCGCCGCCACCACCGTTCGGCCCCCAGTCCAAACGCCCGATTCTGACGCCCTCGGACGACTGGTCCGCAGGCGCGGACGGGCGCGTCGCCGTGGCCCGCGCCAACGGTTTCTCAGTGGATTGGTACCTGCCCGATGGCCGGATCGTCACGGGCCCCCGGCACGAGGTCGAGGTGTTTCCCGTGGACCAGTCCGAGAAGGACGCCGAGTTCGCGACATTGATGGAGAGCGCGGTCTTCACCCTCAGCGTGGCGGACGGGAACGGGGTGCAGAGAGTCGAGACCCGGCGGGGGGTCCCGCAGGGTGCGGGGTTGGGCGAGGACGATTTCGCGTGGCCCGAAACCCTTCCCACGCTCCAGACCGGCGGTACCAGGGTCACTCCCTGGGGGGACGCCTGGGTCACCCGACGGATCCCCCGGGACCTCGAGGGCAGGGTGGAGGTGTTCGACCACAGGGGCGCCTGGGTGGGATTCATCGCGCTGCCGCCCACGGCGAGCGTGGTGGGGTTCGGCACCACGCGTGACGGAGACCCCGCAGTCTACCTGGTACGCAGCGACGAGGTAGGCCTCAAGTGGCTCACGCGGCACCGTGTGAAGGAGGGCCGGGGCCAGTCGTGAGCGCGCGGAGCTGGATGCGGAGCAGGCTCAGGGTGCTGAGAAACGATGTGCGCCTCGCGATGGAGGCTGCGCTCGACGTTGTGGGCGGGAGTTTCTTCTCGTGGCTCGTCCTCTCTCCCGAACCGCGGTCAACGTCTCACGAACTCGATGGCGCTGGCCCTGGGTAGGGTCGCCCCGAGGCCCACCACGCGGCCTGCCTCGCGATGGAACCGAAGGGTGGTGAACATCGCCCGGTAGACGTCGGGTTCCTGATAGGACAGGCGCAGCGTACGGATGCCATCGACCTCGACGACGAGTCCTTCGCCTTCGGTTCGGATGTCGTACGTAGCGTCCAGCTCCGGGCTGAAGTACGTGCCCACCAACTCCTCCACGGATCCGTCGGGCACCGACGGCGGCGGCTCGGCTTCGCCGGCGTCCTCGTCGGGCTCGGAGCGTGGAGGCTCCGGGGAGTCCATCCGACCATCGAGGACGACGCCGGCCACTTCCAGGGCCAACCCCATGGCGTCCGCATCCGCTCGGTTGCACAAGACGCCGAAGGAGGCGCGTGCGGCGGGGAATTGAACCGTCGCCGCTCGGAATCCCACGAAAGACCCCCCGTGGCCTACGTAACGCATTCCCCGGTACGTGCCGTGCCCGAGTCCCATGGCGTAGCGCAAGGTCGTGCCGTCGGCGAGGCTCCCGCGCGCGAGCATGGTGTTCATGAACGCCGAGCCCGCAGCCTGCTCGCCATCCAGATGCGCGAGCCACAGCGCCAGGTCGTCCGCCGACGTGAACACGCCGCCGTCGCCGACCAGGTCGAGCTTGGTCATGCTGATCTCGTAGCCGCCTCCCTCCAAGGGGGCATACCCGTCCGCCCTGTCCACGACGATCTCGTTGCGGTCGTCGTGGAAATGCGTCCGGGTCATGCCCAGGGGGCCGAAGATCCGCTCCTGGGCCTCCTGCCGGAGCGTCCTGCCCGTGGCCCGCTCCACTACCTGGGACAGTAGGAAGTAGCCGGAGTTGCTGTAGACGAACTGTGTACCCGTTGGGAAGTTCAGCGCCCGCTGGCGCACCAGCAGGTCCAATGCCTGTTCCTTCCGATAGAAGTCGTCGCTTCCCCGACCGGCCAGCGCCATGAGGTCGAGGTAGTCGCGGATGCCGCTGGTGTGGTGGAGGAGGTGACGGAGTGTGATGTCGTCGGTGATGCCGGGAAGCTCCGGCAGATACTTCCGCACGGGGTCGTCCAGGGAGAGGACGCCCTCCTCGGCCAGAAGAACCACGACGGCCGCCGTGAACTGCTTCGACACGCTCCCCGTCCGGAACACGGAGCGCGCGGTGATGGGAAGCCCGTGCTCCAGATCGGCCATCCCGTAGACACCACCGTACACCACCTCGTCCTGGTCAAGAACCGTCAAGGCACATCCCGGAGTCTGGTCACTGTCGTACGCGGCAAAGACGCCATCGACCGCCCGGGTCGTCGCGGATTCCAGATGCTGTGCCTGGACCGGTGCCACCGCGCAGAATCCGAGGGCGAGAAGGCACGACGCGGGAGCATGGAAGGAATCGGTACGGAATCTCATGGGCTCACTGCTCCCCGAGGATGTGGATCTTGTCTGGACGGGCGGGGGGTTCAGGATCGAATACGTGTCACGGTGCGTTGTTCGTCACCGACGGATCTCCAGGAACTCCACCGGCGCGCCGTCGTGGACGATGAACGCCACGCGCACGCCGTCCGAAGGGCTGTTGGGCTCGATGAGCACCTCGTGTCCCTGGAGCGCAGCTTCCAGGTCATCCACCTCGAAGGCCACATGGGGTACGGTCTTCACCAACTCGGGTAAGGGTGATCCCTCGTCGAAGCGCATCCACTCGATGCCGAAGGGACTCGTCTCGAACCCGGACACGTGCATGCCGAATTCGGGGAGGTGGGTCTCGTCCTCGCGGACCACGGACGTGGGGATGCCCACGTGGTGATACGTGGCACCGATTGCCTCGCGCCCTCGATGGCCTTTCACGGCTTCACCAGCCCGTACAACTCGAGGCGCTCGACGACGCGCGACTCCTGGTCGGCGGCACGGCCTGGGGAACCTGAGGAGCGTGAGGCCGTCCATCCCAGCAGCAACGCGCCCGCACAGCGTCCCCTTCGCATCATCCCCACCTCCCTGGATCCATCAGATACTCCCACGGCAACCACTCATCCCCCTCAGACGGTCAGGGACCAGGAGGCCGGATATCGACGGGACGAGATCTACTCGGCCCTCAGCGCCTCCACGGGATTCACCCTGGTGGCTCTCCAGGCCGGGGCGAGGATCGCAGCCAGGCCGGTTCCACCGAGGACGGCACAGACGATCCCGGCCACCGGGAAGCTCCAGGCGGAAATCTCCATTCCCCCGCTCGCCATGAGTGCCATGGATCCGGCGGCCAGGAGGAGCCCCACCGTCAGGCCCAGACCGATCTGCCAACTCCCCTGACCGACCACGAGACGCAGCACATCGAGACCCTTCGCGCCCAGAGCGATCCGAACCCCCACTTCGCGGGTCCGCTGTCTGGCCAGGAAGGCGGTCACGCCGTACAGGCCCACGGAAGCCAGGAGCAAGGCGGCGAGGGCAAGGACCGCGAGGAAGCCTCCCACCAGGAGTGTGTCCAGGAGGTTGGTGTTGATGGCATCCTGGAGCGTTCGGACGAAGAAGATCGGAGTGTCGCCCTGGAGGCTGGCCACTTCATCCCTGAGGACCGGAGCGAAGGCCTGGGGATCTCCCCTTGTCCGAATCGCGATGGCGATGGATTCGGCATCGGCCTGGGCCAGCGCAAGGTACACGCCCTCGGGGATGCCAGCGGGATTCAACGCACCATCCATGTCCAGGTCCGGAACCACGCCCACCACCGTGTACCATGAGCCCTCGGGTTCCGGCCATCCCAACCGGATCTCACGCCCCAGGGGGCTCTCACCGGCAAAATGACGATCCACGAACGGCTGGTTCACCAGCGCCACGGGGAGTCCCTCTGCGTCGTCCGTGGCCTCGAGCGCTCGGCCCTCCAGGATGGGGGCCTCGAAGGCCCGGAAGTAGCCCGGAGACACGAAGGCCACTCGGGCCCGCGGGTAGTCGGCGGCATCGGAGAACTCCATCCCCTGGAGGGCGACCCTCCAGTTCCGACCGTTCATTCCGGGAAGGGCAGTGCCCAGGGCCGCTGAAACCACACCGGGCCGAGCCTGGAGACGGGTCAGGAGTTCCCGGTAGAACTCGCGCCGGGCCTCCGCTCCGGGAAGTACCTCTTCGAAGACGGTCAACCGGGCGGTAAGGACATCAGAGGCAGGGTAGCCGTAGTCGGCCATGCGACCCTCCGCGACCTGCATGGCCATGTGGCCGGCGAGCACCAGAAGGGTCGCAGTGAGAGTCATCTGGGAGAGCACGAGAAACCGACTGATCCGGCCGATACGGAGGGACGAGTTCCCCCTCGAGGCGTCCGTCAGGGTGGCGTGCACGTCGGCACTGGAGCTCCTCAAAGCGGGGATGAGGCCCGAGGCCAGAGCACTGAGGACCACGGATCCCACGACGAAGAGGAGCACCGGCTCGTCCACCTTCAACTCCATCCAGAAGGGGAGGGGGAACGTGGCCGTCGCAGCCACCCACCGGTCCAGGGCCCGCATCGCCACCATGGCCATCAGGGTGCCCAGGACGGCCCCGGCAACGGCCAGAAGGGCGGCCTGCTGGAAAACCCGGAGCACGATGCGACCGCGGCTGGCCCCCAAGGCCACCCGAACCGCCGTGTCCCGGGTCTGGGTCACGGCACGGGCCAGAAGGAGGTTGGCCACGTTGAAGCAGGCGATGAGGAGGACTGCCACGCCGAAGGCCAGGAAGAAGGTGACGCCAACTCCCACGCCCTCGCCGTGATACGAATCGATGTAACGCTCGACCACTGCTTCGAGGTTCCGGTTCGTCTCAGGGTAGGCGGCGGCGAGACGGGAGCTGATCCCCTGGAACTCGGTCCGGGCTGCTGAAAGGCTCGAGGCACCGCTCAGGCGACCGAAAACTTCCAGAGTAGGACCCCCGCCCCTCCTGAGGTTCGACGCATCGACCTGTAGGGGAACCCAGACGTCCTCCCAATACGGGAAGGAGAACCCTTCCGGCATGACCCCCACCACGGTCGTGGCCTGCCCGTTCACCCGGATGGTCCGCCCCACGATCTCCGGATCTTCCGCGTAGCGGGCCTGCCATACCGAATGGCTGAGGATGACCACCGGGGCTGCCCCGGGCTGGTCCTCTCCGGGAAGGAAGCCCCTTCCGAGCATCGGCTGGACCCCCAGGACGTCCCAGGAATTGGCCGTCATGAAGCCGCCGAAGTACCGCTCCGGGCGGTGGTCCCCGCTGAGGTTCACCGTTCCTCTCGAGAAGGCCGCCAACTCCTCGAAGGACGTCTGCTGCCCCCTCCAGTCCTGGAAGTCGTGGTACGTAACCCCGAGCCCCCGCTGCCCCCGAACGGGATCTCGCAGTTCCAGGTGCATGATCCGGTCCCCGTCCTGAAAAGGAAGAGGCCGGTATACCGCACCATAGATGAAAGAGAAGATGCTGGTGGCCAGGCCGATCCCCAGCCCCAGAGCCAGGACCGCGCTCAAAGTGACACCCGGTTTCCGGGCCAGGGCCCGGCCGGCATGGCGTAGGTCGCGGCCAAGGTCCGCATAGGGGCCGAGGGTGGCCCTGGAGACGATCTCGGACCGAGAACCGGATTCGCGGTTGCTGACGTCGCCGTTGCTCATGGTGTCCCCCTCCGGGTCCATTCGGGCACGTCGTCCCCTTCCCATCATCTCCACCTCCTTGATCGCGGAGCCCCTTCCCTCGCACCCGTCCGTGCCGACCGGGCACGCTTCCCTAGAGAGTCTATGGAACATCGGCCCATTCCATTAGATTGTCAATGGAAAGGCATCTGCGGCGCCGGGACCATTCGGCGATCCGGGGGCATCGGCGCGGGAAGGGAACGGGAGACACGGGGGGGGCTATGGGAATGCTGAATGATCTGATCAAGGACGTGCGGTCCGGGCTCCGAAGCCTGCTGCGGTCGCCGGGCTTCACCATGGTGGTGGTGATGACCCTGGCCCTGGGGATGGGTGCGAGCACCGCCATGTTCAGCGTGGTGGACGGGGTCCTGCTCAAGCCCCTCTCCTATCCGGAGCCGGATCGGCTGGTCCTCATCGGCCTCTCGGAAAGCGGTCTTCCACCGTCGTACACATCCCTCCCCGAGTTGATGGACCTGCGAGACGGCACGACCACTCTGGAGGGCGTGGCGGGTGTACAGCGGTCGTCCCTGATCATCAGCGGAGAGGGAAACCCCGAGCGGGTATCCACGGCACGCGTCACGCGAGGCTTCCTCGATCTGTTCGGCATGAGGGTGGCACTGGGCAGGAGTTTCTCACCCGAAGAATACGACGCACTGGAGCCACAGGTCGTCATTCTGAGCCACGAACTCTGGATGCGCAGGTGGGCTGGGGATGTCTCGGTGCTGGGACGGACGATCCGCACCGACGAGGATCGCTCCGGCGCGTTCACGCTCCTCACGGTGGTAGGCATCCTCCCGGAAGGGTTCCGGCCACCGGAGGCCCTCGCGACCGCCGCGGGAGCCGAAGCATGGCTCCCCCTCCCCACGGGCCCCGCCGCCTATGCCACGAATCGCGCGTCACGGTCCCTTTACATCGCCGGAAGGCTCGAGAGAGGGGCGGACATCGGCGCCGCACGAAGGGAGCTCGAGGCGCTCTCCGACGACCTCAGGGCTACCTATCCGACGACGTACGAGAACGCCGGAGGCAGGCGGGGCTTCAGCGCGCAGCCCCTGGTCGAGGCGACTGTGGCATCCAGCCGCCAGATGCTCCTCATGCTGCTGGGCGCCTCCGCGCTCCTCCTCATCATCGGATGCGCCAACGCCGCGAACCTGCTTCTGGCCCGCGCGATGGAGCGTCGGCGGGAGTTGTCCGTCCGTTCAGCGCTCGGTGCCAGCAAGGCCAGGCTGGTCCGGCAACTCCTCACCGAGAGCCTGCTGCTGGCTACGGCGTCGGGGGTGCTCGGCGCGCTGACGGCGGCCGGCGCAGTCCTGGCCCTCCGGACATTCGAGCCCTCCGAGGTGCCGCGTCTCGATTCCCTGGCGGTGGATGGGCGCCCCCTCGCGTTCGCCGCGGCGTCCATCGTGCTCACGGGCGTCCTCTTCGGGCTGGCGCCGGCCCTCTTCGGTTCGACCCGGGAATGCGCCACACTCGCGGGTGCGGCCCGGGGGAGTGAGGGACGGCAAGCGCTGCGGTTGAGGAGTGGCCTGGTGGTGGCCGAGACGGCGCTGGCCGTGGTGCTGGTGGCCGGGGCCGGCCTGCTCGTCAATTCGTTTCGGGCCGTGGCGAACGTGGATCCCGGATTCGTGGCGGAGGGCGTTTCCTATACCGAAATCGGGCTCCCACAGGACTACCAGACCGACCAGGAGCGGGCGCGCTTCTTCGCGACGGTGGTGGACGAAATCGCGGCGCTTCCCGGCGTGGCCTCAGCGGGCGTCGTCGCCGACCCACCCATCGGGTACACGATGTGGATGCCCCGCGTCTTGCTCCCGGACGCGGAAGACGGCCCGGCCCCGTCGGTTCCCGCGCATCTGGTGGATGGAGGATTCTTCGAGACCCTCGGAATCCGGATCACGAAAGGACGGGGGTTCACGGAGCTCGACGGTGCGGACTCTCCTCCGGTGGCGGTGGTGAATGAATCCATGGCCCGTCGTTTCTGGCCGGATGGGGAGCCGGTGGGAGCACAATTCAGAAGAGGGACCAACGCCCCCTGGGTCACCGTCGTCGGCGTGAGCAACGACGTTCGCCAAGAAGGACTCACCACAGCCGCTGAGCCACAGTACTACGTGCCGTTCTCTCAGAACGGGTGGTTCCGATATATGAACGTGGTCTTCAAGACCCGACCGGGGACGGACGTCCCCCTCGAGGCCCTGCGTCAGGCGATCCATCGCGTCGATGGGACGATCCCCTTCGAAGGCGTGACCAGCATGCAGCATCGGATCTCCGACTCCCTCAAGACCAGAAGGTTCGTGACCTGGCTGATGGCGTCGTTCGCCTTGATCGCCCTGATCCTCGCCACCGGGGGGCTCTACGGCACGCAGCGGTACGCCGTCGAGCGGAGGACCAAGGAGTTCGGCATCCGACTCGCCGTCGGCGGCCTACCCGCCAGCATGATGGTCCAGATGGTGCGCTACGGCGTCTGCCTGGCGGCGGGAGGCATCCTCGTGGGCCTTCCGGTGGCCGTCGTCGCGTCGCGGCTGCTGGACCGGCTCCTGTTCGGAGTCACGGCCACCGACCCCGGCACCTTGGCGACGGCTTCCGCCCTCATGCTTCTCGGGGCCGCCCTGGTGGCGTGGATCCCAGCGCGGCGGGTGACCAGGGTCGACCTCGTGGAGGTGCTCCGCAACGAGTAGGGAGGCGGGCGCCGTGCGCCCGCGTCCCCGACATCATTCAGCCCTCAACGCCACCATGGGGTCCACACGCGCCGCCCGTCGGGCGGGCACCCAGGTCGCCAGCGCGGCGATGGCCAGCAGGCCTCCCGCCATGGCGCCATAGGTGAGGGGGTCCACCGGGCTGACGCCGAACAGCACCGCGTCCATGAGCCGGCTGGCGCCGGCCGCACCCAGCACACCGGCCGCCACACCGATGACGCCCAGCGCCAGGCCCTGTCGCAGCACCATGGCCGTGACGACGCGGGGCTCCGCGCCCATGGCGATGCGCAGACCCATCTCCCGGGTCCGCTGTCCCACCGCATACGCCACCACCCCGTACGTTCCGATGCTCCCCAGCAGCAGCGCCATGGCGGCGGCGATGCCGAGCATGACCAGGGTGAACGACGTCCGGGCCAGGGAGTCGTGCTGCAGGCTGGCCATGGTCCTCGGGTTGGCCAACGGCCTTCCCGGGAAGCTGGCCCGTACCGCCTCGCGGACCTGGTCCATGAAGCCCGGCGTACCCACCTGTGAGCTGCGCACCACGTACGTCATGCCCCTCTGGAGAAAGAGCGCGTCGGGCCCGCTGGTCTCCGCCCAGAAGCCTCTCATGGCCATGGGCCAATAGACCACGTCCACGGGATCCTGATCCAACCCGTCGTCCCGGACGTCACCGACCACGCCGACGATCTCCCGCCAATCGCCGGCACTGAATCCGGTGGAGATCCGACGCCCCACCGCCTTGGCGGGATCGCCCCAGACTCTCCGGGCGAACCCCTCGGTGATCATGACCACCCGCGTCAATCCATGGACGTCGTCCCAGGTGATGGCCCGGCCCGCCACCAGCGGATTCCCTATGGCCTCGTGATACCCTCCCCCGATCCACTTGAAGCGCTTCACGGGCGCCTGCTGACCCTCGGGCAGAGGAAAGTCCTCGATGTAGATCGGGTCGAACCCGGCTCGGCCGTCCATGGGCACCGAGGACGAAAGCCCCACGGATTCGACACCGGGGAGCTGTGCCAGCCGGTCGGCCAGCGCCTGGTGGGCGCGGGTCACGTCATTGTCGTCGGGCACCTCCGTGGCGGTCGCTGTGGCTCCGAAGGTGAGGACCCTGTCAGGATCGGAGAAACCGGGCGCGACGTGGCTCAGCGAGATGAAGGTCCGGATCATGAGCCCCGATCCCACCATCAGGACCATGGCCAGCGCCAGCTGCGCCGCGGCCAGGGCGTTCCGTGCCGTGCCTCGGCGTCGCCCTGCGCCGGATCCGCGGCCCCCTTCCTTGAGGGACGAGGAGAGATCCAGACGCCACGCGCGGACGAGTGGAAGCACACCCAGCGTCACGCCGACCAGGACCGAGACCAGCAACGCCAACGAGAGCACGCCCGCGTCGAGGTCAATGGACCCCAGGCGGGGCAGGTCGGCAGGACCGACGGCCCTGAGGATCCGGAGTCCGCCCACGGCGAGTCCGATCCCCACCATTCCGCCCAACACACCCAGCGTCAGGCTCTCCGTCAGGAACCGGAGCACCATGCGGCGCCGGGACGAGCCCAGTGCCGACTGAACGGCAAGGGCACGCTCCTGGCTCTCCGACTGAACCAGCAGCAGATTCGCCACGTTGGCGCAAGCGACCAGCAGGATGATTCCCACACCACCCAGAACGACCCACAGGACGTTCCCGACGTTGCCCACCAGGTCGGCCTTGAGGGAGTGGAGGACCGGAGCGGCCTCGATCTCGCGGAGCATCTCCAGCGATACGCCTCCGGGGTACCGCTCCGCGGCCATGGGGAGGAGGCGTGCCATCTCCTCGAGTGCCTGCTCCGCGGTCACCCCGTCACGAAGGCGAGCGATGCTCCTGAAGGTGAATTGGGTCAGGGTGAGGTCGGCCTTGGTGTACCGGTACGGGTGGTAGAAGGACGCGGGTCTGTCCATCACCCGGAAACCCTCGGGCATCACGCCGATGATCTCCCGGGGAACGTCGGCGATGATCACCGTGGTCCCGATCACCCCGGGATCGGCGTCATACCGCCGCACCCAGTAGTCGTGGTCCAGGATCGTCGTCCGTGGCGAACCCACCTGCGTGTCTTCGAACGTGAATCCCCGACCGAGCGCGGGCTGCACGCCCAGGGCCGGGAACAGGCCGTGCGTGACCGCCACGGCAGGGACTTCCTCAGGCCCGTCCTCCCCGTTCACCAGAGAGGTCGTGGTGCCCCATATCCCCACGCTCTCGAAGGAGCGGGCGTCGTCCTCGTAGACGGCGTTCACCCCGAACGACTGGGGGAGCAGGGCCTCGCCCGATCCGGGCGCGGAGTTCCACACGGCCACCAGTCGGTCCGGCTCCGGGTACGGAAGGGGGTCGAGCAGCACGCCCTTCACCACGCTGTAGATGGCGGTCGTGGCGCCGATGCCCACCCCCAGGGAGAGGAGGACCACCACCGTGAACGTAGGCGCCTTCTTCAGACGCCGGAGTGCGTAGCGGAACTCCTGCAACATGTCCGCCGCGGCACCCCAGCCACCGCCCCGTCGCCGCAGCGCGGCCTCGGTGGCTTCCGCACCTTCCGTTCCCCACGCTTCGGCGGCACGACGCCGGGACGCTGCGATCCGCTCGGCGAGGCGCTCCCAGTCGTCCACCTCGGCCAGGGCCCTCGCCACGGCGTCGTCCTCGGTAGCGCCCCGTCGGAGCGCCTCGGCGTACGCGTCCTCCAGGTGTGTCGCGATCTCCTCCTGGATCTCCGCCCCCAACTCCCCACGGAACCCCCCGCCCGGCAGGTTCTCCCTCACGTACTTCGTCCAGTCAGGCATGACTCGGCTCCACGACGAGGTTCACGGCCACGGTGAATTCCTTCCACGTGGTCCGCTGCATTGCCAGCGCCCGCTCGCCTTTGTCCGTCAACCGATAGAACCGGCGGCGGCGCTCCCCCTCCTTTTCCACCCACGTTCCCTTGATCCACCCCCGCTTCTCCATCCTGAAGAGCACGGGATAGAGGGACGACGCCTGAAACGTCAGTCGCCCACCGGAACGACGCTCGATGAGCTTGGCCACTTCGTATCCGTGCCGCTCCTTCCGTTCCAGAAGGGAGAGGATGAGCAACTCGGCAGAGCCCTTCTTGAGTGTGGGGCTGAACAAGGCGTATCTCCGCGGTTGGAGTGCACTATGTCGTACTCCACCATATAGACGCCTGCAACGGCAGAAAGGTTTCCCGGTGTCCCGAGCCCTTCGGGTTCAAGAGGGCCCCCGCTCCGGAACAGGCGGTAGACCTCGACCCGTTCGACATTCATGGCGTCCACCGACTTGCCGATGACGAAGTCGCGGCCCACGTCGAGAAGCTCGAGTCGGTGGGGCACCGCCACGGAGCCCAACATCCGGCCACCGGCATCGAACACCGTCCACGCGTCCAGGGCCGCGCCGGGAACCGGGTGCTCCCGCGCCCAGAGGTTTCCTTCCCCATCGACGGCGAGCTGATCATAGGGAGCGACGTCGTCGGGAACGGCCTGGCCTTCATAGACGGGCAGCATGTGCTCGCTGTCGTCACCCCAATGGGTCTGGAGCTCGACGATGCGGCCCGACACCATGGCGGGAGTCGACCGACGCGGCTCGTCGGCCAGGTTCCTGACGATGCGCGCCAAGGTTCCGTCCCGGTCGTATCCCCGAAGCTCGTATCCCTCCCCGGTCCCGACCCAGAAGCGGTCGTTGCCCGCCGCCAACACGGTGCGTTTGCCGAAGAGCAGGTCCTGGACGTGGCCGTGGTCCACGTCGAAGCTGCTCCACTGCTCGTTGTCCGGCCATTCGCCCAGTTCCGCGACCAGAGCCCCGTCG
>DATHZE010000159.1:0-10104 GCA_035458765.1 Longimicrobiales bacterium
CATCAGGTGAGCTCGGTCCCGCTTACAGAGAACGCTCTCGCGGAGGCCGACGCCGCAGTGATCCTCACCGACCACTCGGCATTCGACTTCACGTGGATCCTGAAGCACGCCAACGTGCTGGTGGACGCGCGCAACGCGACCCGAAACGCAGCGGGCGCCGACCTCGCGGCCGGCGCCCCCCGTTGGATCGTGAAAGCCTAGGAATCTCTAGGACTTCTTGCCCTTGCCGCTCGTGCGCTTCTTCCGCTTCTTCTCCTCGTCGGCATAGTAGTAGGCGTAGTAGTAGCCGTACTTGCCGTACGAGCTGTAGTACCGGGAATCGCGGCGGTGATCCACGTCGTTGAGGACGCTCCCCAGGATGGGAGCGCGCACGTTGCGGAGCTGCTCCACCGAGTATCTGAGCGCGCCCTTTTCGGTGGAATTCGCGCGCGCCACCAGGATCACGCCATCGGCCTTGGTGCCCAAGACCGCAGCGTCGGTCACGACGGTGAGCGGTGCGGTGTCCAGGATGACGAGATCGTATCGCGCCTCCAGGCTCTCGAGGAGCGCCTTCATGCGCTGGGATCCCAGCAACTCGGCGGGGTTGGGCGGATACGCCCCGGAGGCCATGAAGTCCAGGGCACCGCTGGTGCCGAGATCGACGCTCTGTATGACTTCGCTGATGGCGGTCTGTCCGGTGAGGACCGTCGTCAGGCCCGGCTCACGGGGCACGCCGAACACGCTGTGCAGGACGCCGCGACGCAGGTCGGCGTCCACCAGGAGCGCTTTGATCCCCTGCTGGGCCAGCGTGATCGCCAGGTTGGCCGCCGTGGTGCTCTTCCCGTCCTTGGGTAGCGCACTCGTGATGACGATGGTCCTGGGCGGGTGATCCGGGTTGGCGAACGTGAGGTTCGTCCGCAGGGACCGATAGGCCTCCGACACAGGGTTCCGGGGATCGCGCCCGGCTACCAGTCTCACGCTCCACTCGCCAGGCATGCCCGGCGAAGCGCCCGGCTTCTGACGATTGATACCCATCTCCCGGATCCGAGGGATCATGCCCAGGACAGGGGTACCACCCGCCGCATTCTGAACGTCTTCTCTGGTGTGCACCGTCTCGTCCAGGTACTCCCGCAGGAAGGCGACGCCCACGCCCAACATCCCGCCGAGAACCATGCCCAGAAGCAGGTTCAGGAGCGTCCGGGGCCGAACCGGCTTGCTGGGAAGGATGGCGGGGTCCACCACCCGCACCGTGGCGTCCTCCACCGCCTCGAGGACCCGCGCTTCTTGGAGGCGGTTCTGGAGAACCGTGTAGACTTCCTCCAGGACCTGCTGCTGACGCTCGAAGCGGGCGAGTTGGACCTCTTTGGCCGGGATGCGTTCGAGCTCGGTGGCGAACTGGGCCAGCGTGCGGTCGTAGGCCCTGACCTGGTTGGTGAGACCCTGGAGGTACGTGGTGGCCACGCCACGGAGCTGTTCCTCGATGGCGTGGATGCGCTCCGTGTAGTTGATCACCTCCGGGTCCTGGGTGGTCCGGCGCTCCAGGAGCTTGGAGCGGAGGGCGTTCACTTCGTTCAGGTTCCGCAGCAGTTCCGAGGCGGCCTGGTTGCCCCACAGGGTGGGGAAGGAGATCAGCCGCGTGTAGGGGGAGGGGGCGGACGGGTCGGCGGCCTGGGCCTCCCGGGTGATGGAGGCGACCAACTCGGAAAGCGCCGAGCGCTCCGCTTCGATGGTGTTCCGCGTGGCCTGGAGGTTGCTGAGGTTGGTGACCTGGGCCTGGGCCTCGGCCTGAATGCTCACCACCTGCTCGACTTCGCGGAACCCGGTGAGCACCTCTTCGGCTTCCTGGAGTTGCCGCGAAAGCGTGTCGATCTGCACCTGGAGGAAGGCCACGGTGCTCCGGGCCTCGGTCTTCCGGTCCTGCCGCCCCCGGGCGATGAACCGATGGGCCAGGGCATTGGGGACCCTGTGGACGAGCAGGGTGTCCGTGGACTCATAGCGAACGGTGACGATGCTGGCTTCCCTGTTGGGCCTGGACACCGTGACGTTCTTCTGAAGGCTTTCCACCGCCGTCTCGAACGTACGTATCTCCACCAGGATCTCTTCGTAGTCCCGGGCGCCCTCCTGTAGCCGGAAGGTGGCGCCCGGAAGCGTAGCCGGCTGACTGGTGGAAACCGAGCCCATGGGGGAGCCGTCTTCCACGTTCGTGATGACGAACGATGCGTCTGCCTGGCGATGGAGCGCGTACGAACCTCCAGGGGCCCAGCGCTCCACGAACACGGCGTCCAGGAGCGCGACACGGGCTATGCCCCGGGGGGACGTCACAGCGACCTGCAGAGCCAGGGAATCCACCACGTCTTCGGCGAGACTCCGGCTCCGGACCACCTCCATCTCGGTCTCGACTTCGCTTCCGGAGGAGAGGGTCTGAAGGATGTCGAGGACGGGCAGGTCGGTGCGGTTCTCCTCGATGCGGATGGATGTCGAGGCCTCATAGACGGGCACCGTGTACAAGGTGTACGCCACGGTGGCGCCCACGGTGACAACGAGGGCGGCGACGATGACCAGCCAGTTCCGGATGAGGAGATTCCAGACGTCCCGCAGGTGGATCTCGTCGTCCGCCTGGGTGCGTTCGGGTTTGGATTCCGAGGTGTGGTCCATGGGTTCCGGCAGGGCCTCAGCGGATGAAGAGCGCGATGATCAGGCTGACGGAGGCCGCGATGGACGTGGCCACGACGTTGGAGTTCCGGCTGATCCAGCTCCGCTCGGGTACGTAGAGCTGGTCACCGGACTGAATGGCTGAGTCGGTGAGCCGGGTGTTGGCCCGGATGTTGACGGCGATCTCCTGGCCGTTTCGGATGATCCGCACCTTGTCGGGGTCCCCGTTCAGCGTGGGTCCACCGGCTAGGGCCAGGGCATCCCCGACCGTCACCGTGGGGTCCACAGGGAAGAGACCCGGGTTGTTCACGGCCCCGACGATCCGCACGCGCCTGAGCACCGTGACTTCGATGGAGGGATTCACCAGGTACTGGCGGTAGTCTGCCTGGAGACGGGCCGAGAGGGACTCGGGGGTGTCGTCCAGGACCCGGTATTCGCCCACCCGCGGGAAGACGACCATGCCTGCCTCGTCCACGGTGAACTCCCCCGACATGTCAGGCTCGCGCCAGATACGGAGCCGGACGATGTCGCCCGGCTTCAGCGTCGTAGCCGAAGACCGGGACTGTGCCTCGGGTGCCTGGGCGCTGACCGCGGGAGCCAGGCATGCCAGCGCGAGGGTGAGAAGAAACACTCTGTTTCTCACGAGCTTACCCTGGTGTGACCGATTCGAGGGGGAGGGCGTTGCGAAGATGTATTGGTAGAACCCCCCAATGTACAGGGGAAATGGATACTCTACAACGCAAAGTGGCAGCCCTTTCTCCAATTGATGGCTTCGGGGCTACAAGGGCAGGACTGACCTTCTTCCTCTATCTTGGGTACGTTACAGGCTTGCCGACAACCAGGTCTCTTCCGGCCCCTCAGACACCGCAGTCCGCATAATCCCCATGTTCAAATCCGCCATCAAGGCCCTCCTGGGTTCCCGCCACAAGCGGGAGGCCAAGAAGCTCCAGCCGCTCATCGCCCGCATCAACGAGATCAGCGACGGGCTCGCCTCCTTGTCCGACGAAGAACTGAAGGCCAAGACTGAGGAATTCCGGGGCCGGATCAAGGTCGCCACGGCGGATCTCGAAGCCGAGATCGCCGAGCTCAGGGAAAAGAAGCGGCACTCGGAAGACGGCCTGGAGCGTGAGAGCCTGGGTCAGGAGATCGGGGGTCTGGAGAAGGACCTCCTCGCCACCATCGAGGCCACGCTGGAGGAGCTCCTCCCCGAGGCCTTCGCCGTGGTGAAGGACGCCTGCCGGCGCATGGTGGGGCGGGAGATCGAGTACGCCGGGTCGAAGGACACCTGGGACATGATCCCCTACGACGTGCAGCTCATCGGCGCCATCGCCCTGCACAGGGGAACCGTGGCCGAGATGGCCACCGGTGAAGGAAAGACCCTGGTGGCGACCATGCCCCTCTACCTCAACAGCCTCGCGGGGCGGGGCGCGCACCTGGTCACGGTGAACTCGTACCTGGCCCAGCGTGACGCCGAGTGGATGGGCAACATCTACAGCTTCCTGGGCATCCGCGTGGACGTCATCGACCTCTACGACCCGGGCTCGCCGGAGCGACAGAACGCCTACGGCGCCGACATCACGTACGGGACCAACAACGAGTACGGCTTCGACTACCTCCGCGACAACATGGTGCACTCCCTGCAGCAGCGGGTGCAGCGCCGCCACCACTACGCCATCATCGACGAAGTGGACTCCATCCTCATCGACGAGGCGCGCACGCCTCTCATCATCTCAGGGCCGGTGGGCAAGGACACGTCCACGCCATTCAAGCAGTTCAACCCTCTCGTGGCTGGGCTCTACAAGAAGCAGCAGCGGATCACAAACGAGTTGGTGGCGGAAGCGCAGAAGCACCTCGAGGACCAGGAGATGGACTTCGCCGGCGAGAAGCTGCTGGCGGTGAAGCGGGGGATGCCGAAGCACAAGCAGCTCATCAAGATGTTCGCAGAGGACCCGTCGCTGCAGACGCTGGTGAACAAGGCCGAGGCCGACTTCATGAGGGAGAAGAGGCTCCACGAGGTGGACGAGATGCTCTTCTTCGCCATGGACGAGAAGGGGCACAACGTGCACCTGTCCGATCGAGGGCTCGACGAGATGAGCCCCAACGATCCGGAAGCGTTCACCGTACCCGACCTGTCCGGCGAGATGGGTGAGGTGGAGAAGAGCGAGACGCTCACCGTGGACGAGAAGCGGGACCGGATCCAGGCCCTGGAGGCCGAGTACGCGGAGAAGAGCCAGAAGATTCACGTCATCCACCAGCTGCTGAAGGCGTACACGCTCTTCCAGAAGGACGAGAAGTACATCATCGGCGAGGACGGCAGCATCGTCATCGTGGACGAGTTCACCGGTCGCCAGATGGCGGGGCGGCGGTGGAGCGACGGCCTGCACCAGGCCGTGGAGGCCAAGGAAGGGGTGGAGATCCGGGGCGAGACCCAGACGTTGGCCACCATCACCATCCAGAACTACTTCAGGATGTACGACAAGCTCGCCGGCATGACGGGCACCGCGGAGACGGAGGAGAACGAGTTCCACCAGATCTACAACCTGGACGTGCTCGTCATTCCCACGAATCGTCCCGTGGTCCGCGACGATCGCAACGACCTCATCTTCCGCACCAAGCGGGAGAAGTTCAACGCCATCATGGACGAGATCGACCGGCTCCACAGAATGGAACTGCCGGTGCTCGTGGGAACCACCAACGTGGACGTGTCGGAGACGCTGTCGCGCATGCTCAAGCGCCGGGGCGTCACCCACCAGGTGCTGAACGCCAAGCACCACAAGAGCGAATCCGAGATCGTCCGGGACGCGGGCCAGCCCGGCGCCGTGACCATCGCCACGAACATGGCGGGCCGTGGAACCGACATCAAACTGGGCAAGGGCGTAACCGAGCCCCGCACCGTGGCGTGGGCCAAGAGCAGGGGGCTCAAGCCGGAAGATCTGCTTCCCGTCGATCCGATCCGGGCGGAGAAGCTCAAGCTCGACGACGAAGAAGAGCTGCTGGAGGACGGCGGGCTCCACATCCTGGGCTCCGAACGCCACGAGAGCAGGCGCATCGACCGCCAGCTCCGCGGCCGGTCGGGCCGCCAGGGAGACCCAGGTGCGTCGGAGTTCTTCCTGAGCCTGGAAGACGACCTGATGCGGCTCTTCGGAAGCGAGCGCATCGCCAACGTCATGGACCGCATGGGCGCTCAGGAAGGGGAGGTCATCACCCACGGCCTGGTCACCAAGTCCATCGAGCGTGCCCAGAAGCGCGTGGAGATGAACAACTTCGAGGCCCGGAAGCGGCTGCTGGACTATGACGACGTCATGAACCAGCAGCGCGAGGTCATCTACGACATGCGCCTGTTCGCCCTGGAAGGGGGCGAGGACCTGAAGGGCGAGATCTGGGAGATGATCGAAGGCGCCGCCGAGGCGGCCCTGGACGAGTACGTGCCGCCGGGACAGCCTCCGGAGCGGTGGGATCTGGCGGGGCTCCGGCGCCGCATCCTCCTCGACCAGTTCGTGGTCGTCACCGAGCTGCCCGAGGAGAACGATCCCGACCTGGAGATCGAGCGCCAGGAGATCGCGCACTGGGTCATCGAGGGGCTCCGCAACGCATTCCACCGGAAGTTGGACAGTCTGGGCACGCACGCCGAGCCCGTGATGAGCTTCATCATGCTCTCGGTCATCGACGACAAGTGGAAGGACCACCTGTACGACCTGGACCACCTGAAGGCGTCCATCAGCTTCCGGGGCTGGGGCCAGAAGGACCCGCTGGTGGAGTACAAGCAGGAAGCCTACGAGATGTTCGTGAGCCTCATGGCGGACCTACGGAAGGCGGTCGCCCAGTTCTTCTTCAGGGCTCAGTTCGGACAGCCCCAGCCCCAGCGGCGGGTCCAGCCCCAGCGGCTGCAGTACTCGGGGCCCGTGGACGCACCGGGCGCCGAGTTGGCGCAGCGCGCGGCGCGGCTGCAGCCCCTCCCGCGTCAGGGGACGTCGCAACCGGCGGCCCCTGCCGTCGATGAGTTCGGGATTGCACGGGGGGCGCGGGCTGGTGGCGCCGGGGGTCCCCTTCCGGGAGGGATGACCTCGGGGCCTGACCCGCGCACGTTGGCCACAAATCGAGGGGAGGAGGATGCTCCGAAGAGGCCCGTGCATGTGGAGGCGGAGCCGGGGAGGAACGACCCCTGCCCATGTGGGTCGGGAAAGAAGTACAAGAAGTGCCATGGCCGGTGAGGCGGTGGCCCCCCAGGGTGGCCCCGAGCGTAACCGTCCCCCTCGCTTGGGCGGCCCTCTTCGTCTAAGCTAGGCCGTACCATGGCGCCGACCACCCCTACCCCTGGTCCGACTGCCACCATCCGCGGACTTCCTCGGCCCTTGGCTCGAGCCTTGGAGGCGTACGCGGGTCGGCTGGACGTCGACAAGATCCGCGAGGCTTACGGCCTCGCGGTGGAGGCCCATACCGGCCAGCGCCGGGCCTCGGGTGAGGAGTACGTCTCCCACACGGTGGAGGTGGCCACGATTCTCGCCACCCTGCGGTTGGACAGCGCCTCCATCATCGCCGGGCTGGTGCACGACATCGTGGAGGACACGGCCCTGTCCCTGTCGGACGTGGAGAGCCGCTTCGGCAGAGAGGTGTCCACCATCGTGGACGGGGTCACCAAGCTGGGGCGCATCCAGTTCAACTCCGCCACCGAGCAGCAGGTGGAGAACTACCGGAAGATGCTGCTCTCCATGGCCGAGGATGCCCGGGTCATCCTGGTCAAACTGGCGGACCGGCTCCACAACATGCGGACGCTGGAGCACCTGCCCCCGGCGAAGCGGGCGCGTATCGCCCTGGAGACCCGCGAGATCTATGCGCCTCTGGCCCATCGCCTGGGCATGGCCGCCATCCGTTGGGAGATGGAGGACCTGGCCTTCAAGTTCCTGGAACCCGAGGCCTACGACCAGCTGACCAGGAAGGTGAAGCAGCGGCGAAAGGAGCGGGAGCGTCAGATCCTGGAACTTCAGCGCCCCCTGGAAGAGGCGCTGAAGGCGGCCGACATCGTCGCGGAGGTCAGTGGGCGGCCGAAGCACCTCTGGTCCATCCATCAGAAGATCGTGCGACAGGGGCGGCCCTACGAGGAGATCTACGATCTCATGGCGATGAGGGTCCTCACCCACTCGGTGCAGGACTGCTACGCGGCCCTGGGGGTCATCCACAGCCGTTGGACGCCCGTGCCGGAGCGCTTCCACGACTACATCGCCACCCCCAAGTCCAACATGTACCGCTCCCTTCACACCACGGTCTTCGGGCCGGGGGGGCGTCGCTACGAGATCCAGGTCCGAACCCTGGAGATGCACCACACCGCCGAGTTCGGCATCGCGGCACACTGGCGCTACAAGGAGGACGAAGCGGGTGGGTCCGAACCCGCTGCCGGCGACGAGGTGGACGAAGCACTGACCTGGTTCCGCCAGGTGCTTGAGTGGCAGCAGGACGCGCGCGATCCGGAGGAGTTCATGGAGTTCCTCCGCATGGATCTCTTCCAGGGCGAGATCTTCGTCTTTACCCCCAAGGGTGACGTGAAGTCCATACCCGTGGGCTCCACACCCATCGACTTCGCCTTCGGGGTGCACACCGAGGTGGGCCTCCACTGCGCCGGAGCCAAGGTGAACGGGCGGATCGCTCCCCTCTCCCGGGAACTCCGCAACGGCGACACCGTGGAGATCCTCACCAACCCCCGGCAGCGGCCCAACCGCGACTGGTTGGCGTTCGTGAAGACCTCCCGGGCCCGGACCCGCATCCGCCAGTGGATCAAGAAGGAGGAGTTCGACTCCGCCTTCAAGCTCGGGAAGGACTTCCTCGATCGGGAGATCAAGAAGGCCCGCCGGACCCTGCCCGGCGATCAGCACAAGCTCCTGGAAGCGGCCATCGCCCTGGGCCACCCGGATTGGGAGCACGTCATCTCCGCCCTCGGCCGGGGGGATGTGGGGCCCACGGCCATCCTCAAGCAGCTATTTCCCGACCACGACCCCGTCGAGGTGGCCCAGCGCGTCCCCACGGCCCTCGAGAAGCTCGCCGAGCGACTACGGATCTCGGGTCGCGGGGTGCGCATCCAGGGCATGGACAACCTCATGGTGCGCTACTCCCGATGCTGCCAGCCGGTGCCTGGGGACCAGGTCGTGGGGTACATCACGCGGGGCAGGGGAGTCTCCATCCACCGTCAGGACTGTCCCAACGTATTGGGGCTCGCCCGTGACCCTGAGCGTCGCGTCGACATCGAGTGGGCGGCGGAAAAGGGCGAGCGCTTCTTCGTTCGGCTCTACATGCGGGGGACGGACCGCCGGGGACTTCTCTCCGACGTGGCCAAGGCCATCTCGGACACCGGCACCGACATCCAGCACGCCGACATGCGCACGGGCGAGGGCGGCATGAACGCCGAGTTCGTCGTGGAGGTCCAGGACCTGGCCCACCTCGAGAAGATCCGCCGCGCCATCACCCGCGTGAAGGGCGTGCTGTCGGTGGAGCGCCGAGAGCACTTCGACGACGAGGATCTGGGGTGGGTGTAGTGCCGCTCTTCGATCTCCAATCCCCCCACAACCCCGCCGGCGACCAGCCCCGGGCCATCGAGGAACTGACGGAGGGCCTCGCTCGCGGCGACAAGAGCCAGGTGCTCCTGGGCGCCACTGGCACAGGGAAGACCTACACCCTGGCCCACGTCATCAAGAACCATGGCCGGCCGACGCTGGTCATGAGCCACAACAAGACGTTGGCGGCCCAGCTGTACGGGGAACTCAAGTCCCTCTTTCCCCACAACGCCGTCGAGTACTTCATCTCCTACTACGACTACTACCAGCCCGAGGCGTACGTCCCCTCCACGGACACGTTCATCGAGAAGGACGCCTCCATCAACGAGGACATCGAGCGCCTGCGCCTCCGGGCCACGTCGTCCCTCGTGGAGCGCGAGGACGTCATCGTGGTGGCGTCGGTGTCCAGCATCTACGGCCTGGGCAACCCCGCCGACTACAGGGCCCTCATGCTCCACCTCAAGGTAGGCGAGGAGCGGCCTCGCAAGGACATCCTCCGAGGGCTGGTGGACATCCAGTACAAGCGCAACGACTACCTCTTCGAGCGGGGCACCTTCCGGGTCCGGGGCGACACCGTGGAGATCTTCCCGGCCTACGACGAGCAGGCCATCCGGGTGGAGCTGTGGGGCGACGAGATCGAGCGCATCACCCGCTTCGAGCCGCTCACCGGCGAGATCATCACCACCCTGGACCGCACCTCCATCTACCCGGCCAGCCACTACGTCACCCAGCGGCGGACCATCGACCAGATGATCCCCCTCATCCGGCAGGAGCTGGCCGAGCAGCTGGCCCGCTTCCGCATGGCGGGGAAGCTCCTGGAGGCCCAGCGCCTGGAGCAGCGCACCAACTTCGACCTGGAGATGATGAAGGAGATCGGGACCTGTCCCGGCATCGAGAACTACTCCCTCTACACCAGCCACCGGAAGCCCGG
>DATHZE010000160.1:0-17342 GCA_035458765.1 Longimicrobiales bacterium
CGGACGGGGCTCAGCGCTTTCGGTGGAGAACCTCCAGAAGATCCGGGCCGACCACCTCGACCTGCCAGCCGCGGATCCCGTCGATACGCGCCAGGGCCGCCAGGTCCGCCGGCGCTTCCACGGCCACCGCTACGACGAGGGCGTTGGGAAGAAGAGTGCCCCGGTCCATGCCCAGGGCCTCGGCCTTTTTGTTCCGGGCCGACTTGAGTTTCTCAGCCAACTCCTCCACTTCCGGTGGCGGGCGCCCGGGGCCGCGACGCGAATTCCGGGGGTAGGGCCGGAGTTGGTCGTCGGGAAGCTGAGCCACCTGGTCGAAGCGTCTGAGCAACTCGTCCCCCTCGGCGCGGGCCAGCCCGCCAGGGAACCCCTGGATGTCCGCCAATTCGCGCGAATCCAGGGGCCGACGGAGCACGGCTTCGAGGAGGGGTGGGTCGCCGACGATCCGGAACGGCGCCCTGTCCCTCGCCCGGGCCAGCCCGTCGCGCCAGTCCAAGGCTTCCCGAAGCGCGTGCACCTCCCTCGGCGTCAGGTCGCGGGCTCCCTTCACCCGGGCGACGGGGTCTTCCGGGGCCTCTTCGACGGGCCGCGCCAGGGCGTTGGCCTCCAGAGCGCGACATTCGTCGAAGGCCCAAGCGGTTCGCCCAGCAGCTGCCAAGTCCGCGGCGAGCATGTCCGCCAACTTCATGAGGTGACGCGTGTCATCCGCCGCGTACTCCAGCATGGCGTCGCTGAGGGGGCGCTCGGCCCAGTCCGCCCGCTGGAACTTCTTGGACAGCGTCACCCCCAGCCGACCCTCGAGGAGCGCCTGGAGGCCCAGTGCGGACTCTCCGAGCATCGACGCGGCGACCTGCGTGTCGAAGAGTCCCCGCATGCGAATGCCGAGGTCCCGGTCCAGGAGGCGCAGGTCATAGTCGGCGCCGTGCATGACGATCTCTACGTCGGGATCCTCCAGGGGGCCGCGGAAGAGTGCCGCCACGTCGAACGCCAGCGGATCCACGATGTAGGTGGCGGAATCCGTGGTGACCTGGAGGAGACAGAGACGGTCGGAATACCGATGGAAGCCGGCGGCCTCGCAGTCGAGGGCGAATCGGCGACTTCCGCGGAGGTCGTCGCGGAGGCCGGCGGCCTGGGCTTCGTCCGTGATGTGGACGTAGGGCATAGGGGGTGAGCAAACTCCTTGGTGACCGTCAAGCGGGAAGCGCCGAAAAGAACCGCCGCGTCGTCGTTACCACAAGGTCCGGGCGCTTGCCCGCCCCTGCGGGGGTCGCGACAATTCCTCTGCCCTGGCCCTGGGGCCGGCGTCCTCCCACGTCCTCTCTCCGGGCCGTCCTCTCGCATCCCGCCCATGCTTCGAACGAAGGTCGTCTGCACGCTCGGTCCAGCCACGTCCGCCCCGGAAACCGTCCTGGCGATGGTGATGGGGGGCATGAACATGGCCCGGATCAACATGTCCCACGGATCTCACGAGGATCATCGGCGATCCATCCAGGCGGTGCGCGCCGCTGCGGAGAAGGCCCGTCGCCCCGTGGCGGTCCTGGTGGACCTGGCCGGTCCGAAGATCCGGGTGGGGGAACTGGCGGAGCCCGTGGAGCTGCTGGTCGGCCAGACCGTGGTCCTGGCGCCGGCAGACTCGGCTGAGGGGAAGGAGATTCCCACCACCTACGCCCCGCTGGCCCAGGAGATATCCCGCGGCCAGGCCGTCCTGCTGGACGACGGGCTGCTGGAGTTGCGGTGCGTCGGCATCGAGGGGGACAGGACGCTCCTGGAGGTCGTCCGGGGCGGAATGCTCAAGAGCCGGAAAGGGATCAACCTGCCGGCGGTGAACGTGCGGGCGCCGTCCCTCACCGAAAAGGACCTGATGGACCTGGACTTCGCCTTGGGCCTGGGGGTCGAATACATCGGCCTGTCCTTCGTTCGCCAGGCCGCCGACGTCATCGACGTGAAGGCCCGGATCGGCAAGAGGGCCCTGGTCGTGGCCAAGATCGAGAAGGTCCAGGCGCTTCAGGCGATCGAGGAGATCCTGGCGGAGACCGACGCCGTCATGGTCGCCAGGGGCGACCTGGGTGTCGAACTCCCCTTCGAACGGGTTCCGCTGGCTCAGAAGCGCATCGTGCAACTGGCCAACTACTACGGGCGTCCCGTAATCACCGCGACTCAGATGCTCGAGTCCATGATCGAGTATCCGAGGCCGACCCGCGCCGAGGCGTCGGACGTGGCCAATGCCATCCTGGATGGGACCGACGCGGTCATGCTTTCCGGGGAGACCGCGGTGGGGGCGTATCCGCTCCAGGCTCTCGAGGCGCTCACGCGCATCGCTGGGGAGATCGAGCGGAGCGGGGTCCTCGAACAGGGTCCACGCTATCTGACGCGGCCCGGCGCACGGGCGCGGGGTGGGGCGACCGCGAGGGAGCACGCCGTTGCCGGAGCCACCGTGGACGCGGCACGCCGCGTCGTGGCACCGGCGGTGATGGTCATCACCAGGTCCGGTTTCTCCGCCCGGCTGGTCTCGAGCTACCGGGCCCCGGTTCCGGTGTTCGCCGTGACGACGGACCCGGCCACGTATCGCCAACTCGCTGCCGTATGGGGCGTTCATCCCGTGCTGGCCGACGTGGAGTACGTCACCTACGAGGCCCTGACGGCCGTGGGGCGGGAGGCGATCCTGAAGAGCGGCGTGGGGGACGAGGGAGCCTCCGTGGTGGTCACCGCGGGGTACCCCTTCCATACTTCGGGTACCACGAACACCATGCGCCTCGAGCGGCTCTAGCTCGTGAAGCTCACCTTCCTTGGCACCGGCACGTCCTTCGGGATTCCCGTCGTGGGGTGCGACTGTCGGGCATGCACGTCCACCGACCCCAGGGACCGCCGAACGCGGCACGGCGCCCTCCTCCAGTTGGACCAGGGATCGCTTCTCGTCGATGCTCCCCCCGAGCTTCGGCTGCAGCTGCTGGCCGTGAAGGCCACCCGGGTGGACGCGGTGTGGTTCACCCATCTGCACGCAGACCACGTCCATGGCATCGACGATCTGCGCGTGTTCACGGTGCGCAGGGGTGATCTGCCGGCCTACGTCGCCACGGAGTACCACGACCGGATGTCGGAGTATTTCGAGTACATCTTCGACGAAAGCGTCCAGCCGCTTCCCGGGAGCTCCAAGCCGAGGGTGCGCCTCCACCCCCTCACGGCCGGGGTGCCCCTCGAGATTCTCGGGGCGCAGTTCACGCCGTTCCAGGTCCCGCACGGTCACGTGCAGGTCTACGGCTTCCGGGTCGGCGGCCTCGGGTACGTCACCGATGGAAAGGACCTCCCGGCGGAGGCGATGGAGGCACTTCGGGGCGTGGATACGCTGGTGCTCAATGCGCTCTGGTTCGGAAAGACGCATCCCTCCCATTTCAATGTGGAGGAGGCGGTGGAGGCTGCCCGATCCGTCGGCGCCAGGCGTACATTCCTCACCCACCTGACCCATCGCGTAACCCACCGCGAGCTCCTCGAGCGCCTGCCCCCCGGCGTGGAGCCCGCCTACGACGGACTGACCATCGAGGTGGAACCCCATGGCTGATCGATCACTGCGTCTCGACTTCGCGAACCTCCTGTCGGCGCATACGGCGGGCGGCGTCGGGCCCGAGCGACTGGACGGCGAACTGGCAGACCGCTTCCGCGTAGCGTACGGCTCCGTCGAGACCCGCCGTGCCACCGGGGATATGGGGTTCTTCGACCTTCCCTACGCCGCCGACACCGTCGCCCAGGTGAGGGAACTGGCCGATGGCTTCGGCCAGTGGTTCCATGACGTCGTCGTCCTCGGCATCGGGGGGTCGGGCCTCGGCGCAGTTGCCCTGCGCGACGCGCTGCTGGGGCCGTTCTGGAATGAGCGCAGCGATGAGGAGCGGGAGCACTTTCCTCGGCTCCACGTGGTGGACAACCCGGACCCCGAGACCTTTCGCCGCCTGCTGCACCGGCTGGATCCGGCAAAGACGCTCTTCAACGTGGTGAGCAAGTCGGGCTCGACGGCGGAGACCATGGCCCAATACCTGGTGGCCCGGGCTTGGGTGGACGAAGGTGTGGGCGGGGATCATGCCCGGGGCCACTTCCTCTTCACCACGGACCCCGCCAAGGGCGCTTTGCGGCAGATCGCCGAGGCCGAAGGAATCCCCGCCCTCCCCGTGCCGGAAAACGTAGGGGGCCGCTTTTCGGTGCTGTCGCCGGTGGGCCTTCTGCCGGCCGCGGTGTGCGGCGTGGACGTGGACGAGTTGCTGGCCGGCGCGGGAGCCATGGAGGCGCGTTGCCGGACGCAGGAGCTGCGCCGGAACCCCGCAGGCATGCTGGCCACCCTCCTCCACGCCGCCGACACGGAGCAGGACCGCTCCATCCACGTGCTCATGCCGTATGTGGATCGTCTCCGCTCCGTCGCTCTTTGGTTCCAGCAGCTCTGGGCGGAGTCCCTGGGCAAGGCGCACGATCTCCAAGGGGAAGCCGTCCACGCTGGACCGACTCCTCTCGCCGCCGTCGGTGCCACGGACCAGCACTCCATGCTGCAGCTCTTCATGGAGGGGCCTCACGACAAGGTCGTGCTGTTCGTGGCGGTGGAGGACATGGGGGGGGACGTGGCCATTCCCTCGAGGCATCCGGAGATTTCTTCGCTGGGATATCTAGGGGGAGCCTCCCTGGGCAGGCTGCTGGACGCCGAACGGCGTGCGACCGCCGAAGCGCTTCGGCGCGAGGGGCGGCCCAACGCCACGATCCTCCTTCCACGGGTGGACGCACGAGCGTTGGGGGAGTTCATCATGCTCTTCCAGATCGCCACGGTGTACGCGGGGGCCCTGTACGGCGTGGATCCTCTGGACCAGCCTGGCGTCGAGTTGGGCAAGGTCCTCACCTACGGCCTCATGGGCCGCGAGGGCTACGATACGCCGGATCTGGACCCGGGTGATCCCCGGTGGGTGGTCTGAGGGGGACGCCGTCGGTTACTTTCAGAGAGGCCGGAGGCAGCGCGAATGCGCTGCCGCGGCGAGTGGGTCAAGGGAGGAAGACATGCGTGATCAAGACGAAGTTCCCTACATCGTCATCGATCGTGGCGGTGGCAGCGGCCTGGGGTCTTTCGTGCTCGGCGCCCTCATCGGTGCCGGCGTGGCGCTTCTGCTCGCCCCCAAGACCGGCGAGGAGACCCAGGAAGACCTCAAGGAGGGTGCGCGCAAGCTGAAGGCGGCGGCCGAGGTCAGGGTTAGGGAAGCCCAGCAGCAGTTGGAGGAACGCCTGGAGGCGGCACGCGAGGGGGTCCAGTCCCGCGTGGAGGAAGTGAAGGAAGCCGTGGAAGCCGGCCGCAAGGCCGCGGTGGATGCTCGCGGAGAACTCGAAGAGCGACTGCATCGGTCCAAGGCCGCCTACCGGGCCGGCGTGGACGCGGCGCGACATGTGGTGACTGCGGGCGCCGAGGCTGGAGAGGAGGAGGACGGCTGACCGTTAGCCCTCGCCTCCGGGGCCGTACCGGGCGGCCAGGACGCCGCGGCGGGGACCACTCCCCCCCGCGGCGTTTCCACGCGGCCCCGGCCGATCGGGTCGGTTCCTCTCCGGAGGGACCGTGACCGGGTGGAGTTACCGTGTGGGGGAGTTCGCTCGGCGCCTCTGGGTGAAGATCGTCGAGGACGACGTCCTCTTCATGGCCAGCGCCGTGGCGTTCAACCTGCTGGTGGCCATGTTGCCTCTGATCATCCTGGGCATCGGCGTCACGGGGTACGTGTTGTCGCGCCAGGTGGGCGACCCGGTGGAGGCCATCGTGGCACTGGCGGCGGGCCTTCTGCCGGAGAGCTCCGAGGGCGCCGACCCCTCGGGCATCGTCCGCAGTATCGTGGCGCGCGTGATGGAGCAGCGTTCCGGGTTCACGCTGTTCGGCGCCCTGTTCTTCGTCTGGCTCTCGACTCGCCTGGTGGGCACCCTCCGCGTGGCCCTCCGGGAGATCTTCGACGTCGCACAGGCACGCGGGATCATCCAGGGCAAGATCTTCGACATCCAGGTCGTGCTGGTCGGCGTGCTGCTTCTCACGGTGAATCTCGGGTTGGTCCTCGCCCTGGAGACCGCGGTTCGCTTCGGCGTGGGTTTTCTGGGCCTCGGGGGTGCGGCGCTGAGCGGCGCGGAGTGGTTCGTGGGTCAGACGCTGGCGGTGGGGGCGATCTGGACGCTCTTCCTGGTGATGTATCGATTCCTGCCTGCGCGGCGGATCCCATGGCGCACCTCCGTGGTGGCCGCGACCTTCGCGGGGTTGTGCCACGAACTGCTGAAGCACGGGTTCACCTGGTACGCCACCGAGCTGGCGGACTATTCCTCCACTTGGGGGAATCTCGCCACCGTGGCCGTCCTCTTCTTCTGGATCTATTACGAAGCGCTAGTGTTTATCCTGGGCGGTGAAGTAGGCCAGGTATACACCATGCGGAAGGCCGCGAAATTGCAGGCAGAGATCACGTTGGGCGCGAACGGATGAGAAGGCTCCTGGGTGTCGCCGTGGGACTCGCGGCCTCGGTCGCGCCGTGTTCCCACCACGCTGCGGCGCAGGAGCGCTTCTCGGACGACGGAGGTGAGGTGCGCTTCCGCGCCGACGTGCTCGAGCGGGAGGTCGTCACCGACGTCTCCCTCATCCGCCATGAGGGTCGGTATGTGGTGGTCCATCTCGCCGAAAACCGCGTCTTCGTGTTCGACGGGGAGCGCGCAGTGTGGTCCGCCCCGGCAGGTACGGGCACGGGCTTTCGCCTGGATACGGGTGAGCATCAGTGGAAGTTCTCGACACCCAAAGGGATGTTTCGGGTCAAGCGGATGGAGAAGGATCCCCTGTGGGAGGCGCCGGACTGGCATTTCGTCGAGAAGGGCCAGCCCGTGCCGGATCCCACGAGCCCGGCCCGCGTCATGCGCGGCATCATGGGATCCACGGCGATCTACCTCGGTGACGGCATCGCCATCCACGGGACGAACCAGCCCCAGCTTCTTCTGAACCCCGACCCGGAACTCCGCAGGGTGTCCCACGGGTGCATCCGCCTCACCAACGAGGCCGCGCGCACGCTCATGTACATGGTGGACGTGGGCACCCCCGTGCTCATCTTCTGAGGTAGGCGTCTTGGGCGAAGACACTGGACGCAAGGTGGTGGCGCGGAACCGCAAGGCGCGGCACGAATACGAGATCCTCGAGACCTTCGAGGCCGGCATGGCGTTGAAGGGGCCCGAGGTCAAGTCGCTCCGTGACGGGAAGGCCTCGTTCCAGGATGCCTTCGCCCGGGTCGAGGCAGGCGAGGTGTGGCTCCACAGCCTCCACATCAGTCCCTACGAAAAGGCGAACCGTTTCAACGAAGACCCGTTGCGTGTCCGCAAGCTCCTCATGAAGCGGCAGGAGATTCGGCGCCTGGTCGGAAAAGTGGAGGAGAAGGGGCTGACGTTGATTCCTCTGGAGATCTACTTCTCCAGGGGGTTTGCGAAGGTCCTTCTGGGCCTGGCCCGCGGCAGGAAGCTCCACGACAAACGGGATGCGCTGAAGAACCGGCAGCTGGACCGGGAGGCGCGCCGGGCGGCCTCGGGGCGCGACGCATGAGGCGCGTGTTCGGGCTGGCTTTGGGAGTTGCTCTGGCGGTCGGTCCAGCCGAGGCGCAGGACCGCCCCTCCCTCCGCGTCATCGACGCTCGATCCGAAAGGCTGGTGTCGCTGGCCACGTCCCGTGGTTGGCTGGCCGTGGATGTGGACGAGTTCTCGTCCCTGGGGTGGTCGGTGGAGCCTGGAGCCATGGGAGCCACCCTGGCAGGACCCGACGGAACGCGGGTGGAGTTGCGTGACGGGTCTCCGTTCCTCCTTTGGGACGGGGCGCCCCTCCAGTTGGTCGACGCACCCTACTTCGAAAGCGGCCGGCTTTTCGTCCCGCTTCAACTCGTGTCCGATTTCCTGCCGTGGCGTATGCCGGAGAGCTATGCCTTCGATGGACCCACGAGTTCGCTGCGGGTGACCGGGATGATGAGGGCGCCTCGGCCCGTGGGGGTGGCCGGTCCTGTCGTGACGTCCCCCATCGGGACCGACCATGGAGCAGGAGCCCCAGGGCCCGCAGGGAACCACAAAGCTCCCATGGTCATCATCGACGCAGGCCACGGGGGCGCCGATCCCGGCTCCATCAGCAGGTCAGGGGTTCGGGAAAAGACGGTGGCGCTTGGAGTGGCGCTGGCCGCTGCCCGTGCTCTCGAGGATCGTGGTGGATTCGAGGTCCGGCTTCTCCGTGACGACGACACCTTCGTCCCCCTCTGGGACCGGGGCGCCATCGCCACCGACATGAAGGGCGACGCCCCGGCCGTGTTCATCTCGATCCACGCCAACTCGTTCACCAACTCTGCTCGAGGGTTCGAGACGTATTTCCTGTCGGACGCCCGCACGGAGCATGAGCGCCGGGTGGCAGCCATCGAGAACGCTCCCATCGCTCTGGAGGACGGCTCCGAGCCTCCCGGTGGGGATCTCGATTTCATCCTTCGGGAGTTGAAGAACCTGGATACCCCCCACTGGTCCTCTCTTCTGGCCGAGATGGTCCAGACCGAGGTGGCCAAGGTGCATCCGGGGCCGAACCGGGGGGTCAAGCAGGCGCCTCTGGCCGTGATCACCAACTCCCTGATGCCGTCGGTGCTGGTGGAGGTCGGGTACCTGTCCCATCCAGACGAAGCTCGACTCCTGGCGCGACGGGACTTCCAGGATCAGGCGGGTCGGGCCATCGCCGACGCCGTGGTCCGCTTCTTCGAGCGGTACCCGCCTGGGACCGGAGGTGGGGCGGGAGCGGGAAGGTGACACGCAGGATCCCCGTGCTGGTGGGCCTGGTGGTCCTGGCAGGGAGCTGTGTCTACTACAACGCGCTCTACAACGCCGAGCAGCTCTTCACCGAAGGCACCCGCGCAGACCGGGAGGGCATGGATTCGCTGGCCCGGGTCCGCTTCTCCGAGGTGGTGCTCAAGGCGGCCAAGGGGTATCGCCAGGAGCCCGCCGGGGAGTGGGCCGACGATGCGCTTCTTCTTCTGGGGCGGGCGTACCTCCGGCTGGGCGACCTTCGCAATGCCCGTGGGGCTCTGGAGCAGGCCTCCGCGCAGGCCACCGACGACGACGTCCGACTGGCCGCTGATCTCTATCTGGGCATCTCCTACGTTCAGGCGGGAGACGCCGGCACAGCGGTGCCCCTGTTGAACCGCGGCCTCCAGAGCCTACCCGAGGGTCGGTGGGCCGCGGAGGGCCACCTCTGGCGGGCCCGGGTTCTTCTGGCGGGTGGGGAGGTTTCGGCCGGTTGGTGGGACCTGGACCGGGCGGGCGCCATGGATCGCGGTCTCCGGTTGGAAGCCGCGCTGGATCGGGTCCGGTGGGGCGTTCAACTCGGCGACCGCGACCGGGTGGCCGAGGGGGTCAACCGACTTCTCGCCTACAGGGAGGCGGGGGTGCGCGTGGACACGGTGCTCTCCTTGGTGGATGGCGTGTCGGGGCGGTGGGGGCCGGAGGTGGCCGCCCTGCTCCTGGCGGGTGCCGATTCGGCCCGTTGGCAGCGAAATCCACGGGGGCTGATCCGTCTGGGTCGGGCCCGCCTCCTTCGTGAAGCAGGTGACACCGCCGCCGCGCGGGAGGAGGTGCACCGCGTCGCCGATGGCTATGGAGAGTCCGCCGCCGAAGCACGCATGGAGCTGGTGACCGCTCAACTCAGGCAGGCCCGGGACCTCTTGGACGCCCAGGATGCGATCTCCATCCTGCTGCCCGCAGTCTCTTCGCCTCGCGTCGCCCGTCTCGTCGGGGACCTGGAGGACCTGGATCGGCTGGCCGAGTTGGGGCTGACCGATCCCCTGGCCTGGTTCGCCGCCGGCGAACTCACCCGGGATCGGTTGGCGGCTCCCGAATTGGCGCGGGGGCTCTTTCTCGCCTACGTCGACCAACTCCCCACCGACCCCTGGGCTCCAAAGGCGTTGTTGGCGGCCCTGGACGTCACGGCGGACGAGGGGGGACGAGCGTGGCTGCGAGGACGCCTGGAGGGAAGGGGGGAGAGCCCTTACGTTCTGGCCGCACGAGGTGAACCGGCTCCGGGGCTCGAGGCCCTGGAGGAGGAGTTGGCCCGGCGTCTCCAGGAGATGACCGCCCGGTGAAAGTCGAGACCGAGCTTTTCGGAGCTACCTTCCAGAGCCCCGTGCTCCTGGCCGCGGGTACGTGCGGCTTCGGCATGGAGCTTTCGGACGTCCTCGATCTCGATACCCTTGGCGGGTTCGTCACGAAGTCGGTGACCTTGGAGGCCCGTCGGGGCAACCCCCCGCCGAGGGTTGCGGAGTTCGAGGGCGGAATGCTGAACTCCATCGGCCTGGCCAACCCGGGGCTCGAAGGCACCCGCCGGGACAAGCTTCCGTGGATCAAGAACAACGTCCGCCGGGCGCAGGTCTTTGTCAGCCTGGCCGGGCATCGGGTCGAGGAGTACCTCACGCTGGTCGAGGGATTGGACGGCGAGGAGGGCTTTCTGGGGTTCGAGGTCAATCTGTCGTGTCCCAACGATACCAAACGGGGTGGTGCCCCCTTCGCTCTCGACCCCGAGGCGGTGGCGAAGGTGCTGGGCGGGTGCCGTGAGCGCACCCGGCGCCCCCTCCTGGCCAAGCTCGCACCCAACGACCCGGACCTGGAGCACACGGCAAGGGTGGCTACCGACGCCGGTGCGGATGGGCTCACCCTGGTCAACACCCTCCCGGGAATCCTGCTGCGTGGAGACGGACGCCCTGAGTTGGGGGCCGGACCCGGCGGAATGAGTGGTCCAGCATTGCGGCCGGCCGGCCTCCTGGCCGTTCGAAGGGCCCGGGCGGCGACTCACCTTCCGCTGGTGGGCGTGGGCGGCGTCGGCTCGGGGGCCGACGCGGTGGCCTACGCCCGGGCCGGCGCCCATCTCGTGGAGGTGGGCACGGCCTCCTTCGCCGAGCCCCGCGCCAGCCAACGCATCGTGCGGGAACTGCAGCGGTGGGGGCGACGTCATGGCGTTCGCCGGTGGGAAGATCTGGTGGCGCCACCTCCCTCGAATACCATGGAGGACTGATGGCAGGGGTCATCGTCGCGTTGGACCAGGCCTCCCAGGAGGAGGCGCTCACCTTGGTGGACCGTCTCGGGGCGGCAGGGACGTTCTACAAGGTCGGCCTCGAACTCTACACCCGGGCCGGGCCGTCGGTCGTGGAGGCGCTCCGCGATCGGGGAAAGCGTGTGTTCCTGGACTTGAAGCTCCACGACATCCCGAACACCGTGGCCGGTGCCGTGCGAGCTGCCACCGCTCTGGACGTGGAACTGCTCACGGTCCACGCCTCCGGGGGAGCGTCCATGCTGGAGGCGGCCCGGGACGCAGCAGCCGGGGGCGTTCGGCTTCTCGGGGTCACGGTCCTGACCTCGCTGACCGCCGCAGAGGTGGAGGACGTGTGGGGGAGGGAGATCAACTCCATCCGCGACGAGGTGGCCCGACTCGCCCAGTTGGCGAACCACTGCGGCATGGACGGCGTCGTGGCGTCCGCTCTGGAGGCCGGCTGGATTCGCCGGGCGCTGGGTCCCGAGCGCCTCATCGTCACCCCGGGCATACGTCCCGCGGGAGTGGACCAAGGGGACCAGGCGAGGGTCGCCACGCCGGCAAGCGCGGTGGCGGCGGGCGCCGACTACCTCGTGGTGGGGCGGCCGGTAACCCGATCCCCGGATCCGGCTCTCGCGCTGGAGGCGCTTCTGGCCGAAGTTGCAGAGGCCGAAGCGTCTTGACGCTCACACCAACCCCTCCCCGAATGACGCTCAAGGTCCAGAACACGCTCACCCGCAGTCTGGAAGAATTCGTTCCTCTCCGCAGCGGCACGGTGGGGGTCTACGCGTGCGGCCCCACGATCTACGATTTCGCACACATCGGGAACTTCCGGTCGTTCCTGTTCTACGACCTCCTGCATCGGTACATGGAGTGGAGCGGGTACGAGGTCCGGTTCGTCATGAATCTCACGGACGTGGACGACAAGACCATCAAGGGAGCGGTGGCGGGAGGAGTCAGCGTCGAGGGCTTCACCGAGGCTTTCGGCCAGTCGTTCCTCGAGGATTGCCGGACTCTGGGGGTCCTCGCCGCGGACGCCTACCCCCGCGCCACCGAGTACGTCCCACGGATGATCGAGTTCATTCAGGGGCTGCTGGCTTCCGGACACGCCTACCAGGCCGACGACGGGGCGGTCTACTTCTCCATTGCCCGCTTTCCCTCCTACGGCAAGCTCAAGGGGATCGATCCGGCCAATCTTCGGGCCGGGGCCCGGGTGGCCCAGGACGACTACGAGAAGGAGGACGCTCGGGACTTCGCCCTCTGGAAGGCGGCCACGGAGGCGGACGAGCAGGCCCAGGCGGCGTGGGATGCCCCCTGGGGTCGGGGTCGCCCCGGGTGGCACCTGGAGTGCTCGGTCATGAGCCTCGCCGAGGTGGGAGAGACCCTCGACATCCACCTGGGTGGCGAAGACCTGGTCTTCCCCCATCACGAAAACGAGATCGCGCAGTCCGAGGCCGCCACGGGGAAGCCGTTCGTTCGCTATTGGCTGCACGTGAAGCACCTGCTCGTCGAGGGCCGGAAGATGTCCAAGTCGCTGGGCAACTTCATCACCGTGCGGGAACTCCTGGACAAGGGGTACGATCCGGCCTCCATCCGCCACCAACTCCTGAGCGCCCAGTATCGAAGGGAACTGAACTTCACCCTCGCCGGGCTGGACGCCTCGAGGAACGCCGTCCAACGGCTCCTGGATTTCGAGGCTCGGCTGGACGGCCTGTCCACGGACGCGGCCGCCGAGGCCACCCGTCTGCCGATGCTGGCCCAGGAGGCCGTGGCGCGGTTCCGCGAAGCCATGGATGACGACTTCAATTCCTCCGACGCCCTGGCGGCGCTCTTCACGTTCGTGAATCGGGTCAACGGCGAGCTGGATGGTCGCCCGTCGCTCCCACCCGAAGAACGCCAGGCTGCGTTGGACGCGCTTCGGTCCCTGGACTCCGTGCTGGGCATCCTGGAGGTCGCCCACGCGACCCGCACGGTGGGTGACGATTTGGCGTCCTGGGTGGAGGAGCGAATCGAGGCCCGGAAAGCGGCCCGTGCGGCGCGGGACTTCGCGGCGGCCGACGCGATCCGGGACGAATTGACGGCCAAGGGCATCGTCTTGGAGGATGGCCCCCAGGGTACTCGATGGAAGGTGGTCTGACGACGACATGGGGTGAACCGCGAAGAGCATCCGGCTGAAGCGATCCTCCGCGAGGTCAACCGGCGCAGGGTGGGCCGGGTAGCCGCCGGGTATGTCGCCATGGCCTACGGGGTCCTCGAGGGCGCATGGGCGTTCCTCCCGTCGGTGGGGGCGCCGGGGTGGGCCTTCCGGGCGCTCCTCGGCGCGGCGGCCCTGGGCTTTCCTTTGGCCACGGTCCTGGCATGGGATTTCGACATCACGTCCCGGGGCATCGTGCGCACACCGGAAGAGCCGGGAGGCCCCGTGGAGGAGTTGCCGGTCTGGCGGTGGGCTGTCTTTGTGGCTTTTTGGACCTTGGTGGGCCTCGGAATACGCATCGTCTTCTGAAGGGGCGTTCGGAGCCAAGGCGGAGCCCAACTTGACGGCTCTGCGGTGCCTTGGGACATTCGTGCGCACAGAGCGCGTCCAGCAGAGTAGGTTGGTCCGCCAGGCTAGCTCAGTTGGTAGAGCACCTGATTTGTAATCAGGCGGTCGGGGGTTCGAGTCCCCCGCCTGGCTTCGTTTCGATGTCCCGCGTGACCCTCTCCGGCGTTGGCCGGTCTCCAACGGGGGCTCTCCCGGACTCCTCGGACTCCCCTCCAAGAGCCCCAATCCCCGGGGGTTGATGCCTCCGAAACCCCTCGTTACCTTTCAAAGCTCGATCCGAGATGGCCGCCTCTGCCAGTAATTCCGGGGCGGCTGTTTTCCACGTCAGGGCTCGTACCTGTGTGGGAATCGGTCGGAACGGCACCGGTCTGCGTCGGGTGCCTGCATGCGGTGGGGTACCGAAGCGGTCAAACGGGACAGACTGTAAATCTGTTGGCAACGCCTTCGGAGGTTCGAATCCTCCCCCCACCATCTACCGGGCGGCGAGGAAGGGTCGATCGGAGTTTTTGCGGGAGTAGCTCAGTTGGCTAGAGCATCAGCCTTCCAAGCTGAGGGTCGCGGGTTCGAGTCCCGTCTCCCGCTTGATTACGGCCGATGGAAAGGCCGGGAAGAGGATGTCGCCCTGGTAGCTCAGTGGTAGAGCGCATCCTTGGTAAGGATGAGGTCGGGGGTTCAATCCCCCCCCAGGGCTTGGCAATAGGTCGCCCGGCGCGACTTCTGACAGAGGACTAAGGGATATGCGCGACAAAGTGATCCTCGCATGCACCGAGTGTGAGGAGAGGAATTATTCCCAGACCAAGAACAAGCGCCTGCATCCGGAGCGCGTGGAGCACCGCAAGTACTGCCCACGTTGTCGGAAGCACACCCCGCACAAGGAAACGAAGTAGCCATCATGGCCGTCGTTGAGAAGGTCAAGGACACGCGCGTCTTTCTGGAAGAGTCCTGGACGGAGCTCCAGAAGGTCACCTGGCCCGATCGGGACCAGCTCCAGAACGCGACGCTGGTCGTAATCGCGTTCACCATCGCGATCTCGTTGGTGATTTGGCTGATGGACGGCGTCGTGCGTTTCGTCCTCAATCAGATCATGGGGATCTTCGGAGCCTGATGTCCGACTCACGTTGGTATGCTGTTCAGACGTACTCTGGGCACGAGAACAAGGTCCAGAAGCTGATCAAGCTCAAGATCGAGGAAGAGGCTGGAGCTCCGGAGGACAAGGAGATCCGGGGCGTTCTTGTGCCTACGCAGGAAGTGGTGGAGATCCGCAACGGAAAGCGGGTCACCGTCACGAAGAGGCTTTACCCGGGATACGTCCTGGTGAGCATGGCCATGAACGAGCGGACCCTGCACACCATCAACAACATCCAGGGTGTCATCAAGTTCGTCGGCTCGGGCAAGTCGCCCCAGCCGCTTCGGGAAGAAGAGATCAACAAGATCCTGGGTGTCGAAGTGGAGGAAGAGGGGACTTCCCGAGAGGAGATCCCGTTCCACGTCGGCCAGGTTGTCGAGGTCATGCAGGGGCCTTTCACCGACTTCTCGGGCACGGTCCAGGAAGTCTACCCGGACAAGGGGAAAGTGAAGGTCGAGGTCTCCCTCTTCGGGCGGCCCACCTCCGTGGAGCTCGACTACACACAGCTCAAGGGCTACTGAGGGCGATAGACCATGGCGAAGAAGGTCGTTGGGTTCATCAAGCTGCAGGTTCCGGGTGGCCAGGCCAACCCGGCTCCGCCCGTGGGTCCCGCCTTGGGACAACACGGCGTGAACATCATGGAGTTCTGCAAGCAGTTCAATCAGCGGACCCAGGACAAGCAGGGCATCACCACTCCGGTGGAGATCACGGTTTTTGCCGACCGTTCCTTCACGTTCATTACGAAGACGCCCCCCGCCGCGGTGCTCATCCGGATGGCGATGGGTATTCCCAAGGGTTCCGGGGTCCCGAATCGTGAGAAGGTCGGAACGCTGAGCAAGGCGAAGCTCCGTGAGATCGCCGAAACGAAGATGCCCGATCTCAACGCCAACGATGTGGACGCTGCCATGCGCATGGTCGCCGGCACCGCCCGCTCCATGGGCGTAGAGGTCGAAGGTTAAGGAGGGGGATCGGGTCCCGGCTCCCATCGAGCGCTTCGGGCGCACCAGCGCAAGGCGCGCTCGATCGAAGCCAGAACCCGATCCACACCCGATGACATCGGGGGGAGACAGGTTGCAGTACCGCTGTTTGTTGAGAAGTGAGAGCCGTTTCGTTGCCCCCCAGGGGTGGCAGTTCGCGAGCGGCTCTACCTGGGTGATGGGGACGGAGGCTGTTCCGACGGAGAGCGACGTGCGCTGGTGCGCCCGGAGCGCGCAGTCGGAACGGACGCCGGCCCTGACCACCCACCCGAATACCACTGCGTGAGAACCGCCACCAGTGGGAGGGCTAACGAGCCGGTTCGAACAGGAATGCCGAAACTAGGGAAGCGATTCGCCGCCGCCCGCGCCGCGGTGCCGGCAGGCGTCAAGTTCGCTCCTGACGAGGCAGTGAAGCTCGTAAAGGAGCTGGCGTTCGCGAAATTCGACGAAACCGTCGAAATCGCGGCACGCCTGGGGGTTGATCCCCGAAAGGCCGACCAGATCGTGCGGGGCACCGTTGTGCTCCCCCACGGGACGGGAAAGACGGCCCGCGTTCTCGTCATCGCCCAGGGCGACAAGGCCAAGGAGGCCGAAGACGCCGGAGCCGATTTCGTCGGCGTGGACTACATCGCCAAGATCCAGGGTGGTTGGCTGGACTTCGATGTCTGCGTCGTGACGCCGGATCTCATGGGCAAGGTGGGACCGCTGGGCCGGGTTCTCGGACCCCGCGGCCTCATGCCGACGCCCAAGTCCGGGACGGTGACCCTCGATGTGGCGCGCGCCGTCACCGAGATCAAGGCCGGTAAGATCGAGTTCCGGGTGGACAAGACCGGGAACGTTCACGCCCCCATCGGGAAGGTGTCCTTCTCCGAGGATCAGCTGAAGGAGAATCTGACGTCCTTCATGGATCAGATCGTCCGCGCGAAGCCCTCGGCTTCCAAGGGCACCTACGTGAAGAGCGTCACGGTTTCCAGCACCATGGGCCCGGGCGTGGCCATCGACCCGAACCTCTACCGGAGGGGGTAACGATGAACCGCACCGAGAAAGAGACGTTCGTCGCGGAGCTCCGCGAGCGCATCAACAAGGCGCCCGTGGTCTACCTGACGGACTTCACCGGATTGGACGTCAAGTCCATCACCAAGCTTCGCCGCTCCCTGCGGGCGTCCGGAGCCGAGTACGTGGTGGTGAAGAACCGGCTGGCCCGCCTCGCGTTCAGCGAGACGGAGCTGCCGAACATCTTCCAGGACATGCAGGGCCCCACGGGCATGGTCCTCGGCTACGAGGACGTGGTCGCCCCGGCGAAGGCCCTCACGGAGTTCGCGAAGGAGCATGACAAGAAGCCGGCGTTCAAGCTGGGCATTCTGGAGAACAAGGTCCTCCAGCCCGAGCAGATCGACCGGCTCGCGAAGCTTCCCCCGCGCGAGCAGCTGTTGGCAGAGCTGGCCGGTGCCATGTCGGCGCCCGTGTCCATGCTCGCCATGGCCCTCGAGGCGAAGCTTCAGGAAATGGCCGGCCTGATCGACGCGCTTCGTGAGAAGCGGCAGGGAGAAGGCGGTTAAGCGCCCGGTTCTCGGGCAGTAGCAGGGGGGACGCGGGCGCGTCCCTGGTGAATACACAGGGTCAACCCAATCGCCGGCCACA
>DATHZE010000161.1:0-9539 GCA_035458765.1 Longimicrobiales bacterium
GGCGATGAAGTCCCGTCGCGGGAGGTCGTCGAGGCGACTCCGGATCTCGGCGTCCAACGCCGTGAGTGAGTCCGCCAAAGCTCTGCTGCGAGACCGAAGCGCGGCGGCCTGACCCGGGGCAACCAGCCTCACCAGGAAGTCCGTCAGGCGGGGGAGCAGTTCCTCCCGAACCAGAATGGGGTCGAGCCACACATGGGGGTCGCCGGTTCCGTCTCCCTCGTGGCCGCCCCCGCCGCGGTGAAGCACGATCCCATCCGTGAGGCGGAGGGTCGCCATGCCCGGGGTGTCCGCCCCGAGATCCTCCAGCCATCCATCCAAGCCCCCTCCCACGGTCACGTAGCCCGCGGCGCGGCCCATGGATCGTATCTGGCCCGGTGTCGCCTCCCACGTGTGGACCGACGCTCTCGGTGGAAGGAGGGTCTCCACCTGGAGGGCGTCACCGGCCACCTGGGCGGCGAGGTCGGCCACGGGGAAGACGGTGACGACCACCATGGGAGCCCCGGTTCGAGGACTCTCCGCCGGGGCGCATCCGCCCAGCCCGAGGGCAAGGACGAGCGAGGTCGGGAGGAGGGGGAGGGGCGTACGCAGGTTCACGTGGTCCCCCGCACCCTGAGGCGGAGGGTCTCCAACAGAGGCAGCGGCGTCAACTCACCGTCCACGATGGCGGCCAGTTCCTCCTCCCGGCGCCAGTGAGCCTCCAACTCGGCGAGCTCCAATTCCAGGAGGTGCTGCTCAGCGCTTTCGTTGGCGGCGATCTCGAGGGCGACGGCGCCGGTACGCTGGAGATCGCCCAGGCGCCGACCGTCCCGAACGACGATGCGGGTCAGGTCCTGAGGGGTGCCGGCCTCCTGGATGAGGCGGGTCGCTGAAACCACCCGACGCTCCGATGCTCCGGCGAAGTGATGGTAGGCCAGGGTCCGGCGGAGCGCCCGCTCCGCCTCGTGGCCGGCCAGGCGGAGGCCGCCGTCGCGGTAGTGCCCGCATTGAGGGCACCGGTATACCACGTCCACCCGACCGGGTTCGTCACCGGGGAAGAGTCCGAATCCTCCACGGTCGCGAAACCGGAGACTGCGGAAGACGTGCCCACACCGGGGACACTCCTGCTTGCCACGCCACGCGGCGCCCCCGAACCGGAGCCAGCGTGCGGCGTCGGTGAAGGTGTCCGGCGCATGGCTCATGACGAACCACATCCCCAGGAGCGTCATGCCTCCGCTCGCCCATCCCCCGAGCACCACGGCTCCGGCCGTGGCCGTTCCGGCCAGGGAGAGCTTCTTGTACTGCGCCCGGCGGGTGGCGAGCTCCCGGCCGTACCTCCACCAGGCCTCCTCGGTGAGGTTGGCGCGACCCACGCGGACGATCTCGAGGCTGCCTGCCCGGAGCAGGGCGATATTGTCCGTCTGGGAGAGGAGTTGCGCCCGGTCCCGGGTCACCTTCTCGAGCTCCTCCATGGCCTCCCACCGCTCCTCGATGGGTGCCAGCGACCACCGCTTGCAGGAGCGGCAGATGAGCCAGAGTCTCCCCCGGGCCGGATCGAAGGACAGGCGTTTCCCCTGCGGGAGGTGCTCCAGTTCCTCGTTCGGCTCGAATGGGGTGGTGCAGACGAGACAGCGGGTGTACACGGGTCTCCGGGTGAGGGTGTCGGACCGGGGTCGACCCTGACAAGATAGGCCTACCCACGGCGTGGGGTGGAGGTCCAGGGGCCGCGCCCCGTGGCGGGAACGCAGGCTTTTCCAGGACAACCCACTAGATTTTCCGTTCCGGCGATTCCCTGAAAACACCGCCTCATGCTTCTGGTCATCGACAACTACGACTCCTTCACCTTCAACCTGGTCCAGTATCTGGGGGACCTGGGGGCCGATCCGTTCGTGGTTCGAAACGACGAGCGGTCGGTGGAGGATCTGCTGGCGCTCCGCCCCGAGCGGGTGGTCGTGTCGCCGGGACCCTGCACGCCGGCGGAAGCAGGGGTGAGCGTGCAGGCCGTGCGAGAATTCGGGGCGCGGGGCGTTCCTGTGCTGGGGGTTTGCCTGGGGCACCAGAGTCTCGGTGAGGCCTTCGGGGGGAGGACGATCCGCGCCCGGCGGCTCATGCACGGGAAGACCGGCCGAGTGCGGCATGACGGAAGCGCGCTGTTCGCGGGCGTTCCCCGGGAGTTCACCGTGACCCGCTACCACTCCCTCGTCACGGATTCGTCGGTCCTTCCCGGGGTCCTCGTACCCATCGCATGGAGCGCGGAGACCTCCGACGCGGGGGAAGTCCAGGCCATGCGCCACGCGTCCTTGCCGCTCTGGGGGGTGCAGTTCCATCCCGAGTCGCTGTTCAGCGAGCACGGAAAGACGATTCTGGGAAATTTCCTCTCCCTCTCGTAGAGGGATTCCGGAACGGAATTCCCTCGGTCGCTTGATCCCCTCCGCGCGTCTCGGTACCTTCCGTGGCGTGAAAATTGCATGGGGTTCGCACGCGTTCGGTCCCGAGGGGACCTCTTGAGCGGCCAGGTCTTGGGAATCGTCCCCGCCAGGCTCGCCTCTACCCGCCTCCCCCGAAAACCCCTCTACCCCCTGCACGGGAAGCCCCTCATCGAATGGGTCTGGCGCAGGGTGGAAACCATGTCCGTGCTGGATCATGCCGTCGTGGCGACGGATTCCGAGGAGGTGGCGGAGGTGTGTCGTGCGTTGGGGGCCCCGGTGGAAATGACGTCTTCCGACCACCCGTCGGGGACGGACCGGGTGGCGGAGGTGGCCAACCGGCCCGAGTACGCCGGCTACACGTACGTCGCCAACGTGCAGGGCGACGAGCCACTGCTGAAGGAGGCTCACCTCCGCTCGGCCATCGCGTTGGTTCGTGACGGGGGATGGGACGTGGGCACGTGCGCCACGCCGATTCTGACCGAGGAAGCCCGCAAGGATCCTTCGGTGGTGAAGGTGGTGCGGGCCGCCACCGGTCGTGCGTTGTACTTCAGCCGTGCGCCGGTCCCCTACAAGAGGGACGACAAGCCCCTGGCCGAAGAGTTGGAGCGTGAGCCGTTTCTCCGCCATATCGGGATCTACGCCTACACGCGGGCGGCGCTGGAGGATTGGGTGGCCATGGCGCCCTCCCCGCTGGAGCGCCTGGAACTCCTGGAGCAGCTTCGACCCCTGGAGGCGGGGTTGCGCATCGGAGTGGCGGTGGTGGGGTCGGCGGATCCAGGAGTCGATACGCCTGCCGACGCGCTGAGAATGGAAGAGAAACTGAGTCAATTGGGCACAACCTCACACGTGTGACGTGGAGACCATGAGCGAGACGCAGAAGAGCCCCACCAAGTACATCTTCGTGACCGGCGGAGTCGTCTCATCCCTCGGAAAGGGGATCGCCGCGGCCTCCATCGGCCGGCTCCTGAAGGAGCGCGGCCTCCGGGTCACCCTCCAGAAGTTCGATCCGTACATCAACGTGGACCCGGGCACGCTTTCCCCATTCCAGCACGGCGAGGTCTTCGTCACCGATGACGGTGCCGAAACCGATCTGGACCTGGGGCACTACGAGCGGTTCATCGACGCGTCTCTGTCCCAGGCCAACAACATCACCACGGGCCGGGTCTACCAGACCGTCATCTCCAAGGAGCGCCGGGGGGACTACCTCGGATCGACGGTCCAGGTGATCCCCCACATCACCGACGAGATCAAGAACAACATCCGGCGCCTGTCCGCCGACCACGACGTGGTCATCACGGAGATCGGCGGTACGGTGGGTGACATCGAGTCCCTGCCGTTCCTGGAGGCCATCCGTCAGTTCCGCGCCGACGTGGGCAAGGAGAACGCCATCTTCGTGCACCTGACGTTGGTGCCCTACATCGCGGCCGCCGGGGAGCTCAAGACCAAGCCGACGCAGCACTCCGTGCGTGAGCTGATGGAGATCGGTATCCAGCCCCACGTCCTGATCTGCCGCACCGAACACCCCCTCTCCGATGACATTCGCCGGAAGATCGCCCTCTTCACCAACGTGGAGCCGGACGGCGTCATCGAAGCCAAGGACGAGGACACCATCTACGGCGTGCCCCTGAGCCTGCGGGAGCAGCACCTCGACGAGGTGATCCTGAAGCGGCTGGGTCTGACCGCGCCGGAGCCCGACATGGGCCCGTGGACCGAGATGGTGAACCGGGTGAGGGCTCCGTCCGCCGGCGAGGTCCGCATCGCGGTGGTGGGCAAGTACACCAACCTCGTGGACTCCTACAAGTCCATTCAGGAATCGCTCATCCACGGCGGCATCGCCAATGACGTGAAGGTCCACATCGACTGGCTGTCCTCGGAGCAGTTCGAACAGGGCAGGGGGGTCGAACTCCTGGAAGACTACCACGGCCTCCTCATCCCCGGCGGCTTCGGTCCCCGAGGGGTGGAGGGGATGCTCATGGCCATCCGCTGGGCCCGCGAGAACGAGATGCCCTTCTTCGGGATCTGCCTGGGACTCCAGTGCGCCGTGGTGGAGTTCGCCCGGAACGTCTGCGGCCTCGAGGACTCGCATTCCTCCGAGTTCGCGGAGCAGACCGACGATCCGGTGATCTGTCTCCTGGATAGCCAGCTCCAGGTCACCACCAAGGGTGGCACGATGCGGCTCGGGGCCTACCCGTGTGCGTTGAAGGAGGGTTCGAAGGCCAGGGAGATCTATGGGGCGGCGGAGATCAGCGAGCGCCACCGCCACCGCTTCGAGGTCAACAATCAGTACCGCGACATGCTCTCGGAGCAGGGACTCACGATCAGCGGCACGTCCCCCGATGGCGGCTTGGTGGAGATGATCGAAATCACCGAGCATCCCTGGTTCGTGGCCGGTCAGTTCCATCCCGAATTGAAGAGCCGTCCCATGGCTCCCCATCCCCTGTTCGCCTCGTACATCGAGGCGGCGGCCCGGTATGCCCGGGGCGACAACGCAGAGCGGGCTTCGGAGCCCGCGGCGGACTGACGCGGCGATCCATGGTCCAGAGCTTCACGCTCATCGCCGGACCCTGTGTCCTCGAAGACGACGCCTTGAACCTCGGCGTCGCCCGGGAGCTCGCACGCCTGTCCGAGGCGCTGGACCTCCCCGTCGTCTTCAAGGCTTCCTACGACAAGGCGAACAGGTCGAAGCTCGACGCGCCGAGGGGGCCGGGTGTGGAGCTGGGTCTCGAGCGGCTGTCCCGGGTGAAGGGGGAGACCGGCCTTCGGATACTCACTGACGTCCATGAACCGTGGCACGCGCAGAAGGCGGGGAGGGTCGTGGACGTCCTGCAGATTCCCGCCTTTCTCTGTCGACAGACGGATCTGCTGGTGGCGGCGGGTGAAACGGGACGGGCCGTGAACGTGAAGAAGGGGCAGTGGATGGCCCCCGAAGAGATGGCGCACGCCGTGGACAAGATCCGCCGCTCGGGCTCGCCGGAAGTGACGGTCACGGAGCGCGGCACGTTCTTCGGGTATGGGAACCTGGTGGTGGACATGCGTTCCTTCGCGCGGATCAGGGAGGCGTGCGGCACCCCCGCCATCTTCGACGGGACCCACTCGGTGCAACGACCGGGTCTGGCCGATGGAGCCAGCGGAGGGGACCCGGAGCACATCCCGACGCTGGTACGGGCTGCGGTGGCCGCGGGGTGCGACGGTCTGTTTCTGGAGACCCACCCCACGCCGGCCGCGGCTCCGTCCGATGGCGCCAACATGCTTCCACTGGCCCGCTTGCCGGGGCTTCTGGAAGAAGTGTTGGCGCTGCGCGCGGTGTTGGCGAACAAGGGGGACGCGTGAGCCTCGTACCCCAGGGCGGGCCGGTGCCCGTCGAGCTTGCCCGGCGCATCAAGCTGGTGGTCCTCGACGTGGACGGGGTCCTCACCGACGGTGGCGTGTATGTGGGACTGCGCTCGGGTGAGGAGTTCAAGCGCTTCGACATCCAGGACGGGCTGGGGATGAAGCTTCTGGAAAAGGCGGGCCTGAAGGTGCTCATCGTTTCAGGACGCCACTCCGAGGCCACTCAATTCCGCGCCGACGAACTGGGAATCGAGTGCTACCAGGACGCCGGTGCTCAGAAGCTCCCTTCGATCATGAAGGTCATGGCTCGGCTGGACATCGCCTGGGACGAAGTCTCCATGCTGGGTGACGACATCCCCGACGTGGCGGTCCTGCGGCGTGTGGGGCTCAAGGCCGCCGTGGCCAACGCGGTCCCGCTGGTGGCCGCCATGGCGGATTGGCGGACCGTGCGGGAGGGTGGCCATGGAGCTGTCCGAGAGTTCTGCGATGCGCTCCTGGTCGCCCGTGGGGATTTCGAGCGTGTGGTGGAAGCCTACGTCGCCGAGCGGAGCCTTCCGTGAGGGTGCTGTCTTCGGATGAGGCCCTGCTGGCGGAGGGGCGCAGGGTTCTGGGCCTCGAGGCCGCCGCCGTGGCCGCTCTGGAAGGCCGTCTCGGGCCCGAGTTCGTCCGGGCGTGTCGGCTCATCCACGGCGCCAAGGGTCGCGTGGTGGTGTCCGGCTTGGGCAAGAGCGGTCATATCGCGAGGAAGGTGGCGGCGACGCTCACCTCCACCGGCACTCCGGCCACTTTTCTCCATCCGGTGGAAGGGCTGCATGGAGATCTCGGCATCGTGGGCCGGGACGACGTGGCGGTGCTGGTGTCCAAGTCCGGGGATACCTCCGAGATGGCGGGGCTCATGGAGTACCTGGTGCGTCTCGGCGTGCCCATCATCGCCTTGGCGGGGCGGAGGGGGTCGGCTCTGATCCGCCACGCCACGGTGGCGCTCGACTGCTCGGTGGAAGAGGAGGCGTGCCCGATGGATCTGGCGCCCACGTCGTCCACGACGGCGGCGCTGGCCATGGGTGACGCCCTGGCGGTGGTGGTCCTTCAGCTCAAGGGCTTCGAGGAGAGCGACTTCGCGGCGTTGCACCCCGGAGGAGCGCTGGGACGAAAACTCACCTTGCGTGTAGCAGACGTAATGGTGGATGAGGGGTATCCGAGCCTCGGAGAGGACGCCACCATGCGGCAGTGTATCGTTCCGCTGGCGGAACTCCGCGGAACCGTCCCCATCGTGGACGCGAGCCAGGCGGTGGTGGGGGTGGTGACCGCGGGGGACCTCACCAGGCTCATGGAGCGCGATCCCGACTTCCTCGATCGCCCGGTATCCTCTGTAATGACGAAGGAGCCTCAGGTGGCTCGCCCCGACGAACTGGGGTCGGCCGCAGTGAGGCGCATGGAGAAGTTCGGCGTGATGGCGCTTCCGGTGAAAGACGACGACGGCCGACTCGTGGGGGTCGTCCATCTGCATGATCTCATGAGGGCGGGGGTGGTATGAGAAAGTTGGTATTCCTCTGGCTGGCCGCGGTCGTCGGCTCCCTGGGGGTCGCCGCGTGCGACGGCCCCACCGACACCCCGGTGGCAGCGGGGGAGATTCTGGCGCTGCAGGCCGACCTCGTACAGTTCGGCATGGTCTCGTTCCTGACGGCCAGCGGAATCCGGGAAGGCAGGGTGGAGGCGGACACCGCCTACGCCTACAACGATTCGGCCAAGGTGATCATCCGCGGCATGCACATCGTCTTCTTCAACGAGGACGGCAGCGAGCGTGCGAGCGTCACCGCGGATGGGGGCGAACTCGAGGAGAGCACGGACCGAATGCTGGCCCAGGGCAACGTGGTCCTCATCGTCCATGCCGACGGGCGCAAGATCGAGAGTTCCGAGCTCAACTACGATCCCAACCGGGATCGCATCTGGAGCGACTCGGCCACGGTCCAGACGCTGGCCAACGGTGACGTGACCCGGGGGACGGCCTTCGAGTCCGACATGGAATTCAAGAACGTGCGCATCGCCAACCCGCGCGGTGCCATCGGGAACATCATCTTCTGAGGCCGTTCATGTTCGACTTCCGCTCCGCGCCAGCCTGGCTTCGCGCGGCCTCCCTCGGGGTGGCCGTGGCGGCGTCGTGCGTGCCTGCGGGGGCGGTGGGGCAGAGCAACTGCAGCTTTGCGGCGGGATCCCGGAGCTTCCAGTCCGTCAGCATCCCAGGCCAGGGACAGATCTTCTACCTGGGCACGCCGAACTTCACGTGTGCCGACGGCGTGAGGATCAGGGCCGACTCGGCCGTGGCGTACCAAAGCCAGAACATGGTCTTCTTCATGGGTTCGGTCCGCTTCCGGGATCCGCAGCGGATCCTGCTGTCCGATCAGGCTCGCTACTTCACCCGCATCGGCAGGCTCCAGGCGGAGGGCCACCTGGTGTTGCGCGATACGGTGCGCGGGTCGGTCATCGAGAACGGCGAGATGGTCTACCTGCGCCAGACGGCGGAGCGGGAGCAGGAGCAGATCACCGTGGTCACCGGGGTTGACCACGTGCGGCCCACTGCGACGCTGTACATGCGCCCCGCCGCCGACTCGGCGGGGACGGCTCCGGATTCCCTGGCCGTGCCGGATTCCCTGGCCGTGACCGATTCGTTGGCCGTGACCGATTCGTTGGCCGCCACCGATTCGTTGGCGGCCTCCGATTCACTGGTGGCCCCCGACCCGGCGGCCGTCGCCGAGCCCGATCCGGACATGCCGTTGCGGAACCTGCCACCGACCCCGGCTCCTGAGCCCGAGGACACGGTTCAGGTTCCCTATCAGGTGGAGGCGGACAACCTGTACCTGCAGGGCGACGAGTACTTCCTGGCCACCGGGACGGTGTACATCGCTCGGGATTCGGTCTACGCACGCGCCGACTCGGCCGAGTACGACCAGGGACAGGGGCGCATGCTCCTGAATGGATCCGCTCACGTCGAAAGCGCCTCGTACGAACTGCAGGGGCAGAACATCGACATCGGCATGGTCGGTGGTGAAATGCGGACGGTGCGGGCCGTGCGTCGGGCCGAGTTGGTCGGTGAAGACCTCCAACTGGACGCTCCGGTCATTCTCCTGTTCCTGAGCGACGGCGCTCCGGAGCGTCTGGTGGCGGTCCCTCTGCGCATGGACCCGGAAACGCTGGAGGAACCCGACAGCCTGGACCGCGTCCGCCCTGTGGCTCTGGCGGAGCGATTCCGGCTCGTTGCGGACTCCGTCGAAGTCCTGGCGCCGAAGGACGTGCTCGAGCGCATCTTCGCCACCGGTAAGGCCAGGGGAGACTCCTCGGCTCGGGATTCTCTCAACGTGGAGTCACTTCCGCCCATGGCCCGGACGGATTGGCTCGAAGGCGACACGGTGATCGCCTTCTTCGCGCCGACGGTCCCCGCCGACCCCCTCCTCCCTGCGGACACCACCGGGGATGCGTACGAACTGGAGCGGTTGGTGGCGCTTGGGGACGCAAGGAGCCTGTACCGACTCCTTCCGTCGGACAGCACATTCCGGCCCGGGGTCGACGCTCCGGCGGTGCACTATGTGACCGGTGCCTCCATCACCATCAGCATGCTCGACGGCGAGGTGGACCTCATGGAGGTGGACGGACCGACCCGGGGATGGCACCTGGAGCCCGAAAGCAAGGTCGCCCAGGGGGATTCGGTGCTGCCGGACACGTCGCAGGCGCCGCCCGACACCGTCGGCGTCCGGCCGGACACGACGTCCGGGGGAGTTGCGGGATCGGCGGGGTCCGGAATGGGTCGGG
>DATHZE010000162.1:0-10731 GCA_035458765.1 Longimicrobiales bacterium
GCTCCACCGAGATGAGGGCCCCGCTCCGCGCACCGGCTTCCACCACGACCACCGTCGACGCCAGCGCCGCGAGAATCCGGTTCCTCCTCGGAAAATTGTGCGGGAGGGGCGGCGTGCCCGGCAGGAACTCGCTCACCACCAGGCCCTCCTTCACGATCCGGGCGAAGAGTCCACCATGGGCCGTAGGATACGCGCGATCCGCACCGCGCCCGAGAACCGCGACGGTGGGACCACCGGCCTCCAGGGCTCCACGGTGGGCCGCCGCGTCGACCCCAAGGGCCAACCCGCTCACCACGCTCGTCCCCGCGCCCGCCACGGCCGCTCCGAGTCGCTCGGCCACGCCTCGGGCCCGCGCCGTGGCCCGGCGCGAACCCACCACCGCCACGCCGGGGCGCGACAGGAGCGATGGGTCGCCCCGAAGGAAAAGAACCGTAGGCGGATCCGCCAGATGATGGAGACGTCGCGGATACTCTGCGTCCGTGGACACGACCAGGGCCATGCCCATCCTGGCCGCGCTCTCCAGAGAACGACGGATCAGTCCGCGGAGCTTGGGATCCCGTGCCGCCGAAGCCGCGGCCTCGCCAGCCATGCCGCGGAGGACCCGAGGCGATGACATCACCCTGGACGCCGATCCAACCTCCGAGACCATGCGCCGAACCGTGACGGGACCAACCCCTGGCAGAGCGCCGAGATGGAGCAGGGCCTCCACCTCCCGCCACCGATGCGAGCCAACCTTCAGGGAGTCCACCACTCCTCTTCGTCTTCCCCCTTCTCAGCGCGCTCCACCGCTCGGCTCCTGGCCCAAAGCGCTTCCAGGAGCTCGGTGATGCCTCGCCGCGCCACCGCCGAAATGCCGAAGACGCCGAACGCATCCGGAGCTTCCAGGGTGGGGAGAGGATCGTCGGGACCCAGAAGATCCGTCTTGGTGAGCACGATGCAGTGTGGCGTGCGGGCCAGGTTCTGGGAGTACGCCTCCAGCTCGGCGCGAAGCGAATCGTAGAGCGCCTGGATGTCTTCGGCGTCCACCGGCAACATCAGAGCGAGGGTGCGGGTCCGCTCGATATGCCGCAGGAACTGGTGACCCAACCCCTTCCCTTCGTGCGCACCCTCGATGATGCCAGGGATGTCGGCCAGGACGAAGGAGCGATATCCGGAGAGCTTCACCACGCCGAGGTTCGGGGTCAGGGTCGTGAACGGATAGTCGGCCACCTTGGGCTGCGCCGCCGTAACCGTGGACAGGAGCGTGGACTTCCCCGCGTTGGGCTCCCCGACCAGGCCCACGTCCGCGATCAGCTTGAGCTCCAGCTGGATGCGGCGCTCCTCACCCTCCTCACCCACCTGCCACTTCCTGGGGGCCTGGTTGGTGGCCGTGGGAAAGTGGGCATTCCCTTTCCCACCTCGACCACCCTTCGCCACCACCATGCGCTGGCCGTTCTCGAGAAGCTCCCCGATGAACTCTCCGGTGTCGGCATCCGTGACCACGGTGCCCGGCGGCACCTTGAGGATCATGTCCTCACCGGAGCGGCCGGTCATTTCCTTGCCACCACCATGCTGGCCTCGCTCGGCATAGTGGTGCTTCTGATAGCTGAAGTCGAGGAGCGTGGTCAGGTTCGTGTCCACGATCAGGACCACGTCACCCCCCTTGCCGCCGTCGCCCCCGGACGGGCCACCCCGGGGCACGAACGTCTCCCGTCGGAAGGCCTCGGACCCCGAGCCTCCCACGCCCCCCCTGACCTCGATGACTACGCGATCGACGAACATGTCAACTCATCCCCTTGGGGCGGTCTCGAACCGCCGCCCAGGTCTCCTCGGCACGAGCGCGAGCCTCGGCCGAGCACAGAGGCAGTGCCTCCGCCAACGTCTCTGCCACCTGCGCCGGGGACGCGCCCACGTTGAGCGATCCCCGCAGGTGGGAGTACAGCTGCCGGGGCGCGTCCTGAACCGCCAGGAGCGCACCGATACACAATTCCCTCATGACGAGGGGGAGCCCGGGACGGCCAAGGACCTTGCCGTACCCCTCGACCACCATCCACCGCTCCATGTCCGGATGGAGCGCACCGATGTTGGCCCGAAGCCCATCATACTGTCCGCCGTAGACGGCCCGACACACCGCCTCGCCCCGCTCCACCCAAGTTCCGGGGGAGTCGACGGTCACCGTGGCCCTCCGTCCACTGAGAACGCGCCAGCGGGCAAAGGCGTTCAGCGCGGCGGGATAGCCCAGGAAGAGGTAGCTCTGGAGCAGGACCTCCTCCACGGCTGCGGCATCCGCCGCCGAGAGGGCGCGACCGAGGGCCGCCTCCAGGAGGGCCTCGTCCCTGGTCGCCAACACGGCGCTCAGGTACACGAGGGACGCCTCCGCCGGGGTGAGCGCGCTCACGTCCACACCAGTTCGAACGCCGGGCGCACCTCGCCCACGACGTCCCCGAGGGTGTTCCCCACGGGCGGGCGCCGCCATCTCTCCAAGGCCCGGACATCGGACTCGTCCAGGGAACCGAGCCCCTCCAACACTCTCACCAGCGCGACCTCCACCCCGCGACGGGCACCGTCGGTGACCTTGATGGCGAAGCCCAGCCCCCGGGCAGGTAGCCCCCCTCCGTAGACGCCCTCGGCTCCGAGCTTCACGAAGGCCCTGGGTCCGGTGCGCTCCATCACCTCGGTGCAAGCCCGCCTCGTCCCGCCCACCATGAAGGGATGCGACACCATGGCCTCCACGATACGCCCGGGGGCTTCACCCCGATGCGCCGCCGCTGCGAAGCGCGCGAAGGACCCTGCCATGGCGTCGAGGGGCACGCCAAAGCAGACGACGCCGCACCCGTCCACGGCGGTTCCCACCTGCGCGGGTCCGATCCGTGTCCAGCGGACGATCTCGTCCAGCATACGACGTTGCACCGGATGGTCGGCCAGATGGTACCCTTCCGGGTCCCAGCCGTGGGCAACGGCCAAGGCGAGCATCCCCGCGTGCTTGCCCGAGCAGTTGTTGTGGATGCGCGCAGGCTCCTCGCCACGGGCGAAAAGCCCCCGGGTGGCGGCATCGGAGAATGGCGTGTGGGGCCCACACCGCAGGGCCGACTCGTCCAAGCCGGCCTTGTCCAGAATGGACCGAACGCCGGCGACATGGGCCTCCTCCCCTTCGTGGGAAGCACAGCAGAGGGCCAGCTCCTCCAGGGTGAACCCGAAGCGCTCCACCACACCGTCCTCCACGAGGGGGAGTGCCTGGAGCGGCTTGGCCGCCGAGCGGTAGCCCGCCGCGGTGGCGGGATCGCCCACGGACGCCACCAGAAGACCGTCGGCATCCACCACGGCCACGTGGACGCGGTGGCGTGACTCCACCATCTCGCCGCGGACGACCTCGATTACGCCCATGCGCGATACCCCAGGTGGGAGCTTGACATCAGAAGGGCACGGCCGAGCGCCGACGCCGACGAAAGAGACCGAGATGCGTGAGTCATGGACATGTCCGTTCGGGCCGCAGCGCGCTCGATGGCGCTGGCCCGCTCGGGGTCAATTGCCGGGGGTCTCGCCCGTGGAGGCATCGGCCGGCGGAACGACCGGGGGCGGAACCTCCGCCAGCAGCGCGTCGGGACTGTCGATTCCCCGGAGCAGGTCCAAGGCAGCGGTCAACTGACGGTCCGTTCGCCAGGCGTGGATGAACTCGCCCTGTTCACCCCAGGCCTGAAGAGCGATCTCCCGCTCCAATTGGTAGTCGATGAAACGCCGAGCGGCCCGCAGATCGGCGGCATCCACCTCGACGTCCCAGGCCGGCAGAGCACGGTTGAAGTCCGCCAACTCACTCTCGCTCAGGGAGAAATTCCATTCGAGGCCCGGGTGTTCCTGGACGTACCTCACGGCGTAGTTGAAGATCGCCTGGTTGAAGGCCCCTGCCTGTCGGTAGACCGAGCGGACCGCGGCCTCCTCGGCTTGGGTGAGCGTGTCAGGGGTCACGAAGACGTCGGGCGCGATGCCGCCGCCGCCGAACAGGGTGCGCCCGGCCGGCGAGGCATACGTCGGCCTGCCCTGAAGGTCGGACCCCGTGGAGAGCTGGCCGTTCATGGACAGGGCTCCGTGGGCTCCGTTGAAGCGGACGTCGGGGTCCTTGTTGATGGACCGCCCCACCGGCGTGTACCAGCGTGCGGTCGTCAGCCGGAGAACGCTGCCACCGGACAGCCGGTAAAGGCTCTGCACCAGCCCCTTGCCGAACGTGCTCTGCCCGAGGAGAACCGCACGGTCGTGATCCTGCAGTGCGCCGGCCACGATCTCGGAAGCGGACGCACTTCCGCCGTCGATCAGCACGACCATGGGCAGGCCGGGATAGCGGTCGGAGGAGGAAGCACTGTAGACCGCGTTCTGATCCGGAGACCGGCCGCGCGTCTCCACAATGGCCAGCCCCCGGTCCAGGAACAGGTCGGACACGGCAATGCCCTGGTCCAGCACGCCCCCGGGATTCCCGCGCAAGTCCAGGACCAAGCGCTTCATCCCCTCTCCCCGCAGGGAGTCCAACGCGGTCTGGATCTCCGTCGACGAGGACTCGAGCACGCTCTGGAAGGGGACGTAAGCGACGTCGTCGTCCAGCATGACCGCGAAGGGAACCGCCTTGAGCTGGATCACCTCCCGGGACAGCGTGAAGGGAACCGGTTCATCCACGCCCGGTCGAAGCATCTTGACGTGAACCTCGGTGCCCGGCTTGCCCCTCAGGAGTACCACGGCCTGATCCGTGGTCATGGTGTCGGCGGCCACCCCGTCGATCTCGAAGAACTGGTCGCCGGCCCGGATACCTGCACGATCGCCCGGACCCCCCGACATGGGGCTCACAACCGTGACCATGCCGTTCCTCTCCACCACCTCCAGGCCGACGCCGCCGTAGTCGCCCTCGATGCCACGTATGCGGAGGTCCTCGAAATCCTCGGCCTCCATGAACGACGAGTACGGGTCGTCCAGGTCCTCCAGGATCCCGTCGATGGCGGAACTGTAGAGACGGTCGGGCGCGACTTCGTCCACGAAGGACGACTCCACACGGTCCACGACCTCCTGGAAGAGGCGGACCTTGACGTAGACATTGTCGGCCCGATCGACGCCTCTCTGGAGGAGCCATCCGCCGGTGATCGCCGCGACGGCGATCACCGCCACGGGAACTATCACGCTTCTCCGCATACCACTCCCCATCACTGTTCTGGACGGCCTGGTCCAACGACCGATTGTCTTAAACCCCGGCGCGCCCGAAGGGTTCGGGAAGCTCGGACTGCAGCAACCGCCGGATGAGCCCGTGCACGGTCTCGGGCGAACCCCCGCCATGGATGACACGCACGCGGGGCTCCGACTCGGACAGTTCAAGATACCCCGCACGCACCCTGTCCAAGAAATCCTCTCCCTCGCCTTCGATCCTGTCGGGGTTCTTCCCGCCCTGCCGCTGCCGCGCCGCCCCCTCGCGAACCGGCACGTCGAGAACCACGTAGACGTCCGGCTCCAGCCCGCCCGTGGCGAGTTCGACGGCCCGTCGCACGGCCTTCAGATCCAGGCCCCTGCCATACCCTTGATACGCCAGCGTCGAGAGGGAGAACCTGTCGGCCAGAACCACCTCCCCGGCCTCGAGGGCTGGCCGAACCACTTCGCGCACGAAGGCCGCCCGCGCCGCCAGCATGAGGAAGAGCTCGGTTTCGGGGGGCATCTCCAGGTCCGTCCGACCCAGCACGACGGACCGGATCGCCTCGCCCACAGCCGTCCCGCCCGGCTCACGGACCACACGGTGTGCGATCCCTTTCTGGGTCATCCAAGCGGACAGGAGGGCGGCTTGGGTGCTCTTGCCGGCACCCTCCCCGCCCTCCAGAACCACGAAGCGTCCAGTGGAAGCCACCCTAGTCGTAATACTCCACGCCAAGGTGGGTGATCTGATCGGCGCCCATCATCCAGCGCAGCGTGTTCTTCAGCTTCATGTGCTGGATGAAGAGGTCGTGCTCGGGATACAGCCCCGGAGCCGTCTGGGGACTCTTGAAGTAGAACGACAGCCACTCCTGGATCCCCTTCATGCCGGCGCGGGACGCCAGGTCCATGAAGATGGCGAGATCGAGGACGATGGGGGCGGCGAGGATGGAGTCGCGGCAGAGGAAGTCCACCTTGATCTGCATCTCGTAACCCATCCATCCGAAGATGTCGATGGCGTCCCAGCCTTCCTTGTTGTCCCCCCGGGGCGGGTAGTAGTTGATCCGCACCTTGTGGTACATGTCCTTGTAGAGCTGGGGGTACATCTTGGGCTGTAGGATGTTCTCCAGGACGCCCAGCTTGGACACCTCCTTCGACTTGAACGACTCGGGGTCATCCAGGACTTCGCCGTCTCGGTTACCCAGGATGTTGGTGGAGAACCAACCGTTGAGCCCCAGCATCCGGGTCTTGAAGCCCGGCGCCAGGATGGTCTTCATGAGCGTCTGGCCCGTTTTGAAGTCTTTTCCGCAGATGGGCACGCCGCGATCGACCGCGAGCTTCTCGAAGGCAGGGAAGTCAGCGGACAGGTTGGGCGCGCCGTTGGCGTAGGGCACACCCTCCATGATGGCTGCGTAGGCATACAGCTGGCTGGGAGCGATGTCCTTGTGGTTCTCCAGGAGTCCCTTCTCGAAGGACTCGATGGTCTGATGAACCTCCGAAGCGGGAATGTAGATCTCCGTGGAGCCGCACCATACCATGACCACGCGGTCGCAGCCGTTGTTCTTCTTGAAGTTCCGGATGTCCTCGCGGATCGCCTCCGCCAGCTCCTTCTTGTTGGCGGCCTTCTTCGTGTTGGGCCCGTCGAGCTTCTTGACGTAGTTCTTGTCGAAAGCCGCCTGCATGGGCTTGATGGACGACAGGAAGTCCTTGATGGGATCCAGATGCTGCTCCTTGTGGAGCACGCCGGCGTTCACGGCGCTCTGGTAGCCGTCGTCGGAGATGGGATCCCAAGCGCCGAACACGAGGTCCTCGAGTCCGGCCAGGGGAACGAAATCCTTGATGAGCGGCGACGTCTCGTCGGTGCGCTTGCCCAAGCGGATGGTCGCCATCTGCGTGAGGCTGCCCACGGGCAGAGCAATGCCACGGCGCGCCGCCTCCACGCCAGCCACGAAAGTGGTGGCCACGGCGCCGAAGCCGGGAAGGAGGACACCGAGCTTGCCGGTGGCCGGACGGATCTCAGTAGGCTTCTTCACGAAGTTCCCCAGGTCGAGGTGGGTCCAGAATTCAAAGAAAGCAGGGCTTTTCGGCCCCGGCGTCAAGACGAGAGGATAATCCGGCTCTGGGCTCCCTCTTGCAGCCCCCGGGCCATGGTCTCGTTCACCTTGTACATCATCTTGTCGAAATTGGATTGCGCGGCAATGAAGCGCTGGAACGTCGGCTTGGCCTGTAGCTCCTCCGCGGCGGCTTGATAGGCCTGGGCCGTGTCCTCCTCCGGCTCCTTCCCGGCGCGGAGCGACGCTTCGATGCGCTCCTCCAGGGCCCGCAACTGGTTCCGGAGCTCCACCAGGTCCCGCTCCTGGTCCACCACGTCGCTGGCCCGCTTGAGGGCCTGATACTCGTCGGTGCGCGCCAGGGCTCCCCCCAGCTCCTTCGCCATATCGTAGATCCCCGCCATTGTCCTCTTCCTCTCGTTCTCAGCTCATGTGTGCGGATCCCGGGCCCGCCCATCGGGCCAGGATCACGCGTTGACGTCCCGTGAGGTCCCGCCGCACGCGCACGTCGTCGTATCCTCCAATCGTCTCCACCTCGGCCACCACCAATCCGGCCTGCCCTGCCCCCACCTCCAGGGCCAGGAGGCCGCCGGGGCGCAGTCGCGCACCGGCTCCGCCCACCAGCGCCCGAATGATCACCAGTCCGTCGGGGCCACCGAAGAGAGCCTGCCCAGGCTCCCAGTCGCCCACCTCGGGCTCCAGCGTCCCTGCCTCCGCCTCAGCCACGTAGGGCGGATTGGAAACCAGAACATCGAAGATCTCCCCATCGGCCAAGGCAGAGAAGAGGGGCCCCACACGAAAGTCCACCCGGTCGCCCAATCCCAGCGCCACGCCATTGCCACGCGCCACGTCGAGGGCATCCTCCGAGACGTCGGTGGCGACGACCCGGCCAAACGGGCCTTCGTGGGCCAGCGAGAGGGCGATGGCTCCCGACCCGGTACCGATGTCGGCGGCGCTCATGTCGCTCCTCCCCTGCGCCGCCGCCCAGGTCAACACCTCGTCCACCAGGACCTCCGTCTCAGGCCGCGGAATCAAGACGCGGCGATCCACCCGGAGCTCCAACTCGCGAAAGGCCGCCCTTCCGAGAATGTACTGGAGCGGCTCCCGATCCGCCCGACGGCGAAGCAGCGGTCGGAACGAATCCAACTCCTCTCGGCCGAGGGGACGGTCGAACTGGAGGTACAGCTGAAGCCTGGGAACGCCCAGGGCGTGGGCCAGAAGGTGTTCGGCATCGAGCCGGCCGCGTTCCACACCCTTGCTCTCCAGGTACTCCCCGCTCCAGCGCATGAGGCGCAGCACGGTCCAGACGTCTCCATCTCGTCCCCGGTCGGCGGCGGCGAGATCCACGACCACGCTCACGAGTCCGACGCCTCCAGCCGCTCTTCCTCCTTGGCCATGCGAAGCGCCGAGACCAGTTCGTCCAGCTCCCCCTCCAGGACCTCCGTGAGGCTGTGCAGCGTCAAGCCGATCCTGTGATCCGTGACGCGATTCTGCGGAAAATTGTAGGTGCGGATCTTGGCCGAGCGGTCACCGGTGCCAACCTGGGTCTTTCTTTCCCGGGCCCGTTCCGCTTCCTGCTCCGCGATCATCCGGTCCAGGAGGCGGCTCCGGAGGACCTTCATTCCCTTGGCCTTGTTCTTGTGCTGCGACTTCTCGTCCTGACAGGAAACCACCAACCCGGAAGGGATGTGGGTGATCCGCACCGCCGAATCCGTGGTGTTCACCGACTGGCCGCCGGGGCCCGAAGAGCGAAACACGTCGATCCGCAGATCATTCGGGTCGATTTGCAGGTCCACCTCTTCCGCCTCGGGCAGGACGGCCACGGTGGCAGCCGACGTATGGATCCGGCCCTGGCTCTCCGTGGCGGGGACCCGCTGCACGCGGTGGACTCCCGACTCGTAGCGAAGCCGACCGAAGGCGCCCCTGCCCCGCACCAGGAAGATCACTTCCTTGAGGGCGCCCGGAATCCCTTCTGAGAGACTCAGGATCTCGATGGACCAGCCCAGGCGCTCAGCCAGACGCTGATACATGCGCATGAGGTCGGAAGCGAACAGCCCGGCCTCATCGCCTCCGGTGCCCGCCCGGATCTCCACGACGGCGGCGCGGTCCTCCAGAGGATCCTTGGGGATGAGGAGCTCCCTGACCTGACCCAGGAGCAGCTGGATGCGGGCCTCCAGGGCCTCGGCCTCATCCTCCGCCATGCTCCTCATCTCCGGGTCCTCGGTGTCCTCGAGCAGTTGGACGGTCTGCTGATGTTCCACCAAGGCGGCCCGGAGTTCCACTCCTGCGGCGACCACGGGCTCCAGGTGCGCGCGCTCCTGACCCAGGGCGCGAAGCTTGTCCGGCTTGCTGTGGACCGCCGGATCGGACAAAGCCTGGTCCAGCGCCGAGAACCGATCCTGCGCTTCGCGCAGGCGCTGGTCCAGTCGGGAATCGAGAGTGGGGGATTTCATCGGAGGACCCCGGGCGGGCGGCGCGCGGCAGACCTATGGCGCCGGGAAGCCGACGGCCGGGCGCGAGGCCCGGCCGTCAGGGCTCAATTGCCGACCTTCCCGTACTTCTTCTTGAATCGATCGACGCGTCCAGCGGTATCCACGAGACGCTGCTTGCCGGTGTAGAAGGGATGACACACCGAGCAGATCTCGACGTGGACCTCCTCCACCGTCGACATGGTCTCAAAGCGGTTGCCGCAGGCGCACACGACCGTCGCCGTCTTGTAGTCGGGATGGATGCCCTGCTTCATATCCAGCTCCACGTGCCGAAGTGGAACGGGCCTGGCGCCGAAATGGCCCCTGGCCCGACGATTGAATGGGACCCGCGACGACCCATCGCCGCGAAACGCCCCTCTATAGCCCGGGAAACCTAATTAGGCGAGGGGCCGGGGTCCAGAGATCCGAACCGCCGCCTCATCCGCCAGGCCGAAAGCACGAGGAACAACGCAGCCAGGGCCGCTCCGTTCCCCAACAGGTCTCCGTACCGGGTGTAGAAGGTGGCCACGTCGGTCGTGTAGACCACGTCGGTGCGGACGTCCGCGGTGAACAGCGCCGTCGCGTTGTAGACCCGCCCCACCGGATCGATGAACAGGGAGATGCCCGTGTTGGCGGCTCGGGCCACCCCCATCCGGTTCTCGATGGCCCGCATCACCAAGTGGGCCGGGTGCTGCCAGAGCGCAGTGGTCCTCGCGTAGAGGGGCTCCCTGCCGTACCAGGCGTCGTTGGTCACGTTGACCAGGACGTCGGCGCCTTCCCGCCGAAAGCTCCGGGCACCCTGAGGATAGGTGGATTCGTAGCAGACCAACGGCGCGAACGCGGTGCCCTCGACGTCGGCCATGGGCCATCCCTGCCCCACGCCGAACTGACCGAAGTACGGGAGGTGCCTGACCCAGGACACGGGCAGCAGGGGCATGCGCTCCACCACAGGCACCAGATACCGTTTGTCGTATTGGTAGTCCGTGAGCCCCTGCGGCTCCATGAGGAACACCGAATTGAACGGAACGAAGTCCTCTGCGGTGGTCCCGGTATGGCCGAGGCTCCCGAACATGATGGGC
>DATHZE010000163.1:0-4340 GCA_035458765.1 Longimicrobiales bacterium
GTCCACCACGGTTGGGTCCGCTTCGGCCGTCGGCTCGGCTCGGGACCTGGGGCGATCGGCGGTCAACGCACCTCCAGCGACGACATGGAACGTCCGGTATCATTCTACCATGCCGGGGGTGGCCCCGCCCATCCGGAATGCGGATGTTCGAAAGAAGGCAGCGAACGGGAGAAGCCCTTTGTCGAAGGAGGCCCATGGATCTCGAACCTCTGGCCGGCCGTCTGCGGGCGAACGCCAAGATCTTCGACGCACTGATCCGTCACGTCGAGCCGGAGCAGGCGCGATGGAAGCCCGCGCCGGACCAGTGGTCCATCCAGGAGGTGACGGCGCACCTGGCGGAGGAGGAGGTGCTGGACTTCAGGACGCGCCTCGACCTGACGCTCCATCATCCGGGGACGGAGTGGCCGCGCATCGATCCGCAGCGATGGGTGACGGAGCGGGGCTACAACGCTTGGGACCCGGAGGACACGTTGGATCGTTTTCTGGCCGAGCGGTCCAGATCACTGGCATGGCTGGAGGAGATTCCGGCGCCCGACTGGGAACGGGCGTACCAGCATCCCCGATTCGGAGCCATCCGGGCGGGCGAGCTGATGACCTCCTGGGTGGCCCACGACCTCATTCACCTGCGTCAACTCACGCGACTCCACCGCCAATACCTGGTGGATGTGGTCTCTCCGTGGAGCGCGGCCTACGCGGGGAACTGGTAGGTCACTCCGCCATCACCAGGCCACCCCCCTTGGCCTCGGCCTGCCGGAGGGCCTTGTCCACGGCCTCCAGGAGGTCGGTGGGTTCCTTCATCCCCTCCTTGTAGGAAGCGAGGCCGAGGGCGACCGGACCTGAGGCCGCTTCCAGGAGGGCCGTCTCGAAGCGGTCCGCTGCGACGCGGCCGCCGGAGAGGTTGCTGCCCAGGAGCGTGACGACGAATCGTCCGTTCCCCAGGTGCGCCACCAGATCCGAAGACCGGGCGATGTCCTGTATGCGTTCCCCCAAGGCGCGCATGACGTCGGGCGTCGGAGCTGGCGTGGCGATGAGCAGCAGCGTGAGGGGAACGCCCCGATCCGCGCCTTCGAAGAGGTAGCTGTACACCAACTCGAAGTGGAGTCGATTGGCCAGTCCCGAACTCTCGTCCGTCAACGCCGGGTGCCCGATGGCGTGTTCCCTGCCTAGCATGTGCCTGCGTCTCCTTCTTGCGCCGCGTGACCGGGTGTAGGGGGGCGTTGGCGAAATGTCGGCCCCGCGAGGCCGCCGCGCCATGGTGGGCGTTGCCTCCTCCCGGGGGGCTCGGGTACCGTAGGGCATCCGTCGCGCCGCCATCCTCTCCGGGCCATGACCCTGAAGCGTTCCAACATCCTCGCGCTCTGCGTTATGGCCGTCCTGACCGCCATCCTCCTCGGCCCACGGGCGCGGGTGGATGGACGGGTGGCTCCGGTGGACGTGCCGACGAACGTGGATTCCTTCGTCCTGGCGACCGAGGCGGTGGTCCAGGGCATCCGTGAGGGAGATCGGAAGCGCATCGTATGGGCGGCGCCGGAGTCGAGGACCCGCACGCCGATCGCAGTCGTGTATCTCCATGGGTTCAGCGCCGATCCCCACGAGCTGGACCCCGTGCCCCATCGGTTGGCTGACTCCCTGGGGGCGAACCTCTTCGTCACGCGCCTCGCAGGCCATGGGTTGGAGGGGGGAGATGGGTTGGCCGCCGCCACCGCCGCCGACTGGCTTCGAGATACGGAGGAAGCCGTGGCGATCGGTGCCAGGCTCGGCGAGCGGGTCGTGTTGATGGGTACCTCCACCGGAGGAACCCTGGCCGTCTGGGCCGCGGCACACTCCCGTCGCCGCGACACCCTGGCGGCACTGGTGCTGGTCTCCCCCAATTTCGGCCCTCGGGACGCGGGCGCAGAGCTCCTGCTCTGGCCCTGGGGGGGACTCCTCGCCCGAGGGGTCGTGGGCCGAGAGCGCTGTTGGACGCCCGCCAACGACGAGCAGTCCCGCCATTGGACCACGTGCTACCCAACGAAGGCGCTCCTTCCCATGATGGCGCTGGTGGATCTCGTGGGACGCATGGACCTGTCACGGGTGTCCGCCCCGGCGCTCGTCCTGCTCTCGTCCCGAGACCAGGTGGTCGATCCGGATCAGACGCGGCGTCGGGTACCCCTGTTCGGATCTCCAATCAAGGAGTTCGTCGAGATTGCCGGAGATGGGGATCCGTCCCATCACGTGCTGGCGGGGGACATCCTGTCGCCCGGAACGACCGATACGGTCGTCGCGGAGGTGCTGTCATTCGTGCGCCGCCTGATGCCGTCCACCGATCCGCTGCCGTGAGCGCCGCGCAGCCGCCCCGACTTCTCGAGGACGGAAGCGAGCCGGCCTCGCCCGAGGTCCTTCTGGCGCGCCTGGATGCACTGGGTATTCGGCACGCTACGCATCGCCACGCGCCGGTCTTCACCGTCGAAGAGGCCCAACGGCTCAAGGGTGACCTGCCGGGGGCGCACACCAAGAACCTCTTTCTGAGGGACAAGAAGGGAACCATGTGGTTGGTCGTGGCGCTCTTCGACCGGGACGTGGACCTCAAGGCGTTGGGGCCGCAGCTGGACGCCCGAGGTCGCCTCTCCTTCGGCAGCCCGGATCGCCTCATGCGGTACCTGGGCGTCATCCCCGGCTCGGTGACGCCCTTCGCGGTGATCAACGACCTAGGCGGGCGGGTGAGCGTAGCCCTCGACCGGGGACTTGGAGATCAGGAGGTGTGGAACGCCCATCCCCTTGATAACGCCATGACCACGGCGGTGCGTGGTGAAGACATGATTCGTTTTCTCGAAGCCGTGGGCCATCAGCCTCGATGGGTGGATCTCGAGGGCGGCTGACGTGCACCTGCCTCTTGAAAGTCCAGCCGGTGCTCGCTAGCTATGGTGACCGCATCGTTCGAAGGCGGCCGCCGGCACCCCACCTCGAGGGGCGTCGGCGTCGTTCGTTTGACCGGGGACCCGCAGGTCTCCAGAGGCTCCACCTCGCGAGGAAGGGTGGGAGCCTAGTGAGCGACAGGGCATGCTGCGCGTGCCGACTTTCGTGGCAACCAGCCCCATCGCGGGCGTAGGTCTCTTCGCCGCCACGGACCTTCCCGCGGGTACCGTGATCTGGGACTTCACCGAGGGAGTCGATTGGCGGATCGCGCCCGCGGAGTTCGAACTCTTTCCCGAGCCGTACCGCTCCCGCCTCCGGCACTACGTCTACGAGGAAGACTCCGGCACGTTCGTCCTCTGCGGAGACAACGCGAAGTTCATGAACCACTCCGACGTGCCGAACTGCGACGACCCGGAGGGTGAGCACACCATCACCAACCGGTACGTCCGTGCGGGTGAGGAGCTGACGTGCGACTATCGGAGCTTCGACCGCGAATCCCGCCTGGCCGGCATGGACTTCTACCGGGCCGACGGAGGCGGAAACGGGTTGGCGCACCGACTCTAGGCCCTCTCGGCCGCCTGTGGGGATCCGGCGGGGACCGGTGCCCGGAGCTCAGGTGGTCGAGGCGCGAATCCAGTCGGGGATGCGTTGGGCCCACGGCCGGGCGCGCTCCAACTGGCCGGCCAGGCGCAGCAGGACATCCTCGGCCCCGAAGCGAGCCACGACATGGACGCCCACGGGCAGCCCCTCGCCGTTCCACCACAGCGGCACGGACATGGCGGGGTGTCCCGTGACGTTGTAGACGGGCGTCCAGGGGATGAAGGCGAAGGCGTCCTTCGCCATCTCGTCCAGAAGGCCCGCGGCACGAACGACGCGGCCCGACCCGAAGGCGCCCACCAGGCGGAGCATCCTCCGTTCTCCCGCCGACGGACCCAGCGTCCCCAGGAGGGGCGGCGGCGAAGCCAGCGTGGGCGTGAGGAGCACGTCATACTCCTGGAAGAACGGCCCGATCTGCCGTCCGACCTGCTCCAGCGTGCGGAGGGCGGTGGCGTACTCCCTGGCGGAAAAGGCGCCGGCCAACAGTCCCACGGCCCAGGTCGCGGGCTCCAGCTCCGGGGCACGAGCCTTCCGGCCCGCGAGGGCTTTGAAGTCGTGCAGGTCCGCCCCCAACTCCGCCGCCACCATGGTGAGGAAGGCCATGGTGAAGCCGTCGGCGTCGATGTCGGGGGCCCGCTCCTCCACATGGTGACCCAGATCGGTCAGCAGCGCCGCCGCGTCCTCCACGGCCCGCACGCAGTCGGGGTCCACGTCTGCGCGCAGATGAGGAGTCGTGGTGAACGCGACTCTCAGCCGGCCCGGATCCCGCTCGACCTCCGCCAGGTAAGGACCCTCGGGCGGAGGGATCTCGAAGGGGGCTCCGACGTCGGGTCCGTGCGTGGCGTCCA
>DATHZE010000164.1:0-15231 GCA_035458765.1 Longimicrobiales bacterium
GGTGCGGAAAAACCCCACGTCCCGCTCCCTGACGAGACCATGAAGCGCCCATTTCAGCTCCTCTTGCTCGGAGCCTTCCTGCTCACCCTCCTGTTCGTGCCCTTTCGGCACCGGACCCTGGTGGTGACCGCCGAAGGAGGCTTCGATTTCCGGGAGCGCATCATCTGGGCCCCTTTGTGGAGCCAGCCCGTCGTGGACTCCGGGGTGGCCGAGTACCCGTTCCGGTGGCTCCTGGGCGTGTGGGTGGGCATGGGAGTCCTGGGGCTCGGGACGGGGATGTGGGGTCACCGTCCGTCGTGACCGACGTCACCGTCGTCGGGGCCGGCATCGTGGGGCTGGCCACTGCGTACGCCCTTCTGGAGGCCGGAGTGGATGGCGTGCGGGTTCTGGAGAAGGAGACCGGCGTCGCCCGGCATCAGAGCACCCACAACAGCGGCGTTCTCCACGCGGGTCTGCAGTACACGCCGGGATCGGACAAGGCGAGGCTGGCCCGGGAGGGCATACGGCGGATGACGGAATTCTGCCGTCACCACACGATTCCCCACGAGATCTGCGGGAAGCTCGTGGTTGCGGTGGAGGCGGAAGAACTGCCCCGGCTTGACGCCATGCTCGAGCGGGGGCGGCAGAACGGGCTCCAGGGCCTGCGCCGCGTCACGGCGGCGGAAGCCCGGGAGATCGAGCCGCACGTGCGCTGCGTCGCGGCAATCCATGTTCCCGAGGAGGGGATCGTGGACTACGGGGCCGTTTGCGCCGCGCTGGAGCGCGAGATCCTGAAGCGGGGCGGTGAGCTGCGCACCGGCGCGGAAGTGCGAGGGTTGGCCCGGGAGGCCCGCGGGTGGAGCGTGGCGACCACCGCTGGAGCCTTCAGGACCCGGGTGCTGGTGAACTGCGCGGGGCTACACACCGACAAGGTGGCCCGAATGGCGCGCCAGCCCTCGCCAGCGCGCATCATTCCATTCCGGGGCGAGTACCAGCGCCTGCGCCCGTCGAGGGAGCACCTGGTGCGGCATTTGGTCTACCCACTCCCCGAGCCGGGCTTTCCCTTCCTCGGCGTCCATTTCACGCGACGCATCCAGGGGGGGATCGACGCAGGGCCCAACGCGGTCCTGGCGTTCGCGAGAGAGGGATACGACCTCCGCACCGTGAATGTGGCCGAGTTGACCCAGGCGCTGGCGTACCCGGGCCTCTGGCGTTTCGCCGCCCGGAATCGGCGCATGGTGGCCCGTGAACTACGGCAGTCCTTCGACCCTCGGCGATTCGTGGCGGCGCTGCGCCGGCTGGTTCCCGAGATCCGGGACGAGGACCTGGTCCCGGGAGGCTCGGGGGTCCGGGCCCAGGCCGTTCTGCCGTCCGGGGACTTCGTCCACGACTTCCTCTGGGTGCAGGGGGGGGGCGCCGTCCATGCGGTGAACGCGCCCAGTCCCGCGGCGACGGCTTCGCTCTCCATCGGAGAGGAGGTGGCGCGCCGGGCGCTCCACGAGCTCTCCGGTGGGCGATCGTAGGGGATTTTCCGGCGGACCGGTGGGCCATTCCTTGACGGGGGGCCTCACCAAGGCTGGGTAACTTCCGGAGTCCCCCCATGCGCTTCTCCATGACCGCCCTGGCGGCGCTTTCGCTGCTCGCGTGCCAGCCCGCGGATCAACCCGTACCCGGTTCCGACCTGACAGCGGATGCCGCACAGCCCGCGGTTTCGGACTTCGCCGGCACGACGTACGGCGAGCCCATCACGCTCACGTCCCTCACGCCCGTCTCCGCCATCCTCGACGATCCATCCGCCTTCATCGGACAGCGCGTCCTGGTGCAGGGCATGGTGGTGGCCGTGTGCGAAGAGAAGGGGTGTTGGATGGACATCGCCAGCGACCGGGAATTCGAAAAGGTGCAGATCAAGGTGGACGACGGGGTCATCGTCTTCCCCCTGAGCGCGCGTGGAAAGACGCCCCTGGTGGAGGGCGTGGTGGAGGAGCTGCAGCTCACCGAAGAGCAGGCCATCGCCGAGGGCATGCGCAAGGCCGAGGAGCATGGCGAGACCTTCGATCCCGCCACGGTCACCGGACCCCGGACCATCTTCCGCATCCCGGGCTCGGGTGCGGTGATCGCCGACTGACGCGAAGGACCCGGCGGAGTGCGGAAGTGGCGTAGGTGGAATGCGGCCGTCCATCGTGATCTCGGGTACCTGTGCGTGGGCCTCACCTTGGTGTATGCCATCTCGGGTGTGGCGGTGAACCACCGCGCGGATTGGAACCCCAGCCATCAGGTGAGCGAGCGGTCTGCGCGCCTGGACGAGCTCGACGCGTCGATGCCCTCCTCACCCGGGTATGTCCAGGCGGTGCTGCTGCGTCTGGACCTGGACGCAGAGGTCCTGGGGACGTTCCGCCCCGATCCCGGGTCCCTGCGGATCTTCCTGGATGGGACGACGGTGGACGTCGACCTGGCCGCGGGCGAGGCGGTGGTGCAGGAAGTGCGGGATCGCCCGGGTCTGCGTCAGGCGAACTTCCTCCACCTGAACCACCCGAAGAAGCTCTGGACGTGCATGGCCGACGCGTATGCTGCCGCCCTCGCGCTCCTGGCGATCACTGGTCTCTTCGTTCTCCGCGGACGGAACGGGATCACCGGGCGGGGGGCCTGGCTCACGGCCGCGGGCGTCGTCATCCCCGCGGCGTTCCTCCTCCTCTACTTCTGAAGCGCCTCCGACCCATCGCGATGCAGGGTCCAGCTAGGGGAGGAGGTACCCGTCGGCCAAGGTCTGGAACTCCTCCACCTGGTCGGTGACCCAGGCCGGGTCGCGTCCCAGCTCCCGGGCCAGAATCCGGGCGACGGCGGGCGCGGCTTCCCGCGCTGCCCGGGCGTCCATCAACAGAGCTCGTGTCCTCCGGGCCAGGACGTCGTCCACGGTTCGCGCCATCTCCGTTCGGGCGAACCAGGTGACCTCACCGGCCCTGAAGTCGAGGCGCGGGTGCAGCAGTTCGTTCCCGTCGGGTTCGCCGTCCACGAGGGCCTGAACCTCCGGCGCGTCGGAGCCGAACGGGGCCAGCCGCCCGAACTTCTCGGCGTGCTGGTGGAAGCCCTGGATGTTCAGGGTTCGGGTCACGCAGGGACGCGCCTCCAGATCCCCCAGCGTCTGGGCGACGTCCACGGTGTCCTCGGCCATCTTGCGGTAGGTGGTCCACTTCCCGCCGGCGATGGTGAGGAGCCCGGAATCCGACACGCGAACCGCGTGCTCCCGACTGATCTCGGCGGTGTCTTCCTCATTCTCGGGCGCCACCAGGGGGCGGAGCCCCGCGAAGACGCTGAGGACGTCCTCGCGCTGCGGATCCCGTTCCATGTATCGACGGGCGTGCTCCAGGAGGAAGTCCACCTCTTCGGCCAGGGCCCGGGGCTCCAGGGAGGGCTCGTCCAGCGGCGTGTCGGTGGTGCCCACCAGGACCCGATCCAGCCAGGGGATGGCGAAAAGGACGCGGCCGTCGTCGGTGTGGGGCACCATGATGGCGGCGTCTCCCGACAGGAAGCTCCGGTCCAGCACGATGTGGACGCCCTGGGACGGACGCACTACGGGCTTGGCGTCGGGCGCGTCCATGCGCCGGACGTCGTCGGTGAAGACCCCGGTGGCGTTCACCACGACCCGGGCGCGAAGCTCCCCCGCGTGTCCCGTTTCGGCGTCGTGCCAGACGACGCCCGAGACGAAGCCGCTTTCGTCCTTCAGGAGGGCGGTCACCGGGGCGTAGTTGAGCAGGGCGGCGCCCTGCCCGTGGGCCGTCCGTGCCAGGGCCATGAGGAGGCGGGCGTCGTCGAACTGTCCGTCGTGGTACATCACGCCCCCCCGGAGCCCGTCGTCCTCCAGGTTGGGGATGCGCTCCAGCGTCTCCTCGAGGGAGAGGTTCCGCGACGTTCCGAAGCCGTACCTGCCGGCGAGTACGTCGTAGACGCGCATGCCCACTCCGTAGAACGGCGCTTCCCACCATTTGTAGTTGGGGACGACGAAGGGGAGGTCGTGGACCAGGTGGGGCGCGTTGGTCCGAAGGATCCCACGTTCCTTGAGGGCCTCCACCACCAGGGGGATGTTTCCCTGCTGGAGGTAGCGCACACCCCCGTGGATGAGCTTGGTGGAGCGGGACGACGTGCCCTTCCCGAAGTCGTTCTGTTCCAGGAGGGCCACGTCGTATCCCCGAGCCGCAGCGTCGAGCGCGACGCCGACCCCGGTGGCCCCGCCGCCGATCACCGCCAGGTCCCATGTCCGGGGCTGGCCGCGGAGGCGACTGAGTGCGTCGGCGCGATTCATCGTGTCCTCGGCGCTGGAGGAGGGTATCCAGGATCATGTCCGCTCGAGGGACGGGGATCAAGACGGCCCCATTGTCCCCTCCGAAACAAGGCTTTCCGCCTGTACACGTCCCCCCGTCTCGGTTATCGTATGTGTCTGTCTCTAACGGGCGTCGCCCGGGGGACCGCCCTTCGCCCGTTGTGAGGGGCGGCGGACACCAAGAACACCAGGATCATGCCAGTACGTATCCGACTCCGGCGAATGGGCCGGAAGAAGCAGCCCCACTACCGTGTGGTCGTGGCCGACAGCCTGTCCCCCCGGGACGGACGCTTCGTCGAGAACCTCGGCTATTACAAGCCGCTGACCCAGCCCGCGCGTCTCGTGCTCGACATGGAGCGTGTGGACCACTGGCTCAGCAAGGGCGCCGAGCCCTCGGGCACCGTGAAGTCCCTCATCACCAAGGCTCGGAAGGGCGGAGACGCCACCGTGGCCGTGGGTGTCGAGGCCGCTGCGGAGCGCGAAGCCAAGCGGGTCGAGGAGTTGGCGGTCAAGCGGGCTGAGGAGAAGAAGGCTGTCGAGGCCGCCGCCGCCAAGGCCGCCGCCGAGGCTACCGCTGCCGAGGCCGCTGCCGCTGAGGCTGCTGCAGAAGCTGCCGCTGCTGAAGCTGCCGCTGCTGTGGAGGCTCCTGAGGCTGCCGAGGCCGAGACTGCGGAAGCCGAGGCTGCCGAAAGTCCCGCCGAGGGAGCGTCCGAGTAACCCTCGGACCGACCGGAACCATGGGTCACACCGACCCGGGCTTCCTCGTGGTGGGGCACCTCACCAAGCCCCACGGCATCTACGGCGAGATCATGGTCAAGCCGCTTACGGACCACCCCGAGGGCACCTTCGCCCCTGGGGTGGTCTTGTTTCTGGCCGATCGCGGAGGCCAGCACCCCGACCTGGCCCTGCCACCCCTCACCATCGTTGGTGCCCGTCACGTGCGCACCGGTGTGATCGTCGGCTTCCGGGGCATCGAGTCACGGAACGAAGCCGAGATCCTGCGGGGGCGCTACCTTCTCAGGGAGTTCGCCGAAGTGGCTCCCTTGCAGGAAGGTGAGGTTTTCCACCACCAACTGCTGGGGATGGAGGTGGTGACCGTGGACGGCGTCTCCCTGGGCACGGTGCGTGAGGTCTACGACCTCGCCCCCGTGGAGCTCCTGGAGGTGAGGGGCGCTGAGAGGGAGACGATGATTCCCTTCCGGAAGGAGATCGTCCGGGAGGTGGATCCGAAGGCGCGCCGCATCGTCGTGGACCCACCCGAAGGGCTTCTGGACCTCTAGACGGGCCGTTGTCCATGCAGATCAACATCGTCACCATCTTCCCGGACTTCTTCACGGGACCCCTGGGGCTGTCCATCCCCAAGCGGGCGGCGGACGCCGGGCTGGTGCGCTACAGAACCGTGGATCTGCGGGACTACACCCACGATCGCCACCGCACCGTGGACGACGTTCCCTACGGCGGCGGGGCCGGCATGGTGATGAAGCCCGATCCCTTCTTCGAGGCCCTGGACGACCTGGCGCCTTCGGGCCCGGTGGTGCTCCTGTCGGCCCGGGGCCGGCCGTTCCGACATCAGGACGCGGTGCGGTACGCCGTGGAGCCAGAGCTGACCCTGCTCTGCGGCCACTACAAGGACGTGGACCAACGGGTGGCGGACCATCTGGCCACCGAGGAGGTCTCGTTGGGGGACTTCGTCCTGTCGGGCGGGGAGATCGGCGCGCTGGCCATCGTGGACGCGGTGGTGCGCCTCCAGCCGGGTGCGCTCGGCGACCATGAAGCGGCGTCTTCGGACTCGTTCTACGACGCTGGGCTCCTCAGTGCGCCGTCCTACACCCGCCCCGCCGAGTACCGAGGCCACGCCGTGCCTGAGATCCTCCGGTCCGGGGACCACGCGCGCATCGAGGCATGGAGGCGCGAGCAAGCCCTGAAGCTCACCCGGGAACGCCGCCCCGAACTCCTGGACGACGGCGAGGGCTGAGGCTGCTCAGGTGCCGGTCCGCACGGCTTCGGCGGCCGGTGTGCCCGACTCCACCTCTTCGTAGTCCAACTCGCTTCCCCTCAGGGAATGGGGAATGAGGTAGACCAACGTCATCACCGCCGCCGCCGCGAAGACCGTGAGGCGGCTGCCCCACTTCGGGGTGTCGGTGCGTCCGGGCCTGCCGAGCGCGGCGCACGCCCCGATCCACGCCAACCACATGATCAGCGTCTTGTTGTCGGTGAGGTCGTACCCCCACGGAAAGCCCGTCCGATGGGCCCCGAACGCATATTTCTGCACGAAGGGGCCGAGGACCATGCCGCCCACCGTCATCAGGCCCAGGGCGATCCAGGCCAGCTTGCGCACGTTCCCCGGCGCCGCCAAAGCGCCAAGCCCCGCGCGCATCCCCACGAGTACGGCAAAGAACATGAACGAGACGTGGGACAGCAGCGCGGGAAGCGGAACGGGGTCCTTGCAGCGCATGACGATCGTGGCGGCGTCCCCGGGGACGTGGACCACGCCGTCCGGGGTGCCGACCTCGATGCGCTACTCCAGCTTGCCCGCCGCCGGCGGGGCCGGAAGAGGGGCAACCAGAACCTCGCGTCCGTCGTCGTCGGTTTGGGGCGTCATGGGCGCCACGGTGAACTCCTCGCCCTTGGAATAGCGCCGCCACAGCGCACGATCGGTGACACCTGGGTCGGGGGAGGGGATGGCCACGCGCAGATCGCGCACCGACTCCTCGGACCGGCGCAGGCGGTACCGGACGGACTCGCCCCCTACCACCATCTCCTGGCGCAGCGGGTGGGTGGGGCCGTGAGCCGTTGATAGACGGCGGCGCCCAGCATGGGGCACGTCGCCAGGGTCCAGAGGAGGGCGCCCTTCGCTTTCGGTGACATCACCGGCCTCCCGTGAGTCCGTCCCGCCCGCCCTCCTTCCACTCCGGCTTGGGGCCGTCGGCCAGGAAGCGCACGGCCTGCACCGCCGCGTCCACCACGGCCGCCATGTGCTCGAAATCCACTCCGTCGATGTCGTCCGCCGGCGTGTGGTAGTCCCCGTGCATGTTGTAGGAGGAGAGCGTGTGCGCCGGGATGCCGCGCTGGGCGAAGGGGAGGTTGTCGGACCGGAAGAAGAAGCGCTCATCGGGTCGGGGATCCGGCACGATGGGGGATCCCGCCGCGGCGAGCTGGTCGCCCATGGTGGTGCGCTCGTACCCCGTGAGCCAGGCGTGCCCGGGGCCTCCCGCGAGGGAGTCGGGGCGGGCGATCATCTCGATCTGGAGGTCCGCCACGGTCCTGTCCAGCGGGAAGACGGGGTGCTCCAGATACCACCGCGTCCCCAGGATCCCCACCTCTTCCCCGGTGCTTAAGAGGATCACCAACGTCCGCTTCGTGGGCGTCCGCACCAACTCCCGGGCGATCTCCAGGATCGCCACCGTGCCGCTCCCGTCGTCGTCGGCGCCGTTGTAGATGGAGTCGCCGTCCACCGCCGGACCGACGCCCACGTGGTCGAAGTGGGCTCCGATGATCACGGCCTCCTCACGGAGCGTCGGATCCGTGCCCGGGATGATGCCGACGAGGTTGACCTCGTCGGACAGGAGCGACCCGGGTGGCAGCGTGTCCAGGTCGAGATCCGGGGAAGGGAGGGCGGGCCGAAGCCGGCCCCGGCGCTCCACCAGCCCCAAGGGCACCGGCTGCGCGTAGCCGCTCTCCCCGGCGGGTTGGACGCCGTAACGCTCGAGCTCCGACGCCACGAACCGAGCCGCCATGGCGGCCCCCTCCGTGCCCGTGCGGCGGCCCATCATGGAGTCGTCGGCCAGGGCGCCCAGGAGATTGCGGAGCCTCTGCTCCCGGGAGAGGCCCTCGTCGGCCAGGGACGGACGCTGGTCTGGCGCAGACGTGTCGGGAGCCGGAGAACAGGCGGCCAGGGCGGCCAGGACGGCCAGAACGGCGAAGGCGGGCGCGAGGCGGCGCATGGAATGCATCCCCTTCGGTTTGGGAATCGACCGCCCAAGTTGTCACAATGGGGTCCCCGAGCCAACAGGGCTCCGGGGGACTTCACCGTCGGCTGAGTGGTGGTTACATTAGCGGTCTCTCCGGAGAATTTTCCGGTCCGTGTTATGGGAGGCGACAATGGCTGACCTGATCCAGGAAATCGAAAAAGACCAGCTTCGGGGCGATGCTCCCGATTTCGCTCCCGGCGACACCGTCCGGGTTCTGTACCTGGTGCGCGAGGGCAACAAGGAGCGCATCCAGGCGTTCGAGGGCGTCTGCATCGCTCGGAAGGGCGGAGGACTCGCCGAGACCTTCACGGTCCGCAAGATCTCCAGCGGCGTCGGTGTCGAGCGTATCTTCCCCCTCCATGCCCCCACGGTGAGCGGCATCGAGGTGGTTCGCCGGGGTCGCGTGCGTCGGGCCAAGCTCTACTATCTGCGTGGCCGCCGCGGCAAGGCCGCCCGCATCGCGGAGAAGCGCACCACCGGCTGACGGATTCCGGCCCATGCTGCCGGACGCTGAAGCCCAGCGGCCCCAGAGCCTCCTCGCCTACGAACGGGGGTTCTGGGGCCGCGGTCTTTTGGTGGCTGGAGTGGACGAGGTGGGGAGGGGACCCCTGGCCGGACCGGTGGTGGCCGCGGCGGTTGTCCTGCCGGTGGAAGCCTTCGTCGAGGGGGCGGACGACTCCAAGCAGCTTACTCCGGCCACCCGGGAGGAGCTCTTCCACGCCATCCTCGGAACCGCGGCGGCCGTCGGGGTGGGGGCGGCCTCGGTTCGGGAAATCGATCGCATCAACATCCTCCGCGCCACGACCCGGGCCATGCAGAGGGCCCTCCAAAGATTGACCACGCCGTTTGAGCACGTGGTCGTGGACGGAACGCCGGTCAAGGGTTTGGGCTGGGAACACGAGGCGGTCGTATCCGGCGACGCTCTCATCCACTCTGTGTCGTGCGCATCGATCGTGGCGAAGGTGGTTCGGGATCGCCTGATGCGCCGCCTGTCGGCCCGCTACCCGGGGTACGGGTGGGAGACCAACGTGGGGTATGGCACCGCGACCCACCGCGCCGCCATCGAAGCGCTGGGCGCCACGCCCCACCACCGCCGGACCTTCCTGGGCCTCCAGTACGATCTGGGCATCTGACGAGCAGGCGAACGCGGCGGTCGAGGTCGCGGGCGCCCGAGTCAATCTGCTAACTTGAATCAGGCTTTGGCCCCATTCAGCGGGAGGCTCCATGCACACTGAGCAAATCGGCAACCTCCACCCGGGTTGGGTCGTCGGGGGATGGCTCATCGCCGTGGCCGTGACCTCGGCTGTCTACCTCGCCTTGGTGGGTGCAGGCCTTTTCCCCCAGGGTGGCGCGGCGGTGCTCGGTGTTGCCGTCGCCATGGCCGTCGGTTTCTTCGTCGGAGGCCTTTTCGTCGGACTCCGTTGGGTGGACGCCCCCGTCCTCCACGGCGCGGCCATCACGCTGGTGAGCGTCCTGGTCTGGTTCCTGGGCAGCCTGGCGCTTCCCGCCAACGCGCGTGGGTGGTCCAACTCCACGTCGGCCGCCTTGGGATTGATCCTGCTCCAGCTGGTCGCGTCCGCGGCAGGAGGGTGGACCGGCCGCCGGATGTCCCTCGGCGGTGCCACGGTCGACTAGTCCCGGCTGAGGAGGTCCTCCAGGACCGCGCGGGCTCCGGCCAGTGACGCGCACCGGGGGTAGCGTACTTCCGGGATCTTCACTCCGTGCTCCTTCTCGAGAGCGAGCACGAAATTGAGGAAGTCCAGGGAGTCCATCTCGAACTGGTCCCGGAAGGGAGCGTCGGGAGCCAGTTCCGCCGGCGCGTTGGGGACTACGTGGCGGAGCGTCTGATGGATGGAGTCGGAAAGATCGGTGACGCTCACGGGATGCGCCCGCTCATGACGGAGGTCCGCTCAGGTCCTTCCGAACGATCTTCCCGGAAGGAGTCCTGGGCAAGTGGTCCAGGAAGTGGAGCCCGCGGGGGGCCAGGGCGGGACCCAGGCGCGAGCGCGCGAAGCCCAGGATCTCGCTCCTGAGCCCCTCGGTGGCCTCGATGCCGGGGGCCAGCACCACGAACGCCTCGATGATGGTCCCCATGAGGTCGTCCTCACGGCCCCAGACCCCTGCGTCCACGACGGCCGGGTGCTCCAGGACGCCTGCCTCCACTTCGGCGGGCGACACAAGATGTCCGGCGGACTTGAAGATGTCGCCGCTCCGCGCGACGAAGCTGATCCAGCCTTCGTCGTCCATGGCCGCGAGGTCACCCGACCGGTACCAATCCCCGTGGAAGGACGCCTGGTAGAGGTCGGGGTCGTCCAGGTACGCGCGGAACATGGAGGGCCACCCCCGGCGAACCGCCAACTCCCCCGGCTCCCTCGGCGCCGCCTGGGTGAAGCCTCCCTCAGTGCGCGTGAGGCAGGTCACGTCGAAACCCGGAACGGCCGTCCCGATGAAGCCGTCACGAGGCTCCACATCATGGGGCGTGGCCACGACGATGCACCCCGTTTCGGTCTGCCACCAGGTGTCGCGCACCGGGACTCCCAGCGCATCACGGGCCCACCGGGCCTCGGGCGCTGCCAGGGGCTCTCCCACCGCGAAGACCGAGCGCAGCGAAGGAAGCTCCGGGCGAGGCACGCCCGCTCCGTCCATGCGCCGGAGGAGGCGCAGGGCCGTGGGTGAAGTGTAGAGAACCTGGAGGCGCTCGTTGGCGAGGTTCTCCCACCACCTTTGTGCGTCGAACTCCTCCTCGTCCAGAAAGCTGGTCACGCCGGCCGCCAAGGGCGCCAGGATCCCGTACGACACTCCCGTCACCCAGCCCGGGTCGGCGGTGCACCAGTAACGCGTGCTGGCCGTGAGGCCCAGGACCCGCTTGGCCGTATAGGCGTGACCCACGATGGCGTCGTGGACGTGGACGACTCCCTTGGGTTCGCCGGTGGTGCCACTTGTGAAGTGGAGAATCCCCGGGGCGTCCGGGCCCACGTTGAGATCGGGGAACGAGGGCTGGCCCTTGGCCAGCCAGGCGCCCATGTCCTCCGTACCCTCCGGCGTGGGGGTCAGGGCCGCCATGGCAGCCAGGCGCCCTGGGCCGTCCACCATGAGGATGGTCCTCAGATCGGGAAGCACGTCCCGGATTCCAGCCACCTTGTCGCGGTAGAGCCGCGGGGTCGTGACGAGGAGCTTGGCCCGTCCCAGGGCCAGGCGGCGTCTCACGGGCTCTGGACCGAAGGACGAGAAGAGAACCGTGGGCACGGCGCCGGCCCGCAACGAGCCCAGAAGCGCCACGGAAAGCTCGGGGATGCGGCCCACCAGGATTCCCACCGCGTCCCCCGGCTCGACTCCTTCGCGGACCAGCCCGCTGGCGAAGCGACTCACCGCCCGGTCCAGGTCGCTGTAGGTGTAGGAGACGGTGAGTCCGGATCGGGGACGCCAGCGCAGGGCGATGCGGTCACCCGCGCCCGCAGACACGTGGCGAGTGAGGGTCCAGGCGGTGATATTTTGTAGGTTCCCGGGCGACCCGAGAAGGTCGTTCCGGATCCCATCCCACGCGTCCGCCACTCATTCCTCTCTTTCTGCGACGCGGATCTTGAGCATACGGAATCTAAGGTCGTTCTTCCGGCCGCGGTCGGTCGCGTTGGTGGGTGCCAGCGCTCGTCCCGGCTCGGTTGGGAACGTGATCGCAAAGAATCTACAAGCAGCCGGCTTCGGACCGGCACTTTCCTTCATCAACCCCAAGGGCGACGTCATTCTCGGCGTTCGTAGCGTTCCCACGGTGGACGACCTGACGGAAGCCCCGGAGCTCGCAGTCCTGGCGACCCCCCCGGCTTCGGTGCCGGGACTCATCGACGCGCTCGGCGCACGTGGCACCAAGGCCGTGGTCGTGATCACCGCCGGTTTCGGCGAGAGCGCACGTGGCACCGACGGCAAGCCTCTTTCGTTGGCACTCCTCGAAGCCACGCAGCCCCATGGCGTCCGGGTCATCGGGCCCAATTGCCTGGGGATCCTGGCGCCCAATCTGCGTCTCAACGCGAGCTTCTCCCACCTGGGCTCCTCGAGTGGCGGACTGGCGTTCGTGGCACAGTCCGGCGCCATCGTGACGGCCGTCCAGGATTGGGCCGAGCCCCGCGCCGTGGGGTTCTCGCATCTCGTGTCCCTGGGCGACATGCTGGACGTGGACTTCGGGGACATGCTGGACTACCTGGCCAACGATCCCCGCACCGACGCGATCCTTCTCTACGTGGAAGGCATCAAGCACTCGAGGAAGTTCATGTCGGCGGCTCGGGCGGCGGCGCGCATGAAGCCGGTCATCGCCGTGAAGGGCGGGCGGTTCGAAGCGGGGATGAAGGCCGCCGCGTCGCACACCGGCGCCGTGGCCGGCGCCGATGCCGTGTACGATGCGGCGTTCCGACGCTCGGGAATCCTGCGGGTGCATACGCTCGAGGAGTTGTTCGGGGCCGTGGAGACGTTGGGCATGGCCAAGCGGCATCGGGGGAACCGGCTGGCCATCGTCACCAACGGCGGCGGACTGGGCGTGCTGGCAGCGGATGCTCTTGCGGAAGCCAAGGGGCGGCTCGCCGAGTTGTCGCAGGACACGGTGACAACGCTGGCGGATATCTTACCAGGTACGTGGTCCGGCGGGAATCCCGTGGACATCATCGGGGACGCCCCCGGGGCGCGCTACGATGCCGTGCTTCGGGTCATCCTGGACGACCCGGGCGTGGACGCCGTGTTGGTCATCAACTGCCCCACGGCGGTCATCAGCCGTGTGGAGGCCGCCCAGGCGGTGGCCGACGTCTCGGCGGCTCGCCGCGGCAAGACGCTTCTCGCCAGCTGGGTGGGCGCCGCCACAACGGGGGAGCCGCTACGCATCTTCGGGGAGGCCGGCATCCCCTCGTACGACACCCCGGAGCAGGCCATCCGGGCGTTCATGCAGCTGGTGGAGCACGGCGTGCGCCAGGACCTTCTTCTGGAGACGCCTCCGTCGCTGCCCGAGGTGTTCCAGCCGCGCACCGCCGACGCGGTGCGGGTCATCGAAGGTGCCGTGGGAAAGGGCCGGGAGTGGCTCACGGAACCCGAGGCCAAGGAGGTCATGGAGGCCTACGAGATCCCTACGGTGCCCACGTACGTGGCGCGCTCCCCGCAGAAGGCGGCGGAGATCGCGGCGCGGATCGGGGGGCCCGTGGCCCTGAAGATCCTCTCCAACGACCTGACGCACAAATCGGATGTGGGTGGCGTCGTGCTCAATCTGGAGGGTCCGTCGTTGGTGGAGCGGGCCGCCAGGGACATGGAGGAGCGGGTTCGGACCTCGCATCCGGCCGCGGTCCTGGAGGGCTTCAGCGTGCAGGCCACCGTAAAGCGGCCGGGAGCACGGGAGATCATCATCGGCGCCAGCGAGGACCCTCAGTTCGGGCCGGTGATCCTGTTCGGCCAGGGTGGCACCTCGGTGGAGGTGGTCAACGACGTCGCGCTGGGCTTCCCGCCGCTCAACCTGCGGCTGGCGCGGGCGCTCATGTCGCGCACGCGAATCCATCGGATCCTGGAGGGATACAGGGACGTGCCGGCTGCGAATCTCGACGCAGTGGCGTTGACCCTGGTGAAGGTCTCGCAGCTGGTAGTGGACCTCCCCCAGGTGGTGGAGCTGGACCTGAATCCCCTGCTGGTGGACAGCTACGGCGTGCTGGCGCTGGACGCGCGCGTGCGGGTGCGACCGGCGTCAGCGGCGCCAGTGCCGCGGCTGGCCATCCGGCCGTATCCGAAGCAGTTGGAGGAGGAGGTGGAGTTGGCCGACGGGCGGATGCTCCTGCTGCGCCCGGTCCTGCCCGAGGACGAACCGTCGCTGCAGCGCATGTTCAAGGCGCTGAGCCCCGAAGAGGTGCGGTTCCGCTTCTTCGTGCCGCAGAAGACGTTCTCGCACATGAACACGGCGCGCTTCAGCCAGATCGACTACGACCGGGAGATGGTGCTGGTCCTCACCGAGCCGGGCATCGCCGGCGAGACGCCCATCACGGGCATCGTGCAGCTGAGCGCAGACCCGGACAACGAGAAGGCGGAGTTCGCCATCCTGCTGACGAGGGAGTCGACGGCCCTGGGCTTGGGCGTCTACCTGATGCGGCGGCTCATCGAGTACGCGCGGAGCCGCGGCATCGGCCGTCTGTTCGGCGACGTCCTCGCCGACAACAACACCATGCTCAAGCTGTCGAGGGTGCTGGGGTTCACCACGAAGCACGTGGAAGGAGAAGCCGGCGTGGTCAGGATCCAGCTGGACATGTGAGGCACGGAAAGGGACGAGCGCCGCACCGGACCCTTCACGAACCGGGCTCGTCGCCTATCTTGAGTACCGATCCGACCCGGTAGCTCAGTTGGTAGAGCAACGGACTTTTAATCCGTAGGTCCTGGGTTCGAGCCCCAGCCGGGTCACTCTGCGGCACAGGTCTGTCAGCGCATCGGGTGACGCCCGATGGGCCTCTTGCATGGGGTCCCTCTTCTCCTCGACGCACGTCCTCCGAGCGGATCGAGCGTGAAACCCCACCATGGGGGGCCACCTTTCCGGTGCCGACCTTGTCGCGGGGCACGGAACGATGGATCGTCTTCATCGCCTGCGCGGTGCCCTTCTGCCTTTTCGTGGGAGCGGGGCTGCTCATCGCGATCCTGAAGGACGACCTCTTCGACATCGATCGGGTCATCTGGGTGAGTTCTCTCTATTTCATCACGACCGGTTTCGCCTTCGTCCTCTTCTCGATCCTGGAGGAGGGGCTGTCGGCTCTCCTCGGTAACGTGATGGCGGCCCGTTCCAGCTTCACCGCGACCGCGGTGTCCGGCGTGGTGGCCGCAGCCGCGTTTCATCCCGTGCGTCAGGCGCTGGACCGGGCGCTGACGCGCATGGGCCTGGAACCGCCCGAACCCGAGGCTCCCTGAGAAGGACTCGCGTTCGAGGTGACCCGCTCGGGGTGACCCGACGTCCAGGTGATGGCG
>DATHZE010000165.1:0-11446 GCA_035458765.1 Longimicrobiales bacterium
TCGCCGGCCGCGGACTCAACGCGGGTGTCGTCCGGGGCCGGGCCGGATGTCCGCGACGTGACCTCCAGGAAGACCGTGCCCGACTCGTCCCCGGTGCAGTCCTTGGCCTCGAGCGTACCCTCCACCCGGCTGCCGCCCTCCGGCGTCCGCTTGCCCCTGATGCGAAGCTCGCCCGGGCATCCATCGGCGTACCGGAGGTCCAACTCCAGCCTGTCGTCCCGCCAGGTGGCGTTGCCGTCGGCGGTCAGCCCGAGGTCGGGGATCTGGAGATGGCCGGTGCCCCTTCCCCGGGCGTCGGTGGTCAACCCGATGACCACCCGGAGGCGCTGACCACCCAGCCTCGCGATGCCGGAAAGCGAAGTCACCGTGACGAGGGGTTCCGGGGCGTCGCCGCGCGGCTGAGGCGTGGGGACGCCCACCCGGGAGCAACCCACGAGGGCCACGAGCAGCGCCGTCGCTGATTTGTGTCGGAAGGCCACTCGTCCTCCGTGGAAGGGCCGTTTCTTGGGAGAGAAGCAGACATCGTGCCACCGCGGCGCCGCGTTCGATCAGGGCGTGAAATGATCCTGGGCCGTGGGCCCCTGACCCTGCAGCCGCTCGTAGGATCCATCGGGCCGCAGCTCCCACGCCCGGGGGTCGTCCAGTTCCCGATCGAGAATGGCCCTCAGCAGGGCGCGACCGGCCTGGCCCCGGACCGGGGTGGCGACTTCCACCCTCTTCCTGAGATTCCGCTTGCGCCAGTCCGCGGAGCCGATGAAGTACTCCTCGTCGCCGCCGTTGAGGAAGTAGTACACCCGGGCGTGCTCCAGGAACCGCCCGAGAATGCTCCTGACCCTAATTCCCTGGGAGAGCCCCGGCACGGCGGGTCGAAGCGTGCAGATGGCCCGGACGATGAGGTCGATCTCCACCCCCGCCCCGGCGGCCTCGTAGAGGGCCCGCACCACCTTGCGGTCGGCGATGCCGTTGAGTTTGGCCTCGATCTTCGCGGGGCGGCCCGCTTCGGCGTGCTCGACTTCCCGTCGTATCCGCTTGGTGAGTTCGGATGCCATGGAATTCGGGGCGACCCAGAGATGTCGGTATTTCTTCGCGGGCGGACCCGCCGAGCCCATGAGTTCGTTGAAGAAGTCGTTGAGCTCGGCTCCCAGGTCCGGGTCGGCGGACATGAGGCCGAGGTCCGTATAGAAGCGGGCGGTGGCGGCGTTGTAGTTGCCGGTCCCGATGTGCACGTACCGGCGGACGCCACTCCCGTGCTTCCGCACGATGAGCAGGGTCTTGGCGTGCGTCTTGAAGCCCACCAAGCCGTAGACCACGTGTCCGCCGGCCTCGGTGATGCGACGCGTCCAGTGGATGTTGCTCTCTTCGTCGAAGCGTGCCTTCAACTCCACGAAGGCAAAGACGTCCTTGCCGTTCTTCAACGCCCTCAGCAGGGCATCGGCCAGGGGCGAGTCCCGTCCGGTTCGATAGAGGGTGAGCTTGATGGACACCACGCTTGGATCGTCGGCGGCCTCCTGGAGGAGTCGCCCCACCGTGTCATCGAAGGAGACGTAGGGGTGGTGGAGCAGCACGTCGCCCTCATCGATGATGTCGAAAAGGGGCCGCTCCAGAGGAAGGGGACGTCGGGCCGTGAAGGAGGGGTACCCTTCCCCTGGGATGTCCAGCCTGGCCACCTCGTCGAAGCTCCTGAGGTCCAGGGGGCCGTCGACCTCGAACACGTCTCCCCGGTTGAGGACCGAGGAGTCCCCGCCGGCCTCGGACCGAAGCTCCCGGAGCAGCTGGGCTCGGACCTCCCGGGGCATGGTTCCCTGCACCTCCAACCGGACCACGGGCTTGTAGGGTCTCGCCTCGACTTCGTCCTCGATGGACGCCAGGAGGGAGTCGGCCAGATCCTCGTCGATGTCCACGTCTCCGGACCTGCTGACCCGGAACGCGTGGACCTCGGCGAGGTCGAAGGCGGGGAACAGGGCGGTCGCGTGCGCTTCGATGATCTCTTCCACGGGGATGAGGTCCCGGCTCCCCGGAACCGGGACGAGCCTGGGCAGCGACCGGGGGATGGGCACGTGTGCCACATGGGCGCGCGTCCCGTCGGCATCCCGCAGGAGCGCGGCCAGGGAGAGTCCCAGGCTCTCGAGGCGCGGGAACGGGTGCCCCGGCGAGGCGGTCATGGCCCGTGGGGTGAGAAGCGGGAAGATCTCCTCCTCGAAGTGCCGGGAAAGGACCGTCTGGGCCTCGAGGTTCACTTCCTCCCAGCGGCGGAGCCGAACGCCCTTTTCCGCCAGCGCGGGCAAGAGAAGCTGGCGCAGGCAGGCGTACTGGCGGGCGATGAGCGCGCGCACCCGGATGTGGATGAGGTCCAGGAGTTCGGCCGGGGAGAGGTCTCCGGAGGGAGGGTCCTCCGGCTCATCCGTGCGCGTCTTCAGGCGCCCGACGCGGACGACGAAGAACTCGTCCATGTTGCTGGCGAAGATGGACAGGAAGCGGAAGCGTTCCAGGAGGGGCACGTCCGGGTCTTCCGCCAACTCCAGGACCCGCAGGTTGAAATCCAGAATGCTCAACTCGGTGTCGAGGAAGTCGCCGGGATGCTCTCCCGGCTTCATCCCCTCCGGCCGTGTGGAGGGGATGGCCACGGGGGCGCTGCGAACCGGTGGGGCCTCGCGCAGAAGACGGACTCCGATTTCAGCCCGGACGAGCAGGAGAAGGGCCGCGGTGAGCGTCGGGTCTCTGAGGCCCGGAGCCCCCGCGCGGCCCAGGACCTCCACCAGGGGGACCCACAGGACCGTCTCCCCGGCCGTGGCTTCCGGAGGGCTCTCGCAGAGCCACACCTCGAGGTCCGGCTCGTTGCTTCTGGACGTCGCGAAGCCGACGAGCTCCGGCTCAGCATGCTTCGGCACCGAGCCCAGCACCTCCAGGGTGACCCGAGAGGCGACATCCTCGCCTGTTCCCATGGTGGTGGGGAGGGTCATGCCGGCGCCGCCGGGGACCAGGCCGACGGCGCCCTCCCGGAGGAGAACCACCACGGCCCGGGCTTCGGAGGGCTCCTCCCCGATGCGGGAGGCGTCTCCCCCGCGCAGATCCCGCTGGGCCCGTTCAAGGGTGTCGAGGCCGTCGTGGACGATGTCGAAACGCGCAAGGAGGCGTTCGCTCAATACGCCCAGGGCCGGGCCCCCGGCGAACTCTTCCAGGAGGGTGATTTCGTGGAGGGCCCGCGTGTCGCCCTGCCAGTGGGCCAGGATCCGGTCGAACGTGACTCGCCGGACGACCCGGCCGAGCCACCCCACCTTCAGGTCCGTGGTCTCGCGATCGATGTCCAGAGCCAGGAGCGGGCGCAGACCGACGGGGTCCACCGCCTCCCTGATCCGGGTGGCCAGCTCCGAGGTCCCCCTGAGGGTGGCGTACATTCCCTGTCCAGCGGACAGCGGCGTACTCAGCACCTCCTCGTCCACCACCCCCTCGAGGTTCACCCCGGAGGCGATCAGGAGCTCCAGTGTCTTACGACCGGCCGCGGTGAGGGAGAGCCGAAGGGTCATCCTCCGGTCACGGAGGGCACGGTCCGAGGTGTCGAAGTAGGTCTCGCGCAGGACCTCGTAGGAGGTCCTCCCCGTGCGCATCCCCAGGGCCCGGGGGCTTGCGGCAACCCGCTCCAGAAGCGTCTCCGAAGCAACCCGGAGGCTCAGGCGGCGCCTCACGCGCCACCTTCCGGCTTCGGCGGGCCATAGACGGTGAGACGCGCCTTCCCGTTCTTGCCTTCATCGGCGATGTAGAGGAGCCCGTCGGGGCCGAACGCGATCCCCTCCGCCTGTGGATGTCGTTTGCCGGGGAAGCGATACGCGCTCACCACCCTCCCCTTCACGTCGATTTCGATGATGGCTTCCTCCCGGGCCGCGACCAGGACCAGGTTGCCCGTGGACGGGTCGATGTCCATGCCCGAAGGGTGGACGGCACCCGCCAGTCCGACCGGCGCGAAGGCCTCCAGGGGGATCCGCTGCGGTGGGGGCACGGGCGCCGTCGGATCTAGGGGAATGCGATGAATGCGGACTTCGGGCGCCGTGGGTATGACGGTCTTGCAGGCCAGGAGCAGGGACGCCGACCCCGGGTCGAACGTCAGTCCCTCCACCTCGCACGTCCCGCCGACACCCACGTCGGTGACCCGCACGGGGGACGAGCCTCCTTGGGGAGCCTCCCTGAATTCGTAGAGCCGGCCCGGGCTCGAGATCAGGAAGAAGCGATCCCCGGCCACGGCGATGCCTTCGAAATCGTCCCTGGGAGCGCTCGCCCCGAGCTGGAAGCCTCGACCCGTCTTGCCGGTGCTCGGGTCGATGCTGAACACGATCCCGCGTTCGTCCGCGTGTCCGTAGAGCGTTCCCGAAGCCGAAAAGGCCAAGCCGGAGATTTCGTCCAGGCGGCCCGGAAGGTCGAACCTGGCGATGCGGTGCTCCAGATCGTAGCGCTGCACCAGGGTCGGAGGCGTGGAGTCCCGAACCTCTGCCGGAACCTGTGCCTGAACCTGGCCGGCGAAGGCCCAGGCCAACAGAACCAGCCGGATCTTCACCCGCGCCCCTTGAGGCCTTGGAGGGATCGCAGCTCCGCTGCCGTGATCATGCCCGTGGGCGCCTGTCGGATGCGGTCCAGGAGGGCCCCTTCCGCGGCTGGCACCGCCAGGTGGGCCAGGTATTCCAGGACCACCCCTCCCCCGGGACTCTGAAGGATCTCGGCGAGTTTCCAGCGGGTGGAGAGTTCCTCCAGGATGGGCTCCACCTGGCTCTGAGCCGGTCCTGCCCCGGGCGCGTGGACCAGGAGCAGGACGTTGGCCCTCTTGCTCTTCTTCTTGGCGCGCTCTTCGGTGAGATGGCGCTCCAGCCGAGCTGCCTGTTCCAGCACCTGGGCCAGGTCCCGGGGGCTGGCGGCGTCGGCGAGGGCGCCGTCCCCTACGACCTGCCGCGTAGTGGCCGAGGACGGGCCAGCCAGGGCGTCGCCCAGGGGCATGGTCCCTCCGTGCCCCGTGGCCGCGGCATAAGGGTTGCCGAATCGGGTTGCCCAGAGCACGAGGACCACCGCGTTGAACATCAGGGAAAGGACCAGGGCCAGTCCCAGGGCCTGGACGCCCGACGCGAGGCCGACGCCGATGGCAAGGAACACGTAGACGGCGTCTTTGGTGTCTTCGAGGGTCGTACGGAAGCGCACCGCGGCCACGATGCCCGCAAGTGAAAACGCCAGGGGAATGCTGTGCTGCACGATCATCACGATGCCCGTGACGGCCACGGGCAGGATCAGGAGCGTGTGGACGACCGATTCCTCGAAACCCCGATAGCGCCGGGTCACCATGTAGATCCGCGTCACCGGGATCATGATGATCAGCGCTCCGAGCATGGAGATGGCCCCGAGGAGTCCGCCGGCCCACGGGGTCTCGGCGATAGGGGCCCCCACGGCCGGGGCGTCTGGACCGAAGATGTCCGCTCCTACGACGCTCTGGATACCGCTCCCGGACACGACGTCCCCCACGGAGGGGAACGTCCGGACGAGGCCAACGATCAGGCCGGCCAGGACGACGTAATAGGCCAGCACGGCCAACAGACGGAGGCGGTCGTTTCGGGCCTGGGAGGCTGCGCTCATGGGGGTGTCCTGATGCTCAGTGTGCCAGCGCGTTGGCCGCAATCATGGCCCCAACGCCCCCCGCCCAGCAAGAACAGGCTGGACAAAGGCCGAGAAACCCCCGTAATCTAGCCTCACCCCCACTCCAGGCGATGAGACCATGACCTCGCGATTCTTCCCCCTCTCCATCCTGGTGGCCACCCTCGTTGTCTCGACCCCGGCGCTCCAGGCCCAGCAACCCGAGGAACCGACGCCCGAGCAGATCGAGAAGCGGGCGAAAGAGGCCGAGGAGGCGCCCCTGTTCCAGGTGCAGGATCCCCTGGAACTGACCCTCAGCACCGACATCAGCTGGATCCGCGACGAGCGCTCGGATTCGATCGAGGTGGAGGGGACCGTCAGGTACACCAACGAAGCAGGGGAGGAAGTGATCCTGCCCGTCCAGGTGCGGGCCCGCGGCAACTTCCGGCGTGACAAGCGGAACTGCAACTTCCCGCCCCTGCGCCTGAACTTTGCCGGCAAGGAGGTGGAGGGGTCGGTGTTCGAGGGTCAGGACAAGCTCAAGCTCGTCACTCCCTGCCACGACTCCCGCGATTCCTACCAGCAGTACATCCTGCAGGAGTATCTGGTCTACCGGGCCTACCAGCTCTTCACGCCGACCAGCTTCAGGGTACGTCTGGTCCACATCACGTATGAGGACCCCGACGGTGGATACGATTCCCGCACGAAGACCGGCTTCCTCATCGAATCCGACGACCAGATGGCGGAACGGAATCGGGGGGAGTTTCTGGAGTTCGACCAGTTCAACCCGACGGCGACGGACCTGGAACAGTCTGCGCTGGTGGCGCTCTTCCAGTACATGATCGGAAACACGGACTATTCCTCCGTGTTCTTCCACAACGCCGTTCTCGTGCGACAGGGCTCCAACTATCTGATGGTGCCCTACGACTTCGATTGGTCCGGCGTCGTGGACGCACGCTACGCGGCGCCGGATCCCCGGCTGGGGATCAGGAGCGTCAAGGACAGGCTGTTCCGGGGGTTCTGCCGAGAAGGTGTGGACCATGAGGCCCTGAAGGCGCTCTTCAACGCTCAGAGGGACGCCTTGTGGGCGCTCTACGAGGGTATGCCCGAGCTGGACGACGGGCAGCGTGAGCGAGCCCTCAGGTACTACGAAAGATTCTACGAGACCCTGAGCGATGCGCGCCGGTACGAACGGGACGTCATCGAGCAGTGTCTCAACCTCCCCCGATAGGAGGACCCTTGCCACGCTCTTCGTCCATGCGTGCCCACCGAGCGAAACAGGAAAGCCGGATCACACAGGGGCTCGCCGAGATGGTGGGCGTGGTCCGCGGCGTGATCGCCGATGGAGTGGTGTCCGTGGACGAAGCCACGCAACTTGTCCGCTGGACCCGGGACAACCCCGAGGTAGCCCAGCGGTGGCCGGCCAACATGCTGTCCCGCCGACTGGAGTTGATCGTCAGGGACGGCCGCGTGGATGCCCGAGAGCGGAAGCACCTGAAGGCGATCCTCGATCAGTTCGCCGAGAACCCGTCGGGGATGAATTTCTCGCTGGCCACGGACCTGCCCATCGATCAACCGGAGCCTGCGGTGGTCTTCGAGGGGAGGACCTTCGTGTTCGCCGGAGACATGGCGTATGGACCCCACCGGGCGTGTGAGCGCGAGGTCGTGGAGTTGGGCGGTGCGTGCGAACGCTCGGTGACGCGGCGCACGGATTACCTGGTCATCGGAACCATGGCCGCAGGGGACTGGTCCCAGGAGGGCTTCGGTGCGCAGGTGAACGATGTGGGCCAGTTGCGAGCCCGCGGCGCGGCCATCGCCATCGTCTCCGAGGAGCACTGGGTAGCGGCGCTGCCGTGATGCGGCCGAGCCGGGCCAGCCGGGCGCTGCTGCTCCTGGCGACGTTTGCGTGCGCCAAGGACTCAGGCACGACGCCCGACCCCGTCGCTCCACCGGACGACGAACCCAGCGTCGGGTTCGTCGTGACCGGGGTCACCCCTGCCCCCTTCGCCGGCTCGGTCGATGTGCGGACGCCGGTGGTGGTGACGTTTTCGAAGGCGCTGGATTCGGCCAGCGTCCCCGGGGCGCTCAGGCTGACCAGGGGGGACCTCGAGGTTCGAGGCACGCTCGTCGTGGATGGACCGACCGCGCTGCGGTTCCAGCCCTCCACCCCTCTGGATCCCGGAGAAGATTGGACGGTCGGCGTGGGGCCGTCGATCAGGTCCATCGCTGGAGTCCCGATGGACAGTGCGCGGACCTGGGCGTTCCGGACGGCGGGCGAGCCCCTCGGTGCACCCGAGGCGGGACGCTTGGCGCACCTGGTGTCGGTTCTTGCCGACGACTCACTCCGGGGACGTGGGTCGGGTTCGACGTACGAGGCTCGAGCCGCCGAGGCCATCGCGGTGGATCTGGAGGCGTCGGGGCTGAATCCGTTCCGGAGCACGTGGCTGCGTGGCTTCACGGCGCTCACCCGGGACGTGCCTCCCGTGACGGTGGGCTCCCGGAACGTGTTGGGGGCGGTCGCCGGCAACGGCGCACTGGCCGGGGAGTGGGTCGTCGTGGGGGCGCACTACGACCATCTGGGCTTCGTCCAGCGGTCGGATGGCACGCTCTCGGTGTATCACGGGGCCGACGACAACGCGTCGGGGACGGCCCTGGTGATGGAGCTGGCGCGCTTGTGGGCGAGCGCGGCGGGCGGGAACGCGGGGGGACCACGGCGCTCGGTGCTGTTCGCCCTGTGGGGCGCCGAGGAGAGGGGGCTTCTCGGCTCGTGTTCCTTCGCCGCGTCGGGCGACCTGCCCCTGGAGCGCATCTCGGGTGTGTTCAACTTCGACATGGTTGGGCGGCTTCGCGACCGAGCCCTCAGGGTGCCCGTGGCGGAGCCGGACTCGGCATGGTGGGGCGTGCTGTCGGACTCGAACCGCACGGGGCTCACCTTCGACGGGGCGCCGGCGTGCACCGGGTGCTCCGATCATGCCTGCTTCCAGCAGGCGGCCCGGCCCGTGGTCTGGTTCTACACTGGAAGCCATGAGGACTATCACAAGCCCACGGACGTCGCGGAGAAGGTGGACTACGAGGGGCTCGCCAGGATCGGGGAGGTGGCCTTGCGCGCGCTGTGGCGTGTGGCCGTCGACGAGGGTGCGCCGGGGGGATGAAACGGTGCCACCTCCGTGCGTCCCGTGGGTATAGTCCTACAGGGTCCTGTCCACCCTGACTCGACCTAGGACAAGGAGGACAGCATGGTCCACCTGGAGCTCACCCCCACCCATGCGGAGGTCCTGCGGTTGGTCCTGGAGGATTACCTCTCGGAGCTCCGCATGGAGATCGCAGGCACCGACGCGCAGGCGTTCCGCGAGAAGCTGAAAGCCCGAAAGGCGGTGCTCCGAGCCATCGTGGGTCAGATCACCGCGGTGACCAGCCACGGCATGGCCTCCACGGCGACGTAGACCCGCGGACGCCGGCTCAGCGCAGGCCTCGACGGCTCAGGGCTCGAGGGGAACGCCTCGCCTCGTCCAAGCCTGACCGTACGTGGCCACCTCGTAGACGTAGAGTTGGCCGGTGCAGGCGTCGAATGCGGAATAGGGGTAGCCGGCGACGGCGTTACCCCCCGTCGGCGCCTGGGGCACTCCCGAGAACTGCCAACACCCGGGATCCCGCGCCTCCTGTCGGCTGCCGGATGGCGACCAGCCGGCCAATATGGCCACTGCCGCCACGACCATGAGCGTGGCCAAGACTGTGCGAAGGTCGACCTGAATCACCGTGCCGTTCATGGGCAACGCTCTCCTCTCCCGATCCGGGAGCATCCTGGTCATCGATGTCGTGGCCCGAGGGCTCCCTTCGGCCACGATGGTGAAAGGAACGCCTGCGTCGATGTGCGGCCAGGGGCGGACTTTGGCCCCGGAATTCCAGGAGCAGCGAGATGGGGAGCGCTTGGTCACAGCCTTCTCCCGATGGTGACGCGACGACGGCCCGACACGCCTCAGGAGCCCAGCGACTCCAGGCCGGCTTTGGCCCGGACTACCAGCGGGTTGTCCACCGGAGCCTCCGACCAGTTGCCCAGGAACCGCTCGTACGCTTCGCGCGCCGCGGCTTCGTCACCCATGCCCCGGTACGCATCCCCCAATCCGACGTCCCTCATCGTGAAGTAGGCACCCCAGGGCGCGTCCCACAGAGAGTCGAAGTACCTGCGCGCCTCGTCGTAGCGATTCTGGCGGAGCAGCGCCTCGGCGATCCACCACCGGATGGAGGAGTGGCGTAGGATGAAGTACCCGCTCGCAGGCGCTCGCTGGGCATGGACTGCCCGGAAGCGGGCCAAGGCCTCGCCGTCGTCCAAGTCACCGGCGTGCCACGCGGCATAGGCCCGCAGGATATCCAGATACGCCCTCTCCCCCTCGATGTACTCTTCCGAAGGTTCCGAGGTGGCGAGGGAATCGATGATTCCCTCGTACCGACGGATGTACGCCTCGCTCCGGGCCTCGTCATCCCACGCCACCGCGACCGCACCCAGGGCCCAGCAATCGAAGCCCCTGCACTCGCCGGGGTCCGGGAGAGCATATCTGCTTGGGCGGGCAGCTGCCGCCCCCGGGATCACGGCCGAAGAGAGGAGGGTCGCGGACCGTCCTTCAGCGATCGAGACCGGCTTGAACGCGAGGTCCAACGCTTCGTCCACGGCGCCCACGCTGAGCCTCTCGCTGAAGAGGACCATGTCGGCCGTTCCCCCGAAACCGCGCCGCCGGTACTCGTCGGCGATGGCGCGGTCTGCCGCGGCGTGGTCGGCCGTGCGGGCATAGGCGTAGACGTAGCCCGTGGTGAACTCCCGATCCGGAATCTCCGGCAGGTACGCCATCGCTTCGGTCTGAGCGGCCTGGTCTCCGATCTGCAGGGCCATGAAGGCGCTGCGCATCCGGAATTCGTCGGGCTCGGCAAGGGGTCGCCACGCCTCGAGAAGTTCGAATGCCCGACTGACGTCGCCGGAACTGACGGCGAGTTCCATGGGGTGGATGTAGAGGGGTCCGAAATCCGGGTCCAGTTCCAGAGCCCGGGCGAAAGCCCCCCTGGTATCGGCCAGTGAATAGCCCGCTTCGGCGCCCTGGTGATAGAGGGCCTCGCCGTAGGCTTCCCAGAACTCGGGGTCGTCGGGATAGCTCTGCGTCCCCTCCCGGGCAGCGCCCACGCTCCGCTGCGACCCAGCCTCGATGAGGGCCTCCAATTCGAGGTGCTCGCGCTCCCTGGGGGGCAGGCGATCGCGGAACCGCTGGGCCAGCGCCAACGCTTCGCCGGACTCCTGGTCGCCGATGTTTCGCAGCCAGCCGAGGCTCCGGGAGAGCCGGACGGCGGCCAGGGCGAACGTGGAGTCCATGGCCACGGCGCGGCGGAATGCGTCCGATGCGCCGGCGAAGTCCGCCCCGCGGTACAGTGCCTCACCCTCGAGGTAGGCCCGCAGCGCATCCGGCGAGTTGGTGGTGAGGCTGGTGGTGTGACGGAGACGATCCAGCGTTCCGCCCCCCGACGCCAGGACCTCAGCCGCCGTCTGGACCGACAGACGGTCGACCAGGGACAGCACGTCGCCGTTGGGACCGGCGACCTGGGCACTTCCCACGTCCCCACCGCCCACGACGTCGTAGATCTGCGTACTCAGGCGAACCTCGTCCCCGATACGCACCGCGCTGCCAACCACCGCGTAGCGGGCGCCCGCCGAACGCGCGATCTCCAGAATGGCCCCGAGCTCGGGGTCGTCCCCCTCCCCCACCGCCCGACGCCAATGCGACATGACGGTCCGTGGATCGATGCTGCGCAGCCCCCCAGCACCATCGAGGTTGCCGGCGAGGACGTCCACCATCCCCTC
>DATHZE010000166.1:0-16924 GCA_035458765.1 Longimicrobiales bacterium
GGACCCACAGCACGAACCCCTCCATCTCCCCTTCGACGGATTCGTGGGCGACTTCGCAGGCCGCCACTGCGTCCTCCCGCGAGATGGCCCCGACCTCATACGTCCTCATGTCGATCGATGCGGCGTTGAGCCGAATGTCGAGGGTCGGGGTCTCCGCTCGGGTCCTCCGGAGCACGTCCATCCGTCCCTGGGCGTCGTACAACTGCCCGAAGCGGTTGAGGTCCGTCCAACCCTTCCGCGCGGCCCGCAGCGGCTCGAGCCGCTTCAGGTGGTCGTCCATGAACCCGAGGATCGACTGGTCGATGCTCCCGAGCTTGGCGTTGGACAGGGTATCCAGGGAGGCGACCGTACGGGCGCGGGTCTCGTCGTCCCCCCGCAGAAGGTCCCACAACGTCTTCCACTCGGCGGCGCGTTCCAGGTCGGAGCCCGCGGCTTCGTAGCCCGACAGCATGGCGTCGAAGCGGGCCTGGTCCCCTCGACCCACCGCCCATCGGGCCGGGTGGTCGTAATACGGTCCGAAGCTCGGGTCCAACGCCACGGCCTTGAAGAGCGCCCCGTCCAGATCGGCGTCGGTGACGCCCGTCCCACGGTAGTTGTGGAGCCCCGCCTCACCCAGGAGGTACCACCCGTCGGGGTCGTCGGGGTACCGCTGGAGGTAGCTCCGCAGGTTGGGCATCTGATCGACGATGGTACCGTCGCTCGCGGAAGCGCTCACCCGCAGGAGCGTGGCCTCCCGGGCCGGCAACCGGTCCAGGTACTCCGTGGCCTTCTGTTTTGCCGCCCTCGCCTCGGCGCTGCCGATGGCCTCCTGCCACCCGATGGCCTCGCCCAGACGCCAGTACGCCAGCGCGAAGGTGGAGTCCTCCTCCACCGCCCTCTGGAGCAGCTCCCGAGCCTCGACGAAGCGTCCCCGCCGGAAGAGGGCGTCGCCCTCCAGGTAGTCGCGGAGCGCCGGAACCGAGCTGGTGAGAACGCTGGCCAGACGGAAGGTCTGGGCGTTGGAGCCCTGCCCCGTGGCCTCCAGGAGGGACCGCATGACGTCCACGGTGAGTTCGTCCACCAGGCCCAGGATGTTGTCGGGCGAACCCTCGACGCGGCCGTCGCCCACCTGCTCGCCGTTGGAGATGTCGTAGACCGTGGCCGTGAAGCGCACCGAGCCGCCCACCTCCACGCCGCTCCCCACGATGGCGTACCGGGCGCCCGTGCCCGCGGCCACCCTGAGCGCCGCGTCCAGTTCGGCGTCGGACGTCTCTCCGATGTCCCGGTTCCAGCGCGCCAGCACCGTGCGGGCGTCGATGGCGCGGTAGTCGGACAGCCCGTCCAGGTTCGCCGACACCAGGTCCACCATGCCCTCGCGGTACACCTCCAGGCCGGGACCCGTGACGTGGAAGGGGAGCACCGCGATGCCCCGCGCCGCGGCCGAAGCACCGGCCTCTTCGGGCCCGAACATGGACGTGGGACCCTTGACCATGACGAACAGCCCGCCGGCTCCGAACAGGAGCGACAGGGCCATGACGCCGCCCAGGATGGCCCGGCCCCACGTCAGGTGGGGGAGCCTTCCGGCCCGGAGGCTGGCCATGGCGTCGGCGGGGGCGACTTCCCAGTCGGTGGGCACCTCACCGGCTTCTTCGGCCGCGGTGGTCTGGGGAAGGGACTGCACCCAGGCGGTGGCCAGCACGACCACCAGGCCCACGAACAGGAGGAGGAGGGCCACCGGGCCGACCCACTCGGGCAGGGTCAGAAGGCCGGTGACGGTTTCGGTGATCTGCAGGACGACCCAGGACGCACCCAGATAGACCAGCAACACCTGAACGATGCGCGCGCCTTTGAGGCGCGCCCAAAGCGGGGCAGATGACATCCGCCCAAGGTGCAACGTCCAGGCCTGCCGGGCCAGAGTTACGGCGTGGGCCGCCGGCTCGGCGCTTGGGCCCGGGGGCTGCGGGCGCCTCGGCCCCGCCGCCCCGGAGACGATGGGACCGTCACCCCGGGACCTACTGGCCGCCCCGAATCTCCGCCGTCGCCTGTGCCGTCGTCTCCGCAACGGACCGGATGTAGTGGCGGATCGCGAGGAGCTGTTCGTCGGTCAAGTCCGAGTACCGGGGCATTCCCATCCGGGTCCGTACGCCCTCCCGGACCACCTGCTGGAAGGCCTGCGCGTCGAGGACCACCGCGGAGGCGCTCAGGTCCGGCGCCATTCCAGCCGATTGTCCTGGAGTGCTGTGGCACACGCTGCAGCGGCCCGAGTACCGGGATGCCCCCACCTCGGCCAGCGCCGGATCCACCTGGAAGTCCGGGGCCGCCAGCGGGACCACCGGGGTGGGCTCGGGTTGCTCGGGAACGGCCAGCTCACCCTCCAGCGAGAAGGCTACGAGGCGCCGGGTCTGCTGGCCGTAGGGCCAGCCCGGGTTCCCGGGAGCCACCCTGGACGCCCCGCCGCCACCGAAGCCCACCAGGAGCGCGACATACTGGGTCCCGTCCACCGAGTAGGTGATGGGCGGGGCGGTGATCCCGAGCCCCAGGTCCACGGACCAGAGTTCCTGTCCGGTGGCCGCTTGGTAGGCCTTGAACAGACCGTCGGCCCGCCCCTGGAACACCAGGCCGCCGGCGGTGGTGAGCGTTCCCCCGTTCCAGCGGGTCTCCAGGGGGACCTCCCAGACCCGCTCCTGCCGAACCGGATCCCAGGCCTGGAGGGTGCCCATGACACCGTCTTCCCGGGAGCTGCCCACGATCTCCCAGCTCACCGCAGGGTCCGAGGACCAGGATGGCGACGCCCAGGTCTCCAGGTCGATCCCCTCCTGCCGGAACCGGGTGCTCAGGTGCATGGTGGGGATGTAGGCGAGCCCGGTCTCCGGGTTGTACGACATGGCATGCCAGTTATGGGCTCCCGACGGGCCGGGCGCCACGACCTCCTCCCCGTCCTCGTAGCGGGCGCCGGGCCGCTCCACGGGGCGGCCCGTTTCCAAGTCCACGTGGGTTGCCCAGGTCACGGGGGAGTACGGCTCCGCCGAGATGAGCGAGCCGTCGGTGCGGTCGATGACGTAGAAGAACCCGTTCTTCGGGGCCTGCATCAGGACCTTCCGGGACTCCCCTTCGATCTCCAGGTCCGCCAGGACGATGTCCATGTTGGCGTTGAAGTCCCACGCCTCGCCCGGGGTGTTCTGGTAATGCCAGAGGTACTCCCCCGTGTCCGGGTCCAGAGCCACGATGGAGGTCAGGAAGAGATTGTCTCCTCCCTCCGGGCTCCGGATCTTCCGGTCCCAGGGCGAGCCGTTCCCCGTGCCGATGTACAACTGGTCCAGCTCGGCGTCGTAGGTGAAGCCGTGCCACGCGTTGCCGCCGCCGCCGTACTTCCACCACTCCCCGGTCCAGGTTTCGGCGGCCATGCGCATGGCTTCGTTCTCGAACCCGTCGGCCGGGTTGCCGGGGACGATCCAGAAGCGCCACGCCTGTTCACCCGTTTCGGCGTCGTAGGCCGTGACGTACCCCCGGGCCGCATGCACCTCCGTTCCCCCGTTCCCGATGAGGACCTTTCCCTTGAAGATCTTCGGCGCTCCGGTGATGTAGAGGGGAAGCTCGGGGTCCACGGTCATGACGCTCCAGACCATCGCTCCGGTGGCTCGGTCGATGGCCTGGAGCCGCCCATCCCAGGTGGCCAGGTAGACCTTGTCCCCCCAGAGCCCGATCCCGCGGTTGTGCTCCCACCCGGCCCGCATGCGTTCGCCGGCCACCCGCCAGACTTCCGGGTCGTACTCCCACAGGAGTTGGCCGCTGGTGGCGTCCACCGCCCGAACCCGGTTCATGCTCCCCACGAAATACAGGATTCCGTCCGCTACCAGGGGCGTCGAGACGAGGCCCCGGTCCAAGGGGAGGTCGAGGTACCAGTCGACCTTGAGTTCGGCCACGGTGCCGGCGTTGATCTGCTCGAGGGGGCTGAAGCGCTGCTCGCTGTAGGTCCGGCCGTACGCCAGCCAGTCTCCGGTCTCGGACTCGTCGGCCAGCGCGGCATCGTCCACGAAAAGTGCCGGCTCGGACGCGGTGCAGGCCGCGGTGAGGAGGAGCGGGAGGAGGGCGGGCAGGGTACCTGGGAGGGGCGAGCGCATACCGGAGTCCTTGTTGAAGAAGGACGGCACTCTAGTGCGGCACCTACTCCCTGCGAAAGGGGACTCGTCCGGGGTCGTGCCTTCAACCCTGCCAACGGGGCCGCACGGCGGCCTCCCCGGCGTGGGGGAGGCCGCCGTTCCCGGCCGCCGGCCTACCCGCCGATGGCGGTTTGGCGGGTACCGGTTCCCCCTTGGACGGGGGAGAAATGGGCAGCGCGGATCTTCCACGCTCCGCCCTCACGCACGTAGACCTGAGTGGCCCGGGTGAAGTAATGGTCCACCGGGGGCTGGCCCACTTGCTGGTAGGATCCCTCCACATAGAACTGGGCCACGGCCACGTCATCGGTCACGGGAATGACCCAGATGTACTTCGGCACGAGGTTGAAGGACTCATAGGAGAGGGCAGGTGAATCCGGCGGCACGTTCTGCACGAGACCACCGCTGGACCAGAATTCGAGGGCTCCCTCCGACGCGTAATCACCTTCCCGGTCCCGGAGGTTCTCGGCGGCGTAGGCATAGCCCGAGGAGATGATCTCCCGGATCTCCTGGACGACGGGGTTCTGGTTCTGGGCCTGGATGTGACCGGGTACGCTCATGAACCCGAGCACCGTGAGGAGGACTGCGGCTTTGTACATGGGTGTACTCCATGGGAAATGGGGACGTACCTGTCTGGACCGGCCCGATGCCGGGACCCCGCGACGCCCGGGGCACCGACTGCGGGCGGTCAGGCTGTGGTGGAGATGGAAGGTGCCGGCGGTCCAGCCAGGCAAGATCCGGCGCACAAGATCGGGAACGGTCGAAGCATAGAGCAAGGTTCTTCTTCGGGTGGATCCCGTCTCCGGGTCCCTTCCCCCACCCGTGCACCTCCAACGCCCCCTGTTCCTCCTCCACCTCTGGCCAGCAGGTTGCGGGTGAGGTCGACGACAGAAAATCCAACCGCACGAACGGACACGAACGCACGGTGGGCAGCGGTGGGGGGACCGGGGGCACCGCGCGAGGCGAGGCCGGCGAGGCCCGGTCCGCGTGAGGGCCATCCTCTGTTGAACCGCTCTCCGATGACCCGCTAGTTTATCGAATGCAAAGATCGAAGGAGGAGTCTCGTGTAGGGGCGGGCCGCCAGGTCGAAGACGCGCGTGCCTGGACGTTGGTGTTCGGTGCGTGGCTCATCGCAGGCGCCTCGACGCTGGGGGCGCTCTTTTTCGGCGAGATCATGAAGCTGCCGCCGTGCTCCCTGTGCTGGTACCAGCGCATCTTCATGTTCCCCTTGGTGTTCGTCCTGCCCTTCGCCCTCTTCCCCCTGGACCGGAACGTGGTGCGTTCCGTGGTGCCATTGGCGGCATTCGGTGGGCTGTTGGCTCTCCTTCACGTGCTCATCGTCGAGGGCATCGTGCCGGAACGCGTCGCTCCGTGTCGGCAGGGCGTCCCGTGCTCGGAGACGGTCATCGAGTGGCTCGGCTTCGTGACCATCCCGCTCCTGTCGATGACGGCCTTCGCGGCTATCCTGGTCCTGCTCACTCTCAGTCTCTTACGGAGTTCAAAGTGAACCAGAAGTCTCTGTTCGTCGGTGCCGTGGTGGCCATGGTGGTGGTGTTCGCCGGAGCCACCATGATGTACAGGTCCTCGCAGTCCGTCGGGGGCGGGTCGGTTTCCGATGCGACCATAGCCATGCTGTACCGGGCCCACGCGCCTTCCGTCGGGGAGGCGGACGCTCCCGTGGTCATCGCCGAGTTCCTGGACCCGGCGTGCGAGACCTGCGCCATGTTCTATCCCGCGGTGAAGGACGTCATGGCCGCGAACCCGGGCCGCATCCGCCTGGTCCTGCGCTGGGCGCCGTTCCACGCCGGGTCACAGGACGTGGTGGCTCTCCTCGAGGCTGCCCGCAGGCAGGACAAATTCTGGCCTGCCCTGGAGCGCCTGCTGGCCACCCAGAGCGCATGGGCCATCAACCACTCGGCCGACGTGAACCTCGCCTGGCAGCAGCTCGGGGGTCTGGGGCTGGATCGCGACCGGATCGCCGCGGACATGACCTCGCCGGAGGTGGTGCAGAGCATCCAGCAGGACCTGGCTGATGCCGCCTCCCTCAACGTGACCATGACCCCGGAATACTTCGTCAACGGCCGACCCCTCCCGAGTTTCGGTTGGGAGCAGCTCACGCAACTCATCAACGAGGAGTTGGCCGGGCGCTGACGAGGGGGTGGAGGGGGGCTCCGGGAGAGGTCCCCCCTCTTCAGCGGGAAGGCGGCGCGATCCGGGGCGTGTAGCCGGGGTCGCGGAGGACCAGCTGGCCCTGTCGGGCGTAGTCCAGCGCCTCGCCCAGGATGCGGGTGGCCTCCTGGGGCGCGTGGAAGCCCGTGGAGTTCTCCGCTTCCACGAAGTCGAGGTAGAACTGGGCCCGACGTTGGAGCTCCCGGGCGGGGTCCAGGGCCGCGTCGGACGCCCCGGCGTCCCGGCGGGCCTGGATCTCCCCGATGAGGTCCATGAGGGCATCCATGGCCTGGTTCCTCATCCGGAACGTGTGGGCCTGGATGCGCTCCACACGGGTCACGATTTCGTCCTCGGCGAGGTTGTGACAGGTCTGGCACGCGGCGTTGACGTTCAGGAGCGGGCTCTGCACGTGGTGGTCGGAGACCTTCTGCGCGCCCACACGCCGGTACGGCATGTGGCAGTCGGCGCACGCCACCCCCGACCTGGCGTGGATCCCCTGGTTCCACATCTCGAACTCGGGATGCTGTGCCTTCAGCACCGGGGCACCCGTCTGGGCGTGGGTCCAATCCTTGAACTCCGCCTCCTGGTAGTAGTCGTAGATTTTCTCCACCTCGAGGCCGTTGGCCCAGGGGAAGACCAGCCGCTTTTCCGTCCCCTTGAAATAGTATTCCACGTGGCACTGGCCGCAGACGAAGCTGCGCATTTCCTGCCGCGTGGCGTCGCGGTTCACGTCGTAGTCGGCCACGCCCTGCCCCGCCTTGAAGGCCCGCATACCCTCCATGAACGCCGGGCGGGTGACCCGCAGCTTCATGGATCCGGGCTCGTGGCAGTCGATGCACCCCACCGCGCCCTTCAGGTGCTGAACGGCCTCCATGTACGGCATGGGGTTCATGATCTCGAAGCCCCGCGTGAGGTCGCCGTCGCCGAGCTCCCTCCACGCGGTCACCGTGGACGCGTGGCAGTTGGCGCACGTCCCCGGCTGACCCACCGCCTGGCGCTCGGTGAACGTCTGGTCTTCCAGCATATAGGCGTGGCCCCGCTCCTCGCGGAAATCCCGGGAGAACGCGTATCCGGCCCACATGGTCTTGAGCCGGGGATCCTCTTCGATTTTTGACTGGGACACGACGGAGCGGGGGTCGGCCTCCGACGGGGTCCGTGGAAGGGCCTCGGAGCCACCGAAGCGCGTGCGGGTCTGGTCCACGGTGCGGAGATAGCTTTCGTACTGGTTGGGGAAGTTCTTTCCCCACTCGGCGGGATCGTCCGTCGCCTCCGTGATCTCCACCACCTGGGGGAAGAGCTGGAGCGCCTCCTGCTTGCGCTCCACGATGTTCAGGAAGAGCGCCAAAGCCGCCACCGACGCGCCGGCCGCCACCACGGCGAGGCCCACGAAGAATCCGATTCCCCTGCGGGACTGCTCACTCATGTTCAAGAACCTCGGAGTTGGTGCCCCGAAGGGCACTGGGAAGAATCATCGGGGCACGCCCACGGTGCCCCACGTCGCTGTGACAGGTCACGCATCCGCGCGGCTCCGAGCCGTGGGTGCCATCCACGACTGCCGTCAGCTGCCCATGGCAGTAGCGGCAAGCCTCCTCGGTCACCTGAAGGTTGACCGGCTTGATGCGGATCCTGTCGGGGAAGTCGCCGGTGGTGAAGGCGAGTGAATGGGCATAGCCGTTGCGGGCCTTGGTCCAGTATTTCCCGATCAGGTCATGGGGCGCATGGCAGTCGTTGCACACCGCCACGGACCTGTGGCTGGACTGGAGCCACCCGCTCACCTGTTCGCCCATGACATGGCAGTTGGCGCACGCCGCAGGGTCGTTGGTGAGATACGAGGCACCCCTGCCGTACACGAACGTGAAGCCCCCGATTCCGAGGGCGGCGCCCAGGAACAGGGAGATGAGGGTCGCGGTCGTTCTGAGAGAAAGCACGTGCATCCTGATGGCGTCAGAAGGTCAGGTCGAGCATGACGTAGCCGAAAAAGACGTCGTCCCGGATCCCTCGGACGGGCTCCAGGGCGCCGCCCTCGAGGACCCACGAGAACCCGGTGGTCAACCCCACGCCGGAGGGAAGTCTCCGGGAGAACGTGAGATCCAGCTCGTCCGCGAGGTGGCGCCCGTCGAGGCCTCCCCCCCGCGCGACGAAGAAGCGGTGCAGGTCGGCCGCCAGGCTCCAGGGCCCGGCTCGGGTGGACCCCTTCAACGCCAGGTCCTGCAGCCCTCTCCCACCGGTGTGGGTGGGGATATCGGTGAAGAGGTCGGCGAAGCCGTAGAATTTGTGGTTGGTGGCGTACAGGGTCTCGAAGGCTCCTACCTCATCGCTCCCGGTCACGGTGCCGGAGAGGTAGTCGTACCAGAGGGTGACGCTCCCGGACGAACCGGAGGCGCCCACCCGCGCGCCGAACATGTGGGCCGAGACGTCCCTGTCCTGCCGGGTGCCCCGCTGGAGGCTCCCTTCGACGCGATAGGAGACCGGCCCGGTCGTCCCCACGTGCCGGGCACCGAGGGTGACCTGATCCGTGTCGCCCCCGGGTCCCCTCTCCCGCTGTGTGAGGACGAAGAGATCGAGGGACTGGTCACCCCCGGGGTTCAGCACGCCGTACGCCCCCCACAGGAGGGCATCGGCGTTGCGGGCCGGTGCCGCGCTCTCGGAGAGCTGCAGGGCCAACCCGTCCACGGCCAGCTTCGTGGTCGGGCGCACCCCTACGCGGACCCCGTCGAAGGACCGGCCCTGGTGGGCCCAGCCCACGGCGCCGATGAGCCGCTCGCCCCCGAGGGCCACTTCCTGGCGCCCGACTTTGAAAGAGGCGCCCGCCTCTTGGTCCCCAAGGAGCAGCCAGGCCTGGTGGACGTCCAGCCCATCGGCGGAGTAGTCGCCCAGCGTGTTGGCCTCCTCGCCGAAGAGTCGCACGTCCTGGATCTGGATGAAGGCCCTCGCACCCCCCTGGGTCAGGACGGAAGCCGCCAGGCGGGTCCGCATCCCCGTGAAGGCCAGGGACCCGCCGTCGGGCGTGGCGGGGTCCCGGAACTCGGTGCGGGGCCTGACCTGCCCGGAGAAGGTGATCTGGGCCGAGACGTCGGCAGGAACGGCGGTCGATACGGCGACCAGCACGAGGGCTGCGGCGCGCGCGAGGGCTTGGGGCATGGAATCCGTCTGCAGAAAGAGCCTTGTTCTCAGTGCCTCCAGCCCGTCTCGCCGGCTTTGACGCAAGGGGCCAACGGGTGGTCCCGCGTGGGCGGCGGGCAGGTGGAGAAGGCGGTCGAGACGCACGGAGGGTCACGTACGAAGCCTAATTCTAACAGGACCCGCCCCTCAACCTCGGGGCGCCATGAGCCGTTCGTACGGCTCGTAACCCCAGAGTGGCTCCAGGAAGGCGTGACCAACGACCGCGAGGTACGTCTGACCTTCCTGGCGCGCCTGGGACACCAGCTGGATGGCTTCGTCCGCCTGACCCAGGTGTGCGAGGATCGCGGCACGCCAGAGCTTGTCCTGCCCACGCAGGTAGAGGCGATCCAACTCCCCGAACCACCTGGCCTCCGCCTCGGCTCCCTCCCGGTCACCCAGCCTGGCCAACGCCACTCCGGCAAGGCCATGGGCCTGGAGGTCGTCAGGGGTCTCGGCGACAACCTCGCGGAGGATGTCCAACGCCTCGCGTGAACGGCCAGCCAGCAGGAGTGACGCCGCGAGGGAATCGGGGGCAGGATCGTGGGAGGTGTACCAGGCGACTGCCCGCTCCGCGACCCGCATCGACTCCTCGCGGTAGCCGTCACGGGCGAGGTCCGCCGCTACGCGGATGAGTTGGCCGGCTGGATCGGTTTCCCAGGTCGACTCGCTCTGTTCCAGCCATGCAAGGATCGGTTCGATCTCATCGAGGCGGCCCAGCGCGGTGAGCGCCCGCGTCTCTGATCGGCGGAAGACCAGCGTCATTCCGGGTAGACGATCGATGGCCTCCCGGGACACGCGCAGTGCCTCTTCGTACCGGCCAAGGTAGTAGTTCGCGTCGGCCAGCCAGATCCAGCTGACCGGCCAGTTCCATACCAGCATGTTCCCGGGGTCCACCCCTTCCATGATCTCCAGGGCTTCCTCCACGCGACCCAGCCAGAGAGCATGCACACCGTGCAAGAACTTGACCTCCTGGTCACCCGGGTCACGCTCCACCTCGAATCGCCCCAGCTTCCAGACCTGGTCCAGGTCACCCCTCACTTCGGCGGCCAGGTTGTCCAGCCAGTATTCGTCTTTCGGGGCCAGGTCCTCTCGCCGCGCCTCCAAGATGGCGAGCACGGAGTCCTCTCTGGCAGGGTCCGGCACGTTTCTGAAGGCGACAGCCGTACGCAGGAGGGCGACGAGAAAGGTCGTGTCCTGTTGGTACGCGGCCAGATAATGGCGCGCTGCCGTCTGCCAATCGCCCTCGAAGAAGCTCTGGTCGCCCCGATACATCGCCAGGGCCGCCGGGTAGGACGGAGGCGGGCGCTTCCGCCACTCGGCCAGGTGTTCATCTCGAAAGGAATACGCCAAGACCCCCATGATCGCCTCACGCAGGACCTCCACGCCCACCATCGCATCCTCTGGGACCGCGGGGCCCCGGGCCTCGACCGATGTGACCGCGCCCCTCGCCAGGTGCGTGATCTCGGCGTGGAAGCGGAGTTCACCGCCCAGGGAGGTGAAGCTCCCGGTCACGAGGAGGTTCGCACCGATGCTGGTGGCGAGTTCAGCGTCCGACACTTGCTTCTCCCGTAGGCGATAGGCCCAGTCCGCGTCGGACGCCGCCACCACGCCGACCTCATCGACGAGGCTCAGTCCGGCCGTGATGCGTTTGGAAACCGCCGTCTCCAGAAACGCCAGGTCGGGGTTTCCCGTGAGGTTCTGGAAGGGGAACACGACGACACGGTCGCCCGTGACGGGAGGGACCCGGTTCCGGGCCACGAGGGAGAATCCGACGACCGACAGGGTGATGGCGAGTGCGCCGAGCACCGCTGGGATCAAGATCTTCCGTGGCCGACTTCGCTCCTCCGACGCCCTGCGAGGAGGTTCGTCGGAGAACGGTGGAGCAGTGGTGGACGCAGTGGCGGACGGAGTGGGGCCGCTCCTCGGGGCCCAATCGATCTCTTCGTTCTTCACCGCCTCCGCGACGTCCCTCGTCGGGGGAGAAGGCTCCAACTCCAACTCCACCCAGAGCTTCTCACGGAATCTCTCATAGAAGTTCAACGCCGCCGCCCGATCTCCTGCGCTTGCCAACGACTCGATGAACCTGCGAACCGGAGTCTCGTCGGTGTACACCCATTCCAGCGCTCTCTGTGCCGTCCGCTCCGCCGCAACCAACTGCCCTCGAGCGATCTGCTCATCGGCCAGGGACCACGCGGCGCCCGCGGCCATCTCCCGCAGCCGCGTTCGTTCCCCCTCCATCCACTCCTCGAAGCCCCAGGCTCCCCCGACATGGAATCCCGGCAGGAAGTCACCTCCGTAGAGCTCCAACGCCTCCGCCCATCGCCGCTCCGCGATGGCCGCACCGAACTCGGCCACATCCGCTCGCACCCTATCCGAAGCGATCCCGACCTCCGCTGCGCCGCTCCCGACAATGACGCCCTCGGGGAGATGCCCACGGAGAAAGTAGAGGCTCTGTGAAAGGGCCCCGCGGGCGTGGCACTCATCCTCGTCCGGCCAGAACAGGCAGAGGATGGTGTGCCGCCGGTGGAGACCGGGTGGTCTGGCGAGCGCCAAGTAGACGAACAGGGCGGACCGCTTCGTCTGGGCGAGGATCGCACCGACGTTGGATCCCTCGGAATCCAAGATGGAAAGCGTGCCCAGGGTGCGGAGCGTCAGCATGGTCCGGCCCGCCCTCCGGAAGGGAAAGGAAGGAGTACCCCAGGGGGTGTCAGGCATCCCAGGGAACGGAACCACCCGTTGAGACGAAGCTACACGCGGCCTTCGGCGTTTGCCATCGCCATGATCTTCGGCGACTCCTGAGAGCGGCGTGAGGGCAGCGTCAGAAAGGAGTCAACGAGGGGTCAGACCTCCGCCCCAGGATGGTCCGAGGCTGCGCACCCGCCCGTCTGGACCCGCCCGGCCCAGCACCGACGGAGGCCAAACCGCAGGAGGTCCTCCGTGGCACATTTGGCGAGGTTCCTTGGTCCCGTGCTCCTGATCTCATCGGCCGGCTGCGCATCCGTGGCCCGCCCCGCCCGGTCACCCTTTTCCCCGGTTGTGAATCGACCGTCAGCTCCCACGACGGACCTGGCCGTCGAAGTCCGCAACGAGCACTGGCTTCCCATGCGCGTGTGGGTCGAGTGGCCCGGCATGCGGCGCTTCCTCGGCGACGTGGCTCCCGGGGGCGCGGCGACCTTTCAGGTTCCCGCCGAGATCAGGGGTACCCGGGGGAGACTGCGGCTGTATGCCGATCCCACCGGCTCCATCGACGATGTCATGAGCGACCCCATCGAAGTGGGCGACGGTCGCCGCATCGAGTGGCGACTGCGCAAGGTGCTGGCAAACTCCCGTGTCCGGGTGATGTAGGCGATTCCGGCTCTCGGGTGAGAGCGGGGAGCGGGTGGAGTGAGGGCCGTGCCCGTCCCCGTGGCAATCACGGTATACCTGTGCTTGCCCCACATCCTCCTCTGCCTGGCGGCCGAGCTTCACACCGAGCGTGGAGATGGGCGAATATTCACGCTCAAGCCCGGCATGTCCTGCCGACGCTCCACTCTGCCGCCAGAATGCGCATGATGACGAAAGCTCCCACGGGGCCCCGTCGGTTCCGAAGACCGGTTCAGGCCACCGTCGCGCTTCTGCTCGTGGGGGCTACGTTGCTGGGCGTGTCGGTGGCTAGCCGTCACCCGTCGCTGAGCCGGACGTGGGACGAGGACGTGAGGGTGCTGGCCGGAGTGGAGATCTCCGGCGACGGTACGGTGACGCTCCGCAACGTACGGGACTGGCGCTACGTTCGGGACTCCGTGGTTTCGAAGACGTACCACGATGCTTCGTTCGATCCGTCGGACATCGTGGGCGTTTGGATGTACGAACAGAAACTGGATGGGGTGGGGCTCATCGCCCATACCTTTCTCGTGTTCGAGTTCCCGGAGCGCTACGGGCCCGATCGCTACCTGGGCCTGTCCGTCGAAACCAGGCGTGAGCTCGGTGAGGAGTACTCTCTCGTCGGCGGTACGTTCAGGGCCTTCGAGGTGACGCACATCTGGGCCACCGAACAGGACCTCGTGACGCGCCGCGTCCAGTTCCTGGACTACCCGCTGACCCGTTACCGGGTCACGATCCCCGCGGATGCCGCCGCCCGGATCTTCACGAAATTCGCTGAGGAAACCCGCGACCTGGCCGGCACGCCCCGCTGGTACAACACGGTGACCAACAACTGCACCAGCTCGCTGATCCGGTACACGAACGAGAGCGAGCCAGGCGCCATCCCCCTGCACTACAGCTACGTGCTCACGGGCAAGACCGACGACTACCTGATGCGCCTGGGCTACCTGGAGCCCGGGTCCGCGCTGGGGATCACACGAGAGTACCTCGCCACCCGCGCACTCAGGTGACGCTCAGGGAACACCTGCGTGTGGCCGAGCCAGCTTCCTCCCGACGAGACCCACGGCCCGGTTCCGATCCGCACCCCCCTACGTCAGATTCCACGGACGGAACTGCCACGCCATGTCCACTTCGGCTCGTAACGCTGCGGGTCTTCAGGAGAACGGAACCATGACCTTCGTGTCCGACTTCGAACCCCGTCCCCTCTGGAGTCATTTCGACGCGATCCTGACCATCCCGCGGGGGTCCAAGGAAGAGGAGCGGATCCGGAGCTACGTGGTTCAGGTGGCTGAGCGGCTCGGCCTGGAACATCTCGTGGACGCCACCGGCAACGTGGTGGTGAAGAAGCCGGGGACGGCCGGCAAGGAGAACGCCGCCGCAACCATTCTCCAGGCCCATCTGGACATGGTGAACGAGAAGAACTCCGACGTGGAGTTCGACTTCTCCACCGACGCCATCAAGCCGCTCCTGGAGGGGGAGTACCTGACGGCGGACGGCACCACGCTGGGCTCCGACAACGGCATCGGCGTGGCCGCCATGTTGGCCATCATGGAAGCCACGGATCTCGTGCACGGCCCGCTGGAGTTCCTCTTCACCATCGATGAAGAGACGGGGCTCACCGGTGCGGCGGGATTGGATCCCACCCTGCTCTCGGCGAAACGGCTCATCAACCTGGACTCCGAGGCGGAGGGGGCTCTGACGGTCGGCTGCGCCGGAGGTGCCGACACCGATCTGGCGCTGGCCCTGGAGACGGTGCCGCCTCCCGCCGACGCCACGGCGCACACGGTGAAGCTGTTCGGCCTCAACGGCGGACACTCGGGCGTCGATATCCACCTCCAGCGCGGAAACGCGGTCCAGCTCCTGGCCAGGATGCTCCATGCCGCCGCCGGAAAGACGAGTCTGTTCGTTGCCGAGATCCAGGGGGGAAACAAGCACAACGCCATTCCCCGAGAGGCCTGGGCAACCGTCGTGATCCCCGCAGGAGGGTCACGGGACTTCGTCGCCCGTCTGGAGCAGAGCTTCCACGCCGTGAAGGCCGAGTACAGCGTGCCCGAGCCGGGCATGGAGATGCGCATCGACGACGCTCCGTTGCCGGCCACGGTCTGGAGCGCCCGGGGCGGCAGGCAGGCGCTCGGCTTCCTGGTGGCCATGCCCCACGGTGTCATCGCCATGAGCAACGACATTCCGGGTCTGGTGGAGACCAGCACGAACCTCGCGGCCGTGAAGAGCTCGGGCGCGGAGGTGCGCGTCCTCATGAGCTCCAGGTCCTCGGTGGCGTCCGCCCTGCATTGGATCCGGGAGAAGATCGAGGCCGTCGGGGACCTGGCGGGCGCCAAGACCGAGCATCACGACGGGTACCCGGGCTGGAAGCCGGACCTCGATTCCGAACTCCTCAAGGTCGTGCAGGGGGTCCACAAGGAGGTCCTTGGCTCGGATCCGCACGTCGAGGCCATTCACGCGGGTCTGGAGTGCGGCCTCATCGGCGAGATGGTGCCGGGCATGGACATGATCTCCTTCGGCCCGCAGATCGAATTCCCGCACTCGCCCAACGAGCGCGTGAAGGTGGACTCCGTCAAGCGCTTCTACGATCTGCTCACGGAGACCCTGAAGGAGTTGGCCTGACGCTTCAGCGCCACACCGCCGGCAGCACGCCGTTCACGATCAGGTCGATCACGCCGCCCCACTGGGTCCCGGCCGTGTCCCAGTTGAGCCCGCGCCAGCTGCTCGTGGCCACCACCACCAGATCGATCTCCGGTACCACGAAGATGAACTGACCGGCGTACCCGGTGGCGAAGTAGAAGTCGCGTCCCTGTCCGTTGCCGACCCACCAGGAGTACCCGTACTCCGGGCCGAACGGAGTGGCGTTGCCGGTGTGCACGAAGCTGGCCGTCGACTCGCGGACCCACTCCGTCGAGACGACCCGCGCACCGCCGGCCTCCCCCTCCCGGAGGAACAGTTCACCGATCTTCATCATGTCCCTGGGGCGCAGCCACAGCCCCATGCCTCCGGTGTAGTAGCCGCGCTCATCGGTCCACCATTCGGCCTCTTGGATGCCCAGGGGCCCGAAGAGGTGCTGGCGGGCGAAGTCCATGGTGGACGTCCCCGTCGCTTCGGTGAGAATGACGGAGACCAGGTGGCTTCCCCCGGTGTTGTAGAGAAAGGCCTCGCCCGGCTCGTGGGCCCACGGAAGATCGAGGACGTACTGGATCATGTCGTCCGACGTCACCCATCGGCCGTACTCTCCGCCCCCGTCCAACTCGTGCCATTGCAGGCCGCTGGTCATGGTGAGAAGCTGACGAAGGGTGATCCGCCCCTTGTCCTCGGGAAGGCTGTCGACGATGGGTGGGAGCAGGTCCGCCAGCGTCTGGTCCAGACTGGTCAGGTGGCCCCGCTCCAGAGCGATGCCCGTGAGGATCGACATGACGCTCTTGGTCACGGACCACACCTGGTTCAGCGAGTCCGCGGCCGATCCGTGGAAGTACTCTTCGGCCACGAGGACGCCGTGCCTCTGCACCAGGAGGCTGAGGATGCCGGGTGTTTCCCGGGCTTGGACGTAGGCCCGATCCAGGAGAGCTGGGCTGATGCCCTGGGCCTCCGCTTCCGGGTAGCGCGGGTCCGGTCCCGTCGCGTCGGCGCAGGAGACCACGGCGCCGAGCGCCGCACAAGCCAACAGGAGTCGAAGCCTGCGCCCGAGAGGGACGGCCGACCTGCTCCCCATGGGCTAGTACCGACCCACCGTGCCGACGCCCGACGTATGGGCGCGGACCGAGGGGTCGCCCGTGTACAGGATCGACGACACCCCGCTCGCCCACGCATCCAGGCTCTCGGTGGCCCAAACGCGGGCCATCGAGACACCTGAAGCCAGGATCCGCGCGCGTCGGCTCTCCAGGTGGAGCCCCAGATATCCGGTCACGCCGGACAGCGTCACCTCGAGGTCGTCCACGGAACCGGCCAGGTCCGCCACGCACACGCCGCTGAGGACCACGTCGAGCGTCGGCTGCCGGCCCAGTGCGGCTTCGAAGGTCACGGCCCCCGAGCCCTCGATGCGGCGCAGTTCGGCCACTTCGAGGTGGAAGACGATCTCCTTTCGGGGCGCG
>DATHZE010000167.1:0-32523 GCA_035458765.1 Longimicrobiales bacterium
AGCGTGAGTGCGGACCCGATGACCGACGGAGACCCGCCGAACTGTCGTTGCCAGAACCCATGGGTCAGAACGGCAACATGGTCGGATCCCCCTCGGACCATCTCGTCCCTCCGGGGGAGGCGTCCCTCCATGGCGGGCACGCCGAGCGTCTGGAAAAAGCCCTCCGTCACGAAAGCCACCGCGAGGCGTTGGGGCTCGCCGTCCCCGGTGAGGTCGGCCCCGCTCCCCTCGTCGGTGAACCAATATCCCCCGAGATCCAGGACCTGCTCACGCTGCAGGCGCCAATCCTCCAGGTCGGGTGAGGACACGGCGACCCTGGACCCATCCGCGTCCGTGGAGGACCAGACCCGGTAGAGCTGCTCGGGCTCCGGGAGGGGGAGGGGCCGGAACACGACGCTGTTCACCACCGAGAAGATGGCCGTGTTCGCACCGATCCCCAGGGCGAGCGTTGCGACGGCCACGATGGTGAACCCGGGTGATGAGCGCAGCTTCCGGATTGCGTACGTCAGATCCTGACGGAATTCACCCATGGCTCTCTTTCCCCCTCTTTCCCGGTTCCCCACGCGCGATCCTGTCGGTTGGATGCCGGCCGTGGCGGGGAAGTTGTGGCCCGCTGCGGGAGGGGGCGGCGGCGGAGTCGGACCGGAGGCGCCCCCGTCAGGGAAGCGCCAGCGTCTCTCCGTGGCGCAGAAGGTGCAGGTCCTCTTCCGGAAGTCCCACCTCCACCCACGCCGCCCTGGCACGGACGGGCGGCTCCAGGGGATCCTCGAAGGTCAGGCGCCAGGTCCCCCAGTGGATCCCCACAAAGGCACCCGTCCCCCCGGCGTCCCGATATGCCTGGACGGCCTCCTCGGGATTCATGTGGGCGGCGCCCATGAACCAGCGGGGCTCATAGGCGCCGATGGGAATCAGGGAGAGATCGAAGGGGCCGAGGCGCTCACCGATCTCTCCGAACGCCGGGCAGTAGCCCGAGTCGCCCGCGAAGTAGACGATGGGTCCGGGCGCACCCCCTTCGGCAGGGCGAATCACCCAACCGCACCACAGCCGGCGGTTGGTCCCCCCGGGGCGGCGGCGGGTCCAGTGGCGAGCGGGTACCGCCATGGCTTCGTACCGACCTCCGGGCAGGAGTTCGCCTTCCCACCAATCCCGTTCCACCACCCGGGTAATCCCAAGATCCGCGAGCCAATCCCTGTATCCCAGGGGCGTGAGCCACGCCAGATCGTCACCGAAGCGGCGCTGCAGGGCCTCTACGGTGGGGCGATCCAGGTGGTCGTAGTGATCGTGGGACAGGAGCACGGCGTGAATGGGGGGGAGGGCATCCAGGGAGACCGGGGGCGCCACAAAGCGGTGCGGGCCCATGAAGCCCACCGGCGAACACCGATCGGACCAGACGGGGTCGGTAAGGAGGTTGAGGCCCGGCAGTTGAATCAGGGTGGTGGCGTGGCCGATCCAGGTGACCCGGACCTCTCCGTCCGGGACCGGCCCGGTGCCGTCCACACCCGCCATCTTCGGGGCGACCGCAGGCAACATCCCCGCCGTCGGATCCCTCGGGTGGCTCCCCAGCAGCCACTCCCGGACCAGGCGACCGAACTTCCTGCGCAGCGCCTCGTCGCCGGCCGCCATGGGCCAGGGGTTACGGTAGCGGCCGTCAGGGCGGTGGTGGGCGGGGCGCGTCATGGCCGCCCCATACCCCGGATCCACGCACCCTGTGCCGAGGGACTTGACTATACTATACCGTACGGTATGTTCCAAGGGAACAACAACCTCAACCAAGGCTCGCGCGGTGGCGAAGATCTCGCGGCAGGACTGGATCGAGGAAGGCTTCCACGTCCTGGTGGAGGAAGGGGACGGTGCCCTCACGGTGGACGCCCTGTGCGCCCGGCTGGGCCGGTCCAAGGGGTCCTTCTACCACCACTTCGCTGGGCGCCCAGGCTACGTGGATGCGCTTCTCGAGACATGGGAGCGCCAGGCTACGGACCGTCTCATCGATACGGGCCACAGCGACGACCCGGTGGAGGATCGTCTCCGGGCCGTGAACCGCCAGGCGTCGGAGCTGCGCAACGCACGGCTGGAGCGCGCCATCCGCGGATGGGCCGCCAGGGAGCCCCTGGCGGCGGCAGTTCAGGACCGGGTCGATCGGCGCCGACTCGCGTTTCTGGAGGAGTTGTGCGCCGAGCGCATGGGCAGGGGCGACGCCGCCAGGATCCTGGCCCGGGTGTTCCAGCTCGCGTTCGTGGGGGCCCAGCATCTCGACCCACCCCTGGAAGGCGAGGAGCTCTACAGGACGTTCCGGTTCCTCGATCCTCTGTTCGATCTCTGACGCGGGTCTATGGGAGGGTGTGACGATGACGACGACGATATGCCGGGCCGTGACCGTGGCGGCCACCCTCATGGTAGCCACCGCAGGGGCTGCGTCCGCCCAGGAGCAGATCGGGTGCTTCCGTGGGAAGCCCCTGCCCGACTGCAAGACGTTCTGGATCGTGGAGATGCAGGGGCTGGTCCCGGTGGCACAGACGACCCGCACGGTGACTTCCGGCGGGGGAGGCCATGAGTACTCCTACCAGGCCAAGGCCTTCGGCAACGCCGTGGAGTGGAATCTCGGCCACATGGTGAACGTGGGGGATGGATATGCTCTGGGCGGAGTCTTCACGGTGGGGTCGGGCAACGGCGATCCCCTCACGGGGGTCAGGCTCCGGGCGCGCAAGTGGATGGGGGAGAACCTCAGCCTCGAACTGGAAGCCGGGCTCCTGCGCAGCGATGCGGGAGGCTCGAGGTACGCCGGCGTCAGTGGATGGAGTTCGGACGTACGCCTCAACATCCGCGATCAGGGGTCGTTCTTCGTGCGCTACGACGGCGTCTCTCTGGCCCCGGACGCATTCCCGCTGAACGACTACTTCGATCCCGGCGGCGGCCACCACGGTCTCTTCCTGGGCGCCAGCGCCGGGAGCGTGCCGGCCTTGGTGGGGACAGGGGCCCTGGGGATTGGCGTGGTCGTGCTCTTCGCGCTGCTCTGGCAGTATGACTGACGATGGCGACCCGAAAGCCCGGGCCCGCCCTCAGCGACCCGTCAGGGCGATCTTGCTGTCACCCAGATCCAGCGTGACGTACCGATTGGTGGTGTTGCACAGGGTGCAGAGCGCGAACGTATCGTCCAGCACTTCCAGATCGGAGACCTGCCCACAGGCTTCACAGCGCGCGTGGATGGTCTTGAAGGCCTCGTCGTTCATATGGCTTTTCGCCAGGCGCACGCCCATGACGATGCCCGGCTTGCCCGTCGAAGGGCACTTCCCTGCCGTGCACCCCTCCTTGTAATCGAGGCAGACGATCTCGGCTTCCTCGCGCAGGTTGGCCTGCCCATCGTGGGGAGGCGGATCGGTGAACACCAGGCGGACCTGATGACCGCATCCGGAGCAATACGCGACTTCGGTCTTCATGATGCACTCCCCTCCCCCGCGGGACCGAGGGCGTCGAGGTTCTTCTTCATCTGCTCGCTGGGCACGTCGAAGATGGGGCACACCGTACCGGCCCCGCACACTTCCCCGTGGTCCAGACACACGACGTCGTCGGGATTCACATCCGCGCCCGGAGCGACTTCCCTCTTCACGATCACCCGGACCGGGCGGTCGCAGGTGGCGCAGTAGGCCATTCTCTGTTCCATGATGTACCTCCTCAGACCGAATGGGCGACGCGAGCGCCGTTCGCGCCACGCTGCAGGACGGTACGCGCCACCGAAGCTTCGGCGCCGAAGAGAGCGGTAGCGGCTGCATCCGCATCCATGCAGTCGCCGGCCTCGATGGTCAAGGAGCGCATGGCGGTTCGCCGGGGCTCTCCCGAGATGGGATCCAACAGGTGATGATACCTCCGTCCACCGAACTGGAAATACTGGAGGTAGTCGCCCGAAGTGGCCACGGCGCGGTCCGAGACGTGAAGCACCTCCACCACCTGCTCGAGATGGTCCGGGGACCGGACGCCGACGCGCCACGGGTCGTCGTTCTCGTCCACTCCCATGGCCACCAGGTCGCCGCCCACGTTCACCAGGGCGTTGAAGATGCCATGGTCGCGGAGCGCCTGGGCGGCCAGGTCCACGCCGTAACCCTTTGCGATCCCCCCCAGGTCCACGGCCACTCCGGCGCGCGTCACCCCGGCTCTTGATACCGAACCCGTGCGCTCCAACACCAGAGCCTCGAAGTGATTCCCGCGGCCCGCCCGCGCCACCTCGACCTCCGAAGGCGGCTCGTGACGCCCCCCGACATGCCACAATTCGGCCACGCGCCCCAGACACGGATCGAAACGTCCCTCGCTGACCCGGGCCCACGCCAGGGAGGCCGCCAGCACCACGGCCGTGTCGTCACAGATGTCGACCAACCCGCGTCCCGCCGCGGCGTTGGCCAGGCCGATGTCGGACTCGGCCTTGAAGCGGGACATGGTCCTGTCCACCCGGCGAAGTTCCCCCAGAGCAGCGTCGATGCCCTTCTGGGCCCACGCCTCGTTGGGATGGCGTACCGCCACCTCGGCCAGGGTCCCCATGACGGGGATCTGTCGACGGACGAGACGGTCCCGGCCGCGCAGCGCACGGGGGAGGGTGGCCACGGCCAGCGCTCCGACGCCCAGGGCCAGGAATTCACGGCGGTTGGGTTTCATGGAAATCACCCTCGACCTTCAATGGAGCAATCGTGTGAGCAGGAGTCGCAGTGACCGGACGCACAGCCACCATGGCCTTGGCCAAGGTTCATGAGCCCGAAGACCACGAAGAACGCAGCCATCCCGAAGACGGCGATGGAGGCGGCCATCATGAGCTGAACAGCCCCGCAAAGCCCATGAAGGCCAGCGAAAGGCTCCCCGCCAGAATGAGGACCAGACCCATGTTGCGGGCCATGGCCGGGACGTCCGACAGATCCACGGTTTCGCGGATGGAGGCCATGAGTGTCAGTGCCAGCGTCAGGCCGGCCCCGGCGCCCAGCGCGAAGAAGAGACCTTCGAGGAAGTCGTAGCCGCGGTTGGTCTGGAAGATGGCCAGGCCAAGGATGGCGCAATTGGTGGTGATGAGGGGCAGGAAGATGCCCAACTCCCGGAACAGCGTGGGCGAGATCTTCTTGATGACCGTCTCCACGATCTGCACCAGCGACGCGATGACCACGATGAACGCGATGATGCGCAGGTACGGCGCACTCGGTAGCACGTAGGCATTGAGGAACGACGCGGCCAGAGACGTGATGACCAGCACGAAGATGTTGGCCATGCCCATGCGCAGAGCCGTAGCGACCCGGGCCGACACCCCCAGGAACGGACACAGGCCCAGGAAGAGCACCAGGGTGAAGTTGTTCACCAGCATGGCGCTGACGAAGATCCAGATCAGGTCGCCCATCACGCGCCTCCCACCTCCGTCGTCACGCCATGGAGCCACCGGCGCGGACGGACGGTCTCGGTCTTGCGGCCCTTCCACCAGCTGAAGACCAGCAGGAAGGCGCCCAGGGTCAGGAAGCCTCCGGGGGGAAGGATCATGATGACCCAGGGCTCGAAATGGGGACCCATGACGTCGAAGCCCAGCAAGGTTCCGTTGCCCAGCACCTCGCGGACGGCGCCCATCATGAGCAGGGCGATGAAGAAGCCGACGCCCGTGCCCACCGCGTCGAGAATGGCGCGCCCCACGGTGTTCTTGGCCGCGAACGCCTCTTGGCGCCCCAGGATCATGCAGTTCACCACGATGAGGGCGATGAAAGCCCCCAGCGCCTTGTGCGTGTCCGGGACCACGGCGGCGAGGACCAGGTCCGCGATGGTGACGAAGGTGGCGATGATGAGGATGTACGCGCTGATGCGCACCTCCTTGGGAATCCACTTCTTCAGCAGGGACACCAGCACGCTGGAGCCGAGCAGCACGAAGAACGTAGCCATCCCCATGGCCAGGGAGTTCGCCACGGTGTTGGTCACGGCCAGGGCCGGGCACAGCCCCAGGAGTTGGACCAGTACCGGGTTCTCCTTCCAGATGCCCCGGATCAGGTCCTGTTGGGGGGTTGTGCGGCTGCTCATGAGCCACCTCCCGTGCCGGACGTGGTCGGAGCCGACGCCATGGGTGAGGACCAATACGTGCCCACGGGATCCCTCAACGCCTCGAGGCGGTGATTGATGATATTGATGACGGCGCGCGACGAAATGGTCGCCCCGGTGATCATCACCACCTCGGCGTGATCCCCCGAGGCGCGATCGGGCTTGACGCCGAAGAGGGGCGTGCCGACATCGCGGAACGCCCGCACGAACGTGGAGTCCTTCTCGATCTTGTCGCCGAGCCCCGGGGTTTCCTTGCTCTCCAAGACCTTCATGCCCATGAGATCACCCGAGTCGGGCCTGTAACCGAAGATCACCGTGATGATGTCCTGGAAGCCCGCTTCTCCTGCCACCATGGCCACTCCGATGGGCTGGTCCGCCGCGTCGTAGCCCACGTAGACCCGATCCAATCCCGTGGTATCCGCCGGTTGAGGCGTGAGCTCGCCGTCCTGGAGATAGATGGTCTCGTACCGCTCCGGCCCCCCCAGCACCTCGGTGATGGCCTGTGCCAGGACCAGGGCCCGGTGGGCCTCGATCTGGGGATTGGCCCATTGGAAGACCATGACGATGGCCAGGCCGGCCAGAGCCCCGGCCACCGCCAGGGTGGCGATGAGACGCGCCGAGGAAGTCGACACCTGCACGGGGGGATTGGGCACTTCGGGCCCTCGGCTGTCCATGACAGGGAGCTTCTGCTCGCTCACGACGCCACCGCCTTCCCGGTGCCGAACAGGCGCGGCTGCGTCGACCGATTGATGAAGGGCACGAACGCGTTCATGAGCAGGATGGCGTACATGACGCCTTCGGGAAGACCTCCCCAGAGACGAATCAGGACCACCAGTCCGCCGATTCCCACGCCGTAGATCCACGCGCCTTTCTTGGTCGTCGGCGACGTCACCATGTCCGTGGCCATGTACACGGCGCCCAGCATGAGTCCCCCGCTGAGCAGCATGAAGACCGCGGTGGGCTTGGTGGGATCCACCATGTGGATGATCTGCGACAGCACCGCGACGGTCGCGAAGATGGAAACAGGAATCCGCCACTCCAGGTACTTCTTCAGCGCCAGGTAGGCACCGCCCAACAGGATCACCACGGCCGCCGTCTCTCCCAGCGATCCACCGGTGGAGCCGATGAGCAGGCGGACCCACTCGGTGTCCACCCCCTCGAACTTCATGAGCCCCAGGGGCGTGGCGCCGGTGACCGTGGCCACGGGGTCCGGGCTCATGAGGGGAAGGGCGAAGTTGTCGCCGCGCAGGGCCGACCAGGGACCCGACAGGTCGGGCCAGGTGGTGATGGCGCCGGGGAACGCGGCCTGGAGGAACGCACGGCCGAGCAGCGCAGGGTTGAAGACGTTCTGACCGAGGCCGCCGAAGATGATCTTGCCGAAGCCGATGGCGAAGGCGCCGCCCAGGAACGCCATCCAGAGTGGGAACCCGGGGGGCAGCGTGAGTCCCAACAGGAGACCCGTGATGGCGGCCGAACCGTCGGCCAGGCTTCCCCCGGAGCCGAACATGCGCTCCACGCCGAGGCAGCCCACCGAGGCCGCTGCGATGACCAGAAGGGCGCTGGGACCGAAGTACCAGGTCGCTGCCAGGACCACGGGGACCAGGCTCGCCACCACGGACCACATGATGCGCGGCGTGCTGTCCGGGCCTTTGATGTGGGGCGAGGCGGTGAGCTCGAAGCGAGGAGTCTCCATCAGGCGGCTCCCTGCTTCGGCGCGTCGGCCGTGGCCCGGTCAGCCTTCGCCTTCTCGGCGGCCTGTTGCTTACGCAGCCCCGACTTGCTCAGGGCGAACATCTGGGACAAAGGGATGTTGGACGGGCATACGTAGGAGCAGGAACCACACAGCATGCAGTCCTGGAGGTGGTAGGTCTCCTGCATTTCCTGGTAACGACCCGCCTGCGCCAGAATCCCCATGGCCGACGGGTTCAGGAAGACCGGGCACGAGTCCAGGCAGTGTCCGCACTTGATGCACGGATAGGTCTTCTTGGGCTTCACCTCCTTGGTGGTGAGCACCGTGACCCCGGAGACCCCCTTGGTGAGCGGAGTGCGCATGTCCGGCTGCGATGAGCCCATCATGGGCCCGCCGAAGATGATCTCGGCGGCATCATCGGTGAGGCCGCCGCAGTAGTCCAGGACGTCTCCCAGCATCGCGCCCACCGGCACCAGCAGATTGCCGGGGCGCCGGACGCCGGGGCCCGTGACGGTGACCACCCGCTCGATGAGGGGGAGGCCCGTTTCGAAGATCTCCGCGATGGAGGCGATGGAGCCGACGTTCTGCACCACGGTGCCCACGTGCATGGGGAGCTTTCCCGAAGGCACTTCCCGCCCGGTCACCACCTGGATGAGCATCTTCTCGGCGCCTTGGGGATACTTCACCACCAGAGGCTGCACGGTGATGTCCAGATCCTCCGGGATGGTGTCCTGAAGAGCCTTGATGGCGTCCGGCTTGTTCATCTCCACGCCGATGACCGCCCGACTCACCCCCAGGCATTGCATCATGATGCGGATTCCGAAGTGCACCCGCTCGGGATACTCGACCATGACCCGATGGTCGGTGGTGAGGTACGGCTCGCACTCGGCTCCGTTGATGAGGAGCGACTCGATGACGAGGTCCTTGGGCGGAGACAGCTTCACGTGCGTGGGAAACGCAGCTCCCCCGAGGCCCACCACGCCGCCGTCCTGAACCGCCTGGCGGACCTGATCGGGCGTGAGGCCCTCCCAGCCGGGCACGGTGCGAGGCCGCGGAATCTGTGGGCTGTGGGGCTCCACGTCGATGATGACGGTCTCCGTCATGGAGCCATCGGGGTGGGGCCACCAGTCGATGTCCGCCACCGTGCCCGCCGCCGACGCGTGGATGGGAACCGATACGTAGCCGTCGGCCTCGGCGATCTTGTCGCCCCGCTCCACGCGATCGCCCTTCTTGACCAGGCAGCGCGCCGGCTTGCCGGCGTGCTGCCGCAGGGGAAGCGCAATGCGATGCGGGAAGGGCATCCGCCGGATGGGCAGGTGCTCCGTCAGACTCTTGGAGTCGGGCGGATGCACCCCATGCCGGAAGGTGACACCGAAGAGGTTGAGCACTGCGTTTCCTTTCTGCCCCTTATCCATGGCGACCGCCGGTGGGCAACCGGCGGCCGCTCGAAGCGGTGGCGAGCCCCAGGGAGCCTACCCTAGTTGAACGGCTCCGCCCGCTTGATCCATTTCTCCAGGTCCTTTTCCTTTTCATTCACCGGGTCGCCCGGGTGGATGATGCCCGCCGGACACTTCTCGGCAGCCTGCACGAGTTGAGCGAAGGTGCCCGCGTGCACGTCCTTCACGTACGCCTGCTTGTTGCCGTCGTAGGCGAACATCCGACCGTTCAGGTTCGTGCATTCATTGCACGACGTGCAGCGCACGGTCTCGATCCACGGCTCCATTCCCATGGAGTCGTCTTCTTCCTCTTCCTCCACCGCGACGGGCGCGACCGCCGGTGACACCGGGGCCGCCGTCCCGGCGCCATTCTCAGTGGACTGGGCCTTTTCCGGCACGGGCGCCTTGACCGACACGGCCACCCCGGCCGCGCCGAAATCCAGGCCGTCGGTGGGGCCGATGGGGGTCAGTCCAGGCGTGGCTTCCGCCCGCGTGAGCAGGTCCGCCACCGTCATCTGGCCATTGCCCAGCTTGAGCAGGTTCTCGGCCATGCGCCGGGCGATGGCCTTGGGATACGTTGCCTTGAGGTCCGCCAATTTCGCCTCGTACTCCTGCCTGAGGCTGGCGAGCCTCTGTTCGAACTCCGCCTCCGAGATACCGGAAAGGGTGTCGCGCACCGCGTCGGGCACGTCCAGCCCCGCCATCTCCTTGAGTTGGTGCCAGAACATGAGCCGATCCTCGGCCAGCACCACCATCTCGTTGGACACCCGCATCCGCTTCAGCTTGCGCTCGTCGGTGAGCGTGTAGACGAACGGCTTCTTCCCGATCCGGTCGTCGTTGCCCAGTGCCACGAACTCGTGGAAGAGGACCAGGTCGTTCTCGTCGTCCTGGGCTTCCGCGAAGTTCTTCCGGAAGCGCACCTCGGTGAGGGCCCAGTCCGCCGTGGTGAGCGGAAGCTCCATGGACGCCTCGTTGCCCGCGTCGTCCACGTACTTGAGCTCGTACAGCGGCCAGATCTCATCGATCTGGGGATTGCCCTCCAAGGACAGGCAATCGGCGATGTCCGCGCCGCCGTCGGGATCGTAGGTGAGGAACGGGAACGCCCGGGCCTCCAGCGACAGCTTGGCCGCCGTGGGTGCCCAGTCGTCCGCCAACCCGTGCTCCACGGGGCAGGGCGTGTAGACGATGAACAGCGACGGACGCCGCTTGTTCAGTCCCTTGATGACGCCCTGGATGAGGTGGGAAGCGGAGGCCTGCGAGGTCTGATGAACAAACACGCCTCGGTGGGCCATGGCGATGAAGGCCAGTTCCTTGCGGACCTCCGTCTTCCCGTGACTTGCTTTCCCCCACGCGGACATGTCGGCTACCTGACCGGTGAACCCGGAGGTGCACGCCTGACCGCCCGTGTTTGAATAAACCTGCGTGTCCAGAACCATGACACGGATCGGCTTCCCGCTGGCCATGAGCCGCGAGAGGTTCTGGAATCCGATGTCCATCATGGCGCCGTCGCCCCCGATGCTCAGGATCGGCGGACACAGATGGAACTCCTCGTCGGTGAAGTCATTCCAACCGAATTCCTCGGCCACGACCTTGAATACCGCCGGGTCGTAGGTGCCGTCCACCAGTTGCCGCGCACGGCGCAACGCGAGGAAGTGGTCCCCCATCTTCCGCATATGCCCCTCGAAGACGCCGATGGCGATGGAGGGTGCGTCCTGGAAGAGGTGGTTCACCCAGGGGAAGGGATATGGATTGTACGGATAGGTACTCGCCCACACCGACGAGCACCCCGTCGAGTTGGTGATGCCCATGCTCACGCGACCGCGCCCGCTGGGGCCCTGGACGTACAGCCACTTCAGGTGCTCCAGCTCCTCCCTGGACTTCTGGAGCGTCTGGAGCAGGGACTGCTTGTCGGCGGTGAGCTTGACGCCCACTTCGCCCTGGGCCTTGGCCGCCGCGACCACATCCGCCGACGCGCCGAGGATCTCGCGCGCCTGCTTGTCCAGTGAGGCGACGAGTTCGTCCACCTCCTTGAGCAGTTTGTCGACCCGCGGCTGCATGAGGGCTTCCACGGTGGACGTAACCAGGTGCACGGCGGTCTTCTCGCCGCACCCCATGCACGCGCCGTCTCCGCCCGCCATGGAGCGGTAGTTGTCCTTCTTGAGGAGCAGGGACGACAGGACGCCGATGCCCTCGTCGATGTCACGGACGTTGATGTACCGGTCGTCGGTGTCGGGGAGGCGCTCCCAGAACTTCCAGTTTCGCCGGAGCTTCTCCACGATGGCGTCGTCCTGCTGCACCGTCACCAGCGCGTTCTCGGGGCAGACATCCACGCAGATGTTGCACCCTTTGCACGCTTCGGGATTGATGGTGATGGCCAGCAGTCCTCCGGAGTCCTTTTCCCTGCCCTCGGGCAGGTCGAAGAAGGGCGCCGTCTTGGCCAAGGGGAACTCGGCGAGAACCGGAAAGACCCGGGCCCACTCGCCGTCGAGCTGGGCGCGCCGGTCGGCGTCCCACCCGAGCTTCTCCACCACGTTGGCGTACGCCTGCGTGGCCACTTCGCCGAAGGTCTTGAAGGGCACCCCCTTCATGATCTTCCGGGACTCCTTGGAGAGGTGCTTGGCGATCTGCTTCACGCGGTCGTTCGGCTTGCCGTTGGCCGACGTGCGGATGGCCGTGTCCAGCAGGTCTTCCACGGAGAGGACCAACCCGGGGATGGCCGCATCGGGGCACTGGATCCAGCACTGGCTGCACCCGGTGCACTTCTCCGCGATGAAGTCCGGGACCTCGAAGCGGATGTTGGTCATGTCCCGCACCGTGCTGGTGGCGGCGGGAATGGCCGAGAGCGCGGCGTAGGGATCGGCGATGCCGTCCTGCCCCATGGCGCACATGGCGCACACCTGCTCGAAGAACCGGCCCTGGTTCCCGATGCCGACTTCGGCGTCGGGGGTGTTCATGAGGCTGGGCAGGCTGGAGCCGGGGGCGGCCCTGGACTCGTCGGCGCCCACCTCCATGTCGGTGGGAACCTCCTTCACTTCGTCATAGCCGCGACGGACGACACGCATGTTGTCGTCCACGACCCGCTTGCCGAGCTTGCCGAATTTCGCCTCGATCTGGGCCGTGATGCCGTCGAACAGGTCCTTCTCGCCCATGCCTTCCTTCTCGGCCAGGGGCGAACAGCGGAAGAACGCGCCCATGAAGGCCACGCCCTGCATGCGGTAGCGCAGTTCGGGGTCGGACGCCTCACTGGAGGCGATTCCGAAGGCGTCCAGTGAAAAGACCCTGATCTTCTTGGCGCGGATCTGCCGACGGGCCTCGTCGGGGAGCGAGCGCCAGAGCGCCTCGGGCGACTCGTGACCCTGGATCACGAACACGCCCCCGTCCTGCATCCCCGCCAGGGGGTCCGAGTGGCGGAAGACGTTGGGGTCGGGCGACAGCACGACGTTCACGTGCTTCAGCTCGGCATTGAGCTTGATGGCCTCGTGCGCGAGCACCGCGTAGAACGTGGTGGGCTGTCCCTTCTTCTCCGAGCCGTACTTCGGGTTCGCCTTGACCTTCATGCCGAAGAGCTCGAAGGCGGTCATGGCGATGTTCTTGCCCATGGTGATGGCGCCCCACCCACCCACCGAGTGGATGCGCAGCGCCGTGGACCCCGCGGGCAGCAGGTTGAACTCTCCCGCGGACTCGAGGGACAGCTTGCCCAGGTCGGGATACGCGTCCAGGAGCTGCTCCTGCCAGATCTGCAGCTTGGGCAGCTTGGTGCCCTTCCGGATGAAGTCGATCCCCAGGTAGAACTGGCGCTGATGCTTCCCGTCGGGGAGCATGTTGTTCACCGCGGCGATGATGTCGCCGGGCTGCAGGTCACGGCTCCCGAAGCCGAAGCCCGCCGCGTAGAAGTCCGGGAATGCGGACGGATCCACTTCGGCCAGCTTGGGGAACGGCACGGCCCGATCCTGCGCGGCGCCCTTCTTCTTCCCGTTGGCGCGGGCCGCCTTCCAGTTCTCCATCCCCTGCGTCAGGGCCGCACGCACCTCACGAAGGAGGGGTGGGTCCACGGCCAGGGGCTGGTCCACGCGCTCGAAGAGCGTCACAGCCTTCACGCCGGACAGGATCCGGGTAATGAGGTCCGCGGGGAACGGACGGAACATGCTGATGTTCAGCACGCCGACCTTGACCCCCTTCTTCCGCATGTGCTCGGCCACGACCTCCAGGTTCGGCACCACCGACCCCTGGCCGGCGAGCACGTACTCGGCATCGTCGGTGAGGTACCCCACGGCCCGTGCGTACGAGCGGCCGGTAAGCGCGGCGAAGTCCGCGAACGCCTGGTCGGTGATGTCGGCGATGTGGTCGAAGTAGAACGGTCGCTGCGCCGCCACGCCCTGGGCGTACGAATCCTGGTTCTGAACCGTGCCCAGCATGGCGGGATAGTCGACGCTGAAGATCTCGGGGATCCGACGCCGCTTCTCACCGAAGGTCATGCGCTGGGCCGGCGTCGGCGTATCGATGATGTCCGCCGGGTCGCCCAGGTACTCCTTGATGAGCTCCGGCTCGGCCAGCCGGGCGGTCTCGATGACGTGGCTGGTGAGGAAGCCGTCCTGGGCGTTGAGCCCGGGGTTCAGCGACAGCTCGGCGATGCGGTGGGCGATCAGGGTGAAGTCCCCTGCCTCCTCCACATCCTTGGCGAAGAGCTGGAAGAAGCCCGTGTCGTCCACGGAGTGGTAGTCGTCATGGCCCGCGTGGACGTTGAGCGCGTGCTTGGTCATGGCACGGGCTGCCACGTTCAGCACGTACGTGAGGCGCTTGCCCGTGGCGGCGTACAGCGACTCGTGCATGTAGGCGATGCCCTGCCCGCTGGAGAAATTGGCCGAGCGCAGGCCGGTCATGCTCATCCCGGCCGTCACGGCCGCGGCCGCATGCTCGCCCTCGGGCTCGAAGAACAGCAGGCGACGGCCGTTCACGTTGGTCTTGCCGGCGGCCGTGGCCGCGGCCCAACCCTCGCCCATCTGTGTGGAAGGAGTGATGGGGTAGGCGCCTGCAGCTTCGCTGGCGTTGGTTTCGGCATGGACCACTGCGCCCGTGCCGTCGGTGGCGGTCATGATTCCGGGGAACCGAGGGGCGGAGGGGGTCCCTTCAGTACTCTTGCTCATGCAGCTTCACTCCCAGCGGATTCCAGCAATTCGGGAAACTGTCGACCCTCCAGCCAGATGATGGCCCCCGTGGGGCACCGTTCGATGGCCTTGGGATTCTCCAGTTCGATTCGATTGTAGTCGATGGTCGCCAGGCCGCTCACCATGGAGATGAGGCCTGGCGCGCCGTCGGCGACGCATCGCCCGCAGGCGTTGCACGCCACGGAGCAGACTCCGGTTGCGGCGTCACCGGACAACAGGTTCTTGCATTGCACCAACAGGTGATGGCTCTGGGGCATCAGCACGAAGAGCCCGAGCGGGCACGCGTCCACGCAGTCGCCGCACGCCGTGCATTTCTCGGGGTCCACCACCGGGAGGCCGTTGGCGCTCATGACGATGGCGTCGAAATCGCACGCCACCGCACAATCGGCGAAGCCGAGACAGCCCCAGGTGCAGGCCTTTCCGCCTCCCGTGACCGCAGCCGCGGCAGCGCAGCTCTCCACGCCGTGGTACCGCCCCTTGTAGGGGGCCACGTCCGTGCCCCCGGCGCACAGGAGCCGGGCCACCCGCCTGTCGGCCTTGCCCGCGTCCACGCCGAGGAGCGCCGCGACGTCAGCCCGCGCGTCGGCGCTCATGACCGTGCACTGTGCCGGTGTCTGCCGGCCCATGACCAGCGCCTCGGCAAACGCCCGGCATCCGGCCTCGCCGCATGCGCCGCAGTCGGCGCCGGGCAGGAGGTCGCGCGCGCTGTCGATGCGCGGGTCCTCCCACACCTTGAACTTGGCGTTGGCCAGAGAAATGAAGGCGCCAAAGACCGTGGCTACCCCGCCCAGGATGGCGACGGAGCCTACGACCTCACCGGGAGCGATCACGGCCATCCCCCTACGACTGGCTCAAGTCGATCTGACTGAGGAGGTACGCCGCCAGCTGATCCGCGGGCACCCCCTCATCGGCTGCCATCTCCATGGCGCCTGGCCCGTCCTCACCGAGCACGGCGCCCGCAGGCTTCTTGGCCAACGCCTGCAGGTGGGCGAGTTCCTCGAGCCAAACGGGCGCCCTGCGGCCCCGACCGACTTCGGGCTGCTCGGGCATGTGACTCACCGCGAGGCGTTGCCAGGTCGTGGCTCCGGCGTCGGGATCGTGAACGAATCGTGCCTGCTCAGGTCGGGCCTCGTCGAAGAGCAGCGCCACGCCGGGATGCCGCGAGCGGGCCAGTCCCTGCAGGTCGGCGGGATCCGCGGTCTGGACGACGAAGGTCCCCGGCGTGATGAGCCGGGCCAGCGGCGCAGGCGACGTGTGTCCCTTCACCACCAGCACGATCTTCACCGCGCCGTCCAGGAACTCCCCCAGGCCTGCGGGAAGCAGGTCTTCGGGCTCCACGTCCACCACCATGGGCGGCGCGAGCTGACGCTCGGCCCGATTCCACTTGCGGAACGGGAGCGAAGAAAGGAACTGGTTGTGCTCCGCGGGATCGAACAGCCCGCCGCGGGCCAGTTCCACGGCCCGGGAGGCCCCGAACACCTGACCCACGCGGTTCAGCGCGTCCTTCACCGCGTCGCGGAGGTCGCCGCCCTTCTCCACATGCACCAGGTGGAAGTCCGTACCCAACGAAAAGCCCTGGAGAATCTGCTCGGCCCGCTCCAACACCCCCTCGGCCTCGGCGGTGAGGTCCTGGGTGTCCAGAAGCAGCGTCGCGAACTTCTCCGGATCGATGCGCCCCACGGCGAACGGGCCCAACTCCACCAGGGTCTGCTCGGTCCGGTACTCGGAGACGCCCCGGTTGTGCGTGACGTACGTCCGGATCTCCTCCTCGGCCGAGGCCACGGCGGAATGGAACGCCTCGACCCGGAACTGGAGGGCCGCCAATGCCTTTTGCGCCATCTCGCCGGCGCCGGTCCCCTTCGTGTCAGACGGCATAGCGGTCGAAGTCCTCGTTCAGAAGGTCGATCTTTTCGCGGGCGGTGTGCTTGGCCACGATCCGGGTCTCTTCGTACCGGGCCCGGGATTCGTCGCGGAAGAAGAGTCCAAGGCGAATGGCCGCGGCGTCCTCGGCCAGCTCGCGGGCGCGGTGGATGTCGGCGGGATCGTGGCGGACCTCGTTCTTGTAGATCTTGTCCAGTCCCTCTGCGTAGATCCCTTCGGGATGGGTGAGGATCTCCACCGTGTCCGGCTTCTTCACCGCGTCCTGGAACAGGTCGGCCGTGAAGTGGGGGCACCGCTGCAGGATGCGCACGAAGGAGAAGCCGCGGTGCTCGTGGGCCGCCTTGAGCGTGGCGAAGAGGTGCGCGGGCACCCACTCGGCGGTCTGTGCCACGAACGACGCGTTGGTGACGCCAAGCGTCACCTCCAGCGGGTTCATGGCCGGCAGGTAGCTCCCCCGGGGCTGGGTGTTGGACTTGTAGCCCTGGGGCGTGGTGGGCGACGTCTGCTTCTTGGTCAGACCGTAGATGTTGTTGTCCAGCATCATCACGGTCATGTCCACGTTGTAGCGGAGCGCGTGGATCCAGTGCGCCGCGCCGATGGACACGCAGTCGCCGTCGCCCATGACCACGAACACGTCCAGGTCGGGACGGTTGAGCTTCACCCCGGTGGCGACGGGGAGCGCCCGCCCATGGATACCGTGGAAACCGTAGGTCTTCATGTAGTGGGGAAAGCGGCTGGAGCATCCGATGCCCGAGACGAAGACCGTGGTTTCCGGCTTGAGCTGCTGCTCCGTCATGAGCCGCTGCGCGGAAGCGAGCACGGAGTGGTCACCGCAACCGGAGCACCAACGGGCCACGGGCCCCTGGTAGTCCGACATCTCGAAGACGCGTTCGTCCTCGTGGGCCGCATGGAGAAGTGAGCAGGACATCAGACCTTACCTCCGGGCATGTTCTCGCGAATCGCCTGCAGAATCCGGGCCGGACGCAGGGGCTCACCCAGGACGCGGGTCCAGCAGTCCACGTCCACGAGGGTGGTGGCCCTGAGCAGCCAGGCCAACTGGCCGCGGCGCCGGTTGAGTTCGTTGATGTACGGGGCGTCCTTGGGGTCCGAGTAGTTAATCTCCACGGTCATGACCTTCTTGAACCGCGCGAAGATCTCCTCGAGGCCCGGCTGGAGCGGCGACAGGAACGTCAGGTGCGTGCTGGAGACCGACAGGCCTTCCGCACGGGCCCGGTCCACCGCCTCCTCGATGGCGCCCTTCGTGCTCCCCCACCCGACGATGAGCAGGTCGCCCTCGGGATCGCCCTTGACCAAGGGCGGCAGCAGCGTGTTCTGGAACGCGGCGATCTTGCGGGCCCGCATCTCCGAGGACTTCTGGTTGATGGCGGAATCGTAGGCCACCTTGCTGCGCTCGTCGTGGGCGAGGCCGGTGAGGGTGTGCTCTCCTCCGACCTGACCGGGGATGAAGCGGCGGGAGATGCCTGTCTTCTCGTCCCATCCGTATGCCGTCTGGCCCGCGGGGATCGCCCGTTGATCCGGGGGCGCCGCCTGCCACTCCGGCGAGAGCTCCGGCCGGACGAAGGGCGCGACGCCCGTGGCCAGGTTGGCGTCGGAGAGCACCATGACCACGGTGCGGAGCGCCTCGGCGATGCGCCGGGCCGTCACCATGATGTGGAAGCACTCCTCGATGGTGGCCGGCGCCATGACCACCTTGGGCGCGTCGCCGGGCTGCCCGAACATGGCCGCCAGGAGGTCCGACTGCTCCACCTTGGTGGGGAGGCCGGTGCTGGGTCCTCCGCGCTGGACGTCCAGGAGGACCAGGGGGATCTCGGCCATCACGGCCAGCCCAAGGAACTCGGTCTTGAGGGCCAGGCCCGGGCCCGACGTGATGGTGAAGGCGATCTTGCCGGCGTAGGAAGCTCCGATGGCCACGCCCGCCGCGGCGATCTCGTCCTCGGCCTGGTGGACCACGCCGCCGTAGCGTTCGAACACCTCACCGAGCATGTGGGAGACGCTGGTGGCCGGCGTGATGGGGTACATGGCGGCCAACTCCATTCCCGCCGCAACGCAGCCCAGAGCCGCGGCTTCGTTGCCGTTCATGACGATCTTGGGCTCGCCCTCGGGCATGGTGGGGATTTCGTAGCGGAAGTCGAGATTCTCGGCAGCCCAGGCGTAGCCCAGATCGAGAAGTTCCCAGTTCCGCTCGGTGACTTCCTTCTTCTTGCCACGGAAGGCGTGGGCGATCTGTTCCTTGGCCCGCTCCACGTCACGCCCGAAGAGCTCACACAGGAGCCCCAGGACGAACATGTTCTTTCCCTTCCGGGGGTTGTCCACCACGGTCAGGCACTGCTGTTCCATGGGGACTTCGATGATGGTGAAATCCTTCGCCCGGAGCTCGGCCAGCGTCTCCTCCCACTGCTTCCGGATGTTGGGATCCGGGTGGGTGGCCCACATGTTCTCCAAGAGGATGATAGCGTCGGGGGCCAGACCCGCGAGGCGGCCCATGAGGGCCTGCTCGTTGAACGCGACCGCGACGTTGGTTTCGTCGCCCCAGTTCGTGACCTCGGCATCGCCCAGGCGGATGCGGATGCCCGATGCGCCCGCGGGACTGCGGGGTGGCGGCTCCACCTCGGCGGGAATGATCTCCACGGTCCACACGCCGTTGCCCATCTTGGCGGACACGGCACCGAAGATCTGACCGCACTTCTGTGCGCCCTCGCCGGAGTCGGAGACGACCTCCACGGAGAGGTCGGACACCGTACGTACGGACACTTCTCGTTCCGCCAACGCAGTCGCGCCGGCGGTCGGCAGCTTCATCGCCATCCTTACCCCATGGAAGAAGAGGGTAGGTCTATGTGTGCAGCCTCGCGGCTGCTGGCCCACGAGGAAGCTAACGAGGACGCCATCGAGGGGCCTGTAGGGAGGAAAAAGAGGCGCCCGGTGGGGATTACCATCTAAGCGAGTGGGGGAAAACCCTACGGGTCCGGGGACTTCTACGGATCAGTCGTCCGCAGGGCGGCGGCCATCGATCCCTCGTCACGATCCCGGGCCGAAGAGCACCCACCCGTCGGGGTCCAACGCAACCTGCCTGGCGGGCCCCGCGGACCTGAACCGGAACGTCTGGGCGCGTCCCGTCAGTTCGATCTCGTGGCGCTCGGTTCCCCCTGCATCGGGGCGCACCTCGATCTCCAAAGGAAGACGGAACGCGGGCCACGACGCCTCCTGGGTTTGGCGCACCGTCACGACCACCTCACCTGCGCTTGCGTCCCACGCGTGCGTGAGGGACAGCGCAGGGTACCCCGGCTCCTCGAGCCACTGTTGGAAGAACCACCCCAGGTCCTTGCCCGACACCCCTTCCATCGCGGCCCGCAGGTCCTGGGTCGTGGCGGTCTCGCCTGCGAAGGCGGCGTAGTACCTCCGGATCCCCTGGAAGAACGTCTCGTCCCCCAGGATGCCCCGGAGCATGTGGAGGACCCATCCTCCTTTGGGGTAGTTGTTGTCGTTGAGGAGGGCGAAGAGGTCCTGTTCCTCGCGGTCGATGACGGCGCTGCTCACGTCGGCCGATGCCAGGACTTGGCGGCGATCCTCCTCCATGCGCCGGCGGAAGTCCGCCACGCCCTCGGCGTGCTCGAAGTAGAGGTGCCCGAAATAGGTGGCGAATCCCTCGGAGAGCCAGAGTTCCGGCCAGTCGGCTTCCGTGACCGAGTCCCCGAACCACTGATGCGCCGTTTCATGGGCCACGGTCCCCTCCATGTTCCGCCCCGACGCCAGGCCCTGTTCGGTGTAGAAGATGGCCGACGCGTTCTCCATTCCCCCGAAACGGGTGGACGACTCAACGTGGGCCAACTTCTCGAAGGGATAAGGACCGATGAGGTCGGTGTAGAAGTCCACCATCTCCGCGGCACGCCGGAACGAGAGGTTCGCTTGGGCCACGTCTTCGGGAAAGAGCCAGGCCGACACCTCCACGCACCCGTCGGGGCGGGGAGAGGCCGGCGCGGATCCGCATGCCGCCAGCCCCACCGGGCGGACGTCCATGCGGGCGGCACCGAAGACGAAGTTGTACGGAGACACGGCCACGTCGGTGCGCCACCGCCACGCGCGTCGCGTCGAACCGTCGGCTGCCGGCGGGGCCGGTAGATTCTCCTCCACGAGCCGCCCGTTGGATATCACCCTCCATCCCTCGGGCGCGTACACAGCAAAGGACGCAGTCGCCTTGTCCGACGGGTGGTCAACGGTGGGGAGCCAGAAGCGCGTCCGGTTGGGCCAGTTGTCCACGAAGGCCACCGGTTCACCGTGGACGTTCCGCCCCAGGAAGAGGGCGTCGTCGGGCGTTCCCCGGTACGAGATCCGCACCGCGAAGGTGTCGGCAGGGCCCGCGCCGCCCGGAAGGGGGATCGCAAGCCGCCCGCGTTCGTGGCTGGCCTCCACTGGGGTGCCATCCACCGACACCTCGGTCACGCCGAGCCCGGTGAAGTCCAGGACGGCGGCCGCCACCCCGGGTCGCGTGGCCCGAAGCGTCAGGGTGGCTACGCCCTCGATCACGGTCCCGCCCGGGGCGGGCAGGCCGATGACGGCGTCGTAGTGGATCACGTCCACGTCGCCGTACGTCCCTGCAGGCGCGGCACGACCCCCTCGGATCGGTGCGGGTTCCCCTGAAACGGCCTGCCCCCGCACCGGGGAGGCGCCGAAGGTGGCGCACATCCCCAGCGCGAGGGCGAACCCCGCGCGCACGGCCTTACGGCCTCCGTTGAAAGCCGGCGAACCCGCTAGTCGGTGATTCCCGGCTTCCTCTCCCATCGCTTGAACCATTCACGAAGATACAGTTGGGTGCGCAGGAAGTTCGAGGGAGTGGACGAAGTGCCATGCCATTCGTTGTTGAAACGGACCATGGCCGTGGGCACGCCCTCGATCTTCAGGGCCTCGTAGTATTCCTCGGTCTGGGGCATGGGCGTCCGCAGATCCAACACGCCCGTCATGAGCATGGTAGGCGTCTCGACGTTCCCCACGTACATGAGGGAAGAGCGCCGCAGGTGCTCGCTGGGATCCTCCCAGGGAAGGTTGGCGAAGTTGCGGTACCAGCCGGGACTGTCCGTCGTCCCCACGAAGGAGAGCCAGTTGGTTACCGGGCAGTTGGCCGACGCCGCCGCGAAGCGGTCCGTGTGGCCCACGATCCAAGACGTGAGCACGCCACCGCCCGAACACCCGTAGACGAACATGTTCTGGTCGTCCACGTATCCACGGCCAACCACCAGGTCCACCCCGTTCATGAGATCGTCGAAGTCCTTGCCCGGATACGCGTTCTTGATGGCGTTCCCGAAGGCGCTCCCATATCCCGTGCTCCCCCTGGGGTTCGTGTACAGCACTACGAATCCGTTGGACGCGTGCTCCTGCCATCCGAAGTTGAAGCCCACGCCGTACATGCTGTGGGGTCCACCGTGGATCGAGAGCATGAGGGGGTACTTCTTGGACGGATCGAAGTCCGGGGGCTTCACGATCCAGCCCTGGATGCGGAACCCGTCCACGGACTCGTACCAGATCTCCTCCACGTCGCCCAGAGTCACGCCTGCCAGCACGTCTTCGTTCACCCGGGTGAGGCGCCGCATGTCGCCGGGGCGGCGCACGTCGAAGGCGTACACGTCCCCGGGTTCCTGGAAGCTGGACATGGTGCCCACCAGCGTGCCCGACGAGCTGACGGAGCCGATGCTGAACATGTGGACGCCCGTGGTTACGTCACGCACCCCGCCGTTCACGGACAGGAACTTCACGTTGCTGGAGCCGGCGTCGTTGGCGGTGAAGTACAGACCGCTGGCGTCGGCGGCCCACACGTACCCGCCGGACTGCCGGTCGAAGTCCCCGGAGACGACCCGGGGATTCGATCCGTCGCGACCCATGACGTAGACCTTGTTGTTGCGATAGGTGTCGTCATGCCAGTCGTCGCCCATATAGGCGATGAGCTTGCCGTCGGGGGAAGGCAGGGGGTTGGTGTCGACGCCCTTCCGGTGGGTGAGCTGGCGGATTGCGCCTGAAGCCACATCCACCGAGTAGATCTCCGACTCCCGCCAGGAGCGCTCGGCGTCGTCGATGCGCAAGGCGGAGAACAGGAGCTCCTTTCCGTCGGGGGTCCACTCCGCCGAGGAGTGGTTCCAGTTCCCGTCGGTGAGCTGCCGTGGCGTACCGCCCTCAGCCGGGACAACGAATACATGGCGCCAACCGTCGTCCACGAAGCCCTGGCGATCCTGACGATAGTCGGCCCGAGTTACGATGCGGGGGTCCGCAGTCCACTTGGCACCCTCAGGGCGGCCCGGGAGCTCGATGTTCCAACTTTCGTGGTCCGCCACGGACATGCTGAAGGAGATCCAATTCCCGTCGGGGGACCACTGCAGGCCCCCGGGGCCTTGTTCGACCCGCGTGATCTGCGTGGTGGCCCCTTCTGCATCCATCCACCGCACGAAGATCTGCGATCCCTGTGGCTCACCGCGCGCCGTGTAGGCGATGCGCGTACCGTCGGGGGACCAGGCCGGGCCCGAGCCGTCCACCAGGAAGCGGTTTCTGGATCCATCCGCGTTCATGATCCAGATGGACGACTCTCGACTGTCGTTGATCTTGTCCACCCACCCCCGTGTGTAGACGATCTGCCGTCCGTCGGGAGAAACCTGAGGATTGGATACCGACTCCATGTCCAGATAGCTCTCCAGGGAGAGCTTCTTCAGAGAGACCTGGCCCTGTCCGGCCACGGGCAGGCCAACCAAAGCGACGAGGGCCGTCCGCAGAGCGCGGTGGAGGAATAGAGACATAGGAACCTCTTTTAGCCGTTGGAAATTGAACCGCATGGACTATTTAGCGCTTGACAGGGCGGTGCGCACGGAGTAACACGGAAAACGAACAATTCTCCGCTTCCCCGAAACATTGTTCGTCTTCACCCATTCTCAGGGAGGCCGACAGGCAGGAAAGCAAAGTCCGACGTGGTGCATTACCGCCCACCGGAGTGGAGGTGGAGCGGACCGATCGACCGGGGGTGGGCTCAACGGTTTGGGTGGTGGGGTTGATGGGAGGTCAGACCGCTTCCGGGAACCTACTTCTTCGTGAGAGGATTGAATGAACCTCAATCGTTTGACCTGGCCTGGCGCTGCGATGCTCGCAGCGCTGGGGTTGTCCCTCGCGATGCCGGGCACTGCCCAGGCACAGCAGGGGACTGTTGTTGGCCGGGTGGTTGACGGACGAACCGGCGTGGGCATTCCGGGCGCACAGGTGTTCGTCGTCAACACCCAGATCGGAACCCTGTCCGATCCGGAAGGGAACTACCGCATCGCCGCCGTGATTCCCGGTGAGCGGGAGATCCGCGTCATCACCATCGGGTACCGATCCGAAACCCAGACCATCTCGGTGGTCGCCGGGCAGACGTCCCGGGCCGACTTCCAATTGGGTTGGTCAGCCGTGGCCTTGGACGAGATCATCGTCACGGGTACCGCGGGGCGGCAGGACCGTCGGGCGCAGGCGGCGTCCATTTCCTCCGTGGACGCCTCGAGCATTACCCAGGTGGCGCCCATCACCAACGTGGCGACCCTGCTCCAGGCCCGTACCACCGGATTGTCCATCACCACGGCGTCGGGGACCTCGGGTGGTTCGCAGCGCATCCGTCTGCGCGGCTCGGCATCCATCGAGTTGTCCAACGAGCCGCTCCTCATCATCGACGGCGTTCGCGCCGACAACCGCGCGCAGCAGATCTTCGGGGTGGGTGGGCAATCTGGCAGCCGTTTCAATGACATCAACCCCGACGACATCGAGTCCATCGAGATTGTGAAGGGGCCGGCGGCGGCCACCCTGTACGGCGCCGACGCATCGGCGGGCGTGATCCAGATCCGCACCAAGCGGGGCCAGGCAGGCTCTGGCTTCACCCAGACCATGTCCATTGAGTACGGCGAAATCAACCAGGATTGGACGCCCCCCTCCAATTGGGGAGAGTGCCGCGCCAGCGACGTTACCAACGAGAGCAGAACCCTCTGCTACGGTCAGGCCGCGGGAACTGTGGTCTCCGACAACCCCCTCCTCAGATACAACGCCTTCCAGACCGGCACCAACAAGATCCTGAACTGGTCGGGTCGGGGCGGCGGACAGAACTACGGCTACTTCCTCTCCTTCGGCGCGTCCCAGGAACAGGGAACGCTTCCAAACAACGAATACGATCGATACACCGGACGCGTGAACTTCGACTTCACGCCCAGGGAGGACCTGAAGCTCGAGTGGTCCACGGGCCTTTCCCGGGTGGACCAGGATCTGCCCAACAACGACAACAACATCTACGGCTATCTTGGCGGTGCGCTCCTGGGCAGCCCGCGGTCGGTAGGTCTGGCCAACGACGGTTGGTACGCCACCAACCGACAGGTGGAGGCCATCTCGAACCTTCAGAACAGCAACATGGTGATGCGCATTACTCCGGTCTTCACCATCAACTACACGCCCAAGCCGTGGTTCAGGAACCGGCTCAACGCCGGCGTGGACATGACCCGTGCAGAGGCCACCCGGTTCTATCCCAAGAACACCATTGGGTGGTACGGCACTTCGACACTGAACTCGGGGCAGATTGATCAGGGCCGTCAGAACCGTGACGAGGTCAGCATCGACTACCTCGGCAGCGTGCGGTGGACCTTCCTGAGCGATCTCGTGGCCGACCTGGCGTTCGGTGGACAGGCCATCTCCCGGCGCACCGACTACACCGGTGCGACGGGGCAGGGGCTCACCACCAATGCGGCCAACAGCATCAACGCCGCGGCGACCACGACCGGAAGCCAATCGTACTCCGAGGAGCGCGAGGGCGGCATCTTCAGTCAGTTGGACCTCGCGTGGCGCGACCGCATGTACCTGCAGATCGGCGCCCGCATCGACAAGAACTCGGCGTTCGGTGAAGACGCTCAGTCGTTCTTCAACCCGAAGGTCGGCCTTTCCTATGTGATCTCGGACGAGGACTTCTACCCCGAGGCGATGAGAGGCGTATTCTCGACGCTGCGCCTGCGCACGGTGTGGGGCTCCACGGGGCGTTCGCCCAACAGCGGAGCATCACTCACGACGTTCTCGTCCTCGCCCTACGCCATAACGTCCAATCAGGTGGTGTCCGGAGTGCTCCCCAACAACCCCGGGAACGCCGAGCTCAAGCCGGAACGTGGCACCGAGATGGAGCTTGGTTTCGACGCAGGGCTCTTCAACGAGCGTATCGGCCTCGAGGTGACGTACTACAACAAGGTGTCCTCGGACCTGATCCTCGAGCGTCCCTTGCCGCCGTCTCTCGGCTTCTCCAATGACCCTCTGGTCAACATCGGCGAGCTGAAGAACAGCGGGTGGGAGGTGTCCCTCCATTCGACGGTGCTGGAAAAGGCCAACTTCATCTGGGACGCCCGGGCCAACGTTTCGACAAACAAGAACGAAGTTACGGATCTGGGCGACGTGGAGCCCTTCGGCAGCAACAACCGCGTGCTCCCCGGATACCCCGCCTATGGCTACTGGACACGGAAGGTCGTGAGCTTCGACGTGGCCAACGACAAGGCCATCGTCACCGACACTGCGGTCTTCATCGGCAATCCGAACCCGGGTTGGGAAGGCAACGTCAACTCGACGCTGACCCTCTTCAAGTCGTTCCGGGTGTACGGCCAGCTCGACTTCATGCAGGACTTCATCATCTACAACAACACCGACCAGTTCCGTGAGCGGCAGTTCGGAACCGGCGAGCGGTGGATCCGGCGCAACGAGATCCTCTCGGACGAGGAGCGGCTCGGACGGTTCGGGCCGTTCGTGGACGGAGAGGGCAAGTCTCTCAACGCGTCGTCAGTGAACGAGCAGTACTACCAAGATGGCAGCAACGTGCGCCTTCGCGAGGTGAGCGTGAGCTACACGCTCCCCGGCTCGGTGGCACAGCGTTTCGGCGCCAACAGTGCGTCCATCACGGTGGGTGGCAGGAATCTGGCCTTGTGGACCAACTATCAGGGCGAAGATCCCGAAGTGACCAACGGACTCAGTTCCAACGAGCCGTTCACCCGATCCGACTTCCTCACCCTGCCGCAACCCAAGCGGTGGCTGGTGCGGATGAACGTGACTTTCTGACGCCGAGAGACGAACATGCCAATTCAGACCATATATCGACGGGTCCGGAGCAGGATCGGAGCCCTCACGGTCGTGGCGGCGCTCTTGCCGTCTCTCACGGCCTGCGACCTTGACTTCTTCGACGTCAAGAACCCCAACGTCATCGACGCGGCCTCGGTGGACCCGGTGGCCGATGGTGAGATCTTTTCGCGCTCGGCCTTCCAGACGCTGGCGTCCGCCTTCTCGGGGGGCTTCATCATCTACACGGCCTGGTTCACCAATGAGGCTTGGGTCGGTGACACCTTCCCGACCCGTAACGAGTTCGGGCGTCGGCTCATCGACGACCGGAACGGCACGCACAACGGTTCTGTGTGGTCGCCCATCACCCAGGCCATCGCCCAGGGCGAACAGGTATTGGAGATCCTGGGTGGGGAGCCGGGCCAGGACCTGAACCTGGCGCGCGGGGCCTTCACGTCGGCCTACGGCCTGGTGATGCTGGCCGAGGCCTTCTGCGAGGGCACGATGCGTGGACCGGGCGGCGAGCCCGGGCCGCTCATGACACCAACCCAACTCCTCGAGACCGCGGCGGACCGTTTCGACAAGGCCATCACGTTCGCGAGCGGGGCCACGGGAACGGAAGCAAGCAATATTCTGAATGCTTCCAAGGTGGGTAAGGGCCGCGCCCTGCTGCAGATGGGCAGCAAGTCGGAGGCTGCTGCTGCGGTCGCGGGCGTGGCGAGCAGTTTCGAGTTCAACGTCGCCTTCGTCGATGACGCGGGGAACCGTGGCCGTCTGGGCAACGGCGTGTACTTCTACTCCGCGGGTGGCTCTCGTGAGGCGCTGGTTGTGCCTCCGCACTACCGCGACATGAACGACCCGCGCGTCACGTTCTGGGATTCCGGCCGCAACGCCCAGGACGGGGTCCTCCGACTCTGGTCCCAGACCAAGTACGACAACTGGGCCGCGCCCATCCGTCTCGCCTCGGGCCTCGAGGCCCGGTACATCGAGGTCGAGGCTGGGGGGAACGCCGGAGCGATGCTGGCGTTCATCAACGAGCGTCGCGCGGTGGGCAACCAGGCGCCCATCACGACCACCGACGCTTCCGAACTCCTCGCGGAGCTCATGGCTCAGCGGTCGAGGGACTTCTGGCTGGACGGGCATCGGATGGGCGACTGGCGTCGCAATCCGAACTCCGTGCCCAACATCCTCCAGCCGGGCGACAACTACTACAAGCCGGAAGTGGGCACGGTCTCGAACCAGACGTGCATGCCGCTTCCCTTCGCGGAGCGGAACGCCAACCCGAACATCGGGAGCTGACGCTCAGGCTGTAGGCGCAGGATGAGGAGGGGGGGCGCCGGACGATGTTCGTCCGGCGCCCCCTTGTCTTCTTCAGGCCGAACGGAGTGGGCTACTCCACGAAGCAGCGGGGCCCCAGGCGAACGAGTCGGATGGGCCCCACGAAGTCCGGATCACCGGCCATCGTCCCTTCCATGTCCCGTACGCCGGTGACGCGCATCACCATGGTGAAATGAGGGCCGGGAACGTCTGGCTCCACCTCGATGTCACTGACCTCGATCACCGCCTGGCCACCGGTGATATCCCCCCGGAAGCGGGCGGGGAAAACTTCATCGGACCCAGGCCGGCTGGTGGACCCTGTCCCCAGAACCCGACCGCCCTCCTCCAGCAGGGTGGCCCCCACGTACGCGACGCCGGAAGCGGGCAGGTTATCACTTCCCAGCCCCCTGAGCGTGCACCATTCGCCTGCGAACGTGTCCAACTCGCCCTCCGTGGACGAGAGGCACCCCGAGAGGGTTCCCGCCATGGCAAGAATGGAGAGTAGAAATCGCCGCACGGTTGTGAGCGTAGTCATGATTGCCCGAAGAAAGGAATCAGTCGAAGCCGGGAATGCCCGGGGATGGCCTCCCCAACTCCCGACGCGCTAAGATGATCAGTATACGTTCCACAATGAAAAGGCGTTTCCCCACGGAGGCCCTCATGCATCCTCGGTCCGGCCTCGGTCGCCTGGCATCACTCCTCGTCCTCCTTGCCGCGGGTGCCTGTGTCATGGGAGGCCAAATCTCACCCCCGTCCGGTCCGTCGTCCGTCCTCGCGAGGGATGAGATCGACGTCTCCACCGCCACCAACGCATACGACCTCGTCTACCAGGCCCGACCCAACTGGCTGAGGGGACGGGGGTCGCCCAATCTGCGTGGAACCGGTCCGGTGCTGCCAGTGGTGTACGTCGGACGCGTCCGCCAAGGATCCGTCGAGGTGCTGCGAGGGATCGCCATCAGTGGACTGCTCGAACTCCGATACTTGGACGCCATCTCTGCCACGACGCGGTACGGCGACGGACATAGCGGGGGAGTGATCGAAGTGGATCTTCGGAGGAGGTAGCGGGACATGCTTCGGCGTTCAGCAGGCGTCGTCGTCCTTGCGGCGGTTCTACTCGGTCCCACGCAGGCGCTTTGCCAGAACGTCCAGGGACTGGTCGCCGAGCAGGTGTCGCTCGCACCGGCCCGAGGTGCGGTGGTCGTGCTCCTCAAGGTTACCGGGGACGACGGACTGGAATCGGTGGGAATGACCACCACCGACGCGATCGGGGCTTTCTCGCTCGCTATCCCAGGGCCCGGCACGTACAGGGTCCAGGCGGACCTGGACGGACTGACCACCCCACTGTCTCCGCCCATCCAGATGGCGCCAGGAGCCTACAACGTTACGGACCTGGCGCTCCTCCTTCCATCGCCCCTCCTGCGCATGGCGCTGGACTGCCAAGTCCAAGCAGGGGTGGGAACCGCCGCGGTGGTCGGCATCGTGAGGGACCCCGATAACGACGTCCGGCTTCCCGACGCCCTCATCACAGCCACCTGGCAGGAAGGGCGCATGGTGAGGCGCTTGGAGGCGGAGGCGGATGCGTCCGGGCGCTACCGGATCTGCGGCTTCCCACCAGGCGCCGGGAGTGTCCGCTTCCAGGCTCAGATCCTGGGACGTACGAGCTCGCAAGGGGAGGTCGAGATCAGTGGCCCGTCCGTCATCTTCCACGACCTGGAGATCTCTGTGGCCTCCGGCATCGAAAAGCCCAAGGACGTGATCCAGGAGCAGATCCTTCTGGAGGCGGCCGCCCACGAACTCGGAGACCTCCATGGGCACCTCCGGGACCAGTTGTCCGGGACTCCCCTCCCCTTCGCCGTGGTACGGATCCTCGGCACGCCTCACCAGGCGCTCACGGACGACGCTGGGCGCTTCATGCTCCGGGACCTGACTCCCGGTAGTTACACCCTGGAGATCCGTAATCTGGGATACGCGGTCACATCCGACACGGTGGAGATCCCGCCTGGAAAGGACGTGACCCTGACCCTCGGCGTGGCTCCTCAGGTGGTGGAGCTGGAAGGGTTGGAGGTGACCACCCGATCCGCGCTCGAACAGGTCACGAGACTGACACCCTTCCGGTTGGACGTCGCATTCGGCGAGATGATGGCCCTCGAGGAGGAGCGGGGGGCCAAGGCATTCGAAATCCTCCGGCGGACGTCGCCTGGCCTCCGGGTCACCGAGACCTACCGCGAGTTCGGCCCCCCCACGGTGTGCATTCAGACGAACCGGAGAATCCAGAGCATTACGGACCCCAGGGTCGTGGCCCGTGGGACGCGGGTGGACCTCATCGACACCTCGAACCCCACGTGCGACAACGTCCAGGTCGTGGTGGACGGCATCAAGATCCCCGACGGCCCGGAGTACCTCTTGCGCACCCCGGCGTCGGAAATCGAGAGCATGGAATTCGTGTCGCCGATCCAGGCCCAGATCCTATACGGGACCGGTGGAGACACATCCAACGGAGTCGTCGTGGTGTACAGCCGGGGGCGAGGGCCCTACGCGTCTCCTCTCCGGAACCGCCGATACTGAGCCGGATCGGATTCGACGCCTAGAACGCCACCATCTGCGTCGCCTTGGTGGTGAAGCTGCGCCCCGGCGGAATGGGCTCGCCGGTGTTGAATCTGGCCTCTCGCGTTACCGCCGCCGGGGGAGCCCATTCCGTGATGTGGCAGTGCCCCCCGGAGAGAAATAAAGCTTGTACCGGAGGATGGAGGGATGGATATTCCGGGCACGCTGGGACCACCCCTGGCTCTTCCGTACCCAACAGGGAAGAGCCCGCCCGCGGTGACTCCGGGACTCTGCCTGCCTCGCTTCACGAGGCCCCCGGCTTTGACAGTCCGAGATGTCCCACTGCCCCCCCGACGGATTCCGCTTGCCCGAGTCCCATGGGGAGTTCGTCTACCCTGGCGAAGGAGGGCTACCCAAGTCTGTCGTTCGGGAGCGGCGTGGCGCCCCCTGCCCGCACGCCACATGAACAACTCCAATACACGCAAGGAACAACCAATGCGAACCCTACGTTCCATCGGGTCCGTGCCCGCCATATTCCTGGGGCTTGCCCTCGCGGCGGCTCCCTTGGCGGCACAGACAGGCACCGTCACGGGCCTGGTGACGGATGCGACGAACGGCGCACCCCTGGTGGGTGCCCAGATCGTCATTGCCGGTACCAACATCGGTACCATCACCAACCAGGCCGGCCGTTACCTGATCCTGAGCGGTCCCGCAGGTCAGGCTCAGGTGCGCGCCATCCTCATCGGGTACAGCCAGCAGACCGAAACCGTCACGGTGGCCGCCGGCCAAACAGTATCCGTTGACTTCAGGCTGAGCTATTCGGCCATCCAGCTCGAGGGCATTGTGGTCAACACCGTCACGGGCCGCGAGCAGCGCGTTCGCGAGCTGGGGACCAACAGCGCCACCATCGACGTGAACCAGATCGATCCGGCGTCGGTGACGAGCATTGCGGACCTTCTGTCCGCCCGCTCGGAAGGCGTGATCCTCCAGGACGTGAACGGCACCACCGGTTCGGCGCAGCGTATCCGCATCCGCGGCGCCAACAGCCTGTCGCTGTCCAACGAGCCCCTGGTGTTCGTGGACGGGATCCAGTTCAGCAACGCGAACACCCTGTCCATCGGCGTCGGAGGCCAGGAGGCCGGCCGGCTGAACGACATCAACCCGGCCGACATCGCCAACATCGAGGTCGTCAAGGGACCCGCCGCCGCCGCGCTCTACGGCACGGCCGCAGCCAACGGCGTGCTCCTCATCACGACCAAGCGAGGCAGGGCCGGCGACGCCGAGTGGAATTTCTACGTGGAAGGGGGGCAGCTCGAGGACAAGATCAGCTACCCCACCAACTACCTGGCGTACTCCATCAAGGGGAACGGGAACGCTCCGTTCACCAATGCCAACGGGTCGTTCAATACCACCGACTACGCCTACTGTCCCAACCGCTCCGCGGCAGCCGGGACGTGCACGCAGGACGGCACGGCGAGGTTCAATACGCTCCGCGACTCCCGCACCTCGCCGTTCTCCACGGGCAACCGGGCCCGGTACGGCCTCAGTGTCAGGGGCGGCAGCGAGCGCGTGACGTACTTCCTGTCCGGCGAATACCAGGACGAGACGGGCGTCATCGAGTACAACACGTTGGACAAGATCACCATGCGCGCGAACCTCAACGCCGCCATCCGTGAAGACGTCGACGTGTCCGTGAGCACGGGCTACACGACGTCGACCACGGCCTTCAACTCCAACGACAACAGCATCTTCAGCCCGATCCTCAACGGACTCCTGGGCGAGGGGTACTTCGTTCCCGAGGTTGCCGGCGAAAAGCCGGGCGTCAATCGCCGGAACTACGGCTTCGGCTTCAACCAGTGGGACAACTCGAAGTACTTCATCAACGATGCCGTCGACCGCTTCACCATCGGATCCACGGCCCAGTACCGCCCCCTCTCCTGGCTGAGCTTCAACGCCAACGGCGGTCTGGACCTCATCGACGGTCACACCTACGTGACGCTCCAGCCCGACCAGCTCAACATCGCCGAATCCTGGGAGAATGGCTTCCGGCAATCGGATCGGGCCAACCGCTTCACCTACACGTTCAACTCCTCCAGCGTGGCCCGCTACGCGCCCATGGAGGAACTGCTGTCGACGACGACGGTGGGTGTGAGCTACAACCAGGCCAAGCTCGAGCGCACGAGCTGCTACGGGTCGAGCCTGGTACCTGGAACTTCGTCCTGCGGGACGACGGCCGCGCTCTTCGAAGTTGACGAGGACTTCGAAGAGGTCATCCAGGTCGGAGCGTACGCGTCCACCGAACTCGCGTGGCAGGACCGCATCTTCGTCGCCGCGGCCCTCCGCGGCGGCGACAACA
>DATHZE010000168.1:0-10421 GCA_035458765.1 Longimicrobiales bacterium
GAGCAGCTCCCCCTTCGCGTCGCCGACTGGGTCGCGGCCGGCCGAACCCTGTGGGTGAATCCCGATGCCCCCGGACCGGTGGCGACGCGCCGGCCGGTGTTCGTCGGGGCCCTCGGCCCGGTGGAGACCCTGGCGCTCCGCCTCCGGGGCGACCACCCCGCCGTCACCCTGGGAAACGCATACCCCCTGGTGGCCCAGGCCCGCATGCGAAAGAGCCCTGCCGAGGTCCAGCGCATGCGCGCCGCCGCGGACGCGACCGCCGAGGCCATCCGGGTCACCGCACAGGCAATCGCCCCCGGGGTGACCGAAGCCGCGTTGCAGGGGGTGTTCGAGGCCGCGTGCAGGAAACAGGGAGCGCTGCAGATCCCCTTCACGCCCATCGTGAAGTCGGGACCCAACAGCCTTTGGCCCTGGCGGATTCTGGCGGCCCACGCCCACCGCCGGAACAGGGCCATGGAGGCCGGCGAATTGGTCATCCAGGACGTCGGGTGCGCCGTGGACGGGTATGTGAGCGACGTGGGGCGCACGTTCCCCGTGGACGGCGCGTTCACCCCGGTCCAGCGCCAGAAGCTCGAGATGATCACCCGGGTCTCCGATGCCGTCATCGCCGCGGTCCGCCCGGGCGTGACCTTGGCCGAGCTGACCCGGACCGCGTACCTGGCCATTCCCGACGACGAGAAACGGTACATGCAGACGCCTTCCTACTTCGGCCACCACCTGGGGCTCTCCTCCGGCGACCCGTCCCTCCCGGAGGAACCGCTGGCCCCCGGCATGGTCTTTACCATGGAGCCCTGGTACTACAACCATGACCTCGGCATCTCCGTCTTCGTGGAAGACGTGTTGCTGGTCACCGACGACGGCGTGGAGAACCTGACCCGCGCCCTGCCCCGCTCCCCGGAAGAACTGGAGAAGATGGTCCGATGAGCACGAACGGAACGGTGGACGCCATCTGGATCAAGCGCATGAAGCTGGGCCCCATGGACGCCGTGGACTCGGCCACCTTGGTGGCGGATACGGGCATCGTGGGGTGCAGCAACCAGAAGGGAAAACGTCAGGTCACCATCATCGAGCGCGAAGTCTTCGACGAAATCCGCCGGACGCTCCCCGACGCCGAGCCACACATGCGCCGCGCCAACTTCATGGTGAGCGGAATCCGCCTGGAGAACACCCGCCGTCACATCCTCACCCTCGGCGGCGTCCGCATCGAGATCTGGGGAGAGACCCGCCCTTGCGAGCGCATGGACGCCCAGTGCCACGGGCTCACCGCGGCCCTGGACCCCCATTGGCGCGGCGGCGCCTACGGCGTGGTCCTCGACGACGGCGAGGTGCGCGTCGGTGACGCCGTGTCCATCCAGGCCCCGGCCCAGTAGGCTCGAACCGCCCCCTTGGAGGAGTCCCCCATGGTCCAGCGTCCCTTCGTGTCAGCGTCCGCGACGGTGCTCGCCGCGGCGTTCCTCACGGTTTGTGCTCCCACCCCCGAGTCCACGCTCATCACCGACGTCCGTGTGGTCGATGGCACGGGCGCACCCGCGTTCCACGGCGGCGTGCGCATGGAAGGCGCCCGCATCGTCGACGTCGGGGACCTGGTCCCTCTCCGGGGAGAGACCGTGATCGACGGCGATGGTCTCGTCTTGGCGCCGGGCTTCATCGACACCCACAGCCATCACGACTGGGGGCTGATGGACATGCCTGAAGCCCTGGGCTTGGTGAGTCAGGGCGTCACCACCATCGTCGTGGGCCAGGACGGCGGGTCCAACCTCCCCGTGGCCGACTTCCTGGCACAGGTGGAGGCCACGCCGCCCGCCGTCAACGTGGCCTCCTATACCGGGCACGGGACACTGCGCAGGCAGGTCATGGGGGACGACTACCGGCGTCCCGCGGTCGACGCCGAAGTGGAGGCCATGGCCGCCCTTCTCCGGTCCGACATGGAAGCGGGGTCCCTCGGTCTCTCCACCGGACTGGAGTATGCGTCGGGGATGGACGCCACCACCGAGGAGGTCATCGCACTGGCCAAGGTCGCCGGTGAAGCCGGCGGCCGGTACATCAGTCACATGCGGAGCGAGGACCGTGGCCTCTTCCAGGCCGTGGACGAGGTCGTCCGCATCGGCCGGGAGGCCGACCTGCCCGTTCAGATATCCCACATGAAGCTGGCCATGAGGAGCCTGTGGGGCCGGGCCGACGAGCTCCTCGCCCGACTGGACAGCGCCCGCGCCGCGGGCGTGGACGTTACGGCGGACGTCTACCCCTATCTGGCCTGGCAGTCCACCATGACCGTGCTCTTCCCCGATCGGGCGTTCACGCGGGAGGCCGCAGCCTTCGCGCTGGAGGAGTTGGCGCCTCCCGACGGAATGCTCCTGGGCACCTTCACGCCCGAGCCGTCCTACGAGGGAAAGACCCTGGCGGAGGTGGCCTCGCTGCGCGGTGAGGACCCGGTGACTACCTACCTCGCCCTCATCGACATGGTGTACGGCCCGGGAGCGCCCGAAGACGCCGACGAAGGGATCGTCGCCCGGAGCATGGCCCCGCAGGACGTCGCGACCCTCCTGGCGTGGCCCCACACCAACGTCTGCTCCGACGGCGAGTTGGACGGACCACACCCCCGGGGGTTCGGGGCATTCACCCGTGTGCTCGCCCGCTACGTCCGGGAGGAGGGGTCGCTCACGCTGGAGCAGGCCGTCCACAAGATGACCGGAATGTCCGCGGCCCACGTGGGAGTCATGGAGCGTGGCGTCATCGAACCCGGCGCCTACGCCGACCTGGTCCTCTTCGATCCGGCAACGGTCCAGGACCACGCCGACTTCGGCAACTCCCTCCAGACGTCCACGGGAGTCGCCGGCGTGTGGGTGAACGGGCTACGCGTGTGGGAGGCCGGCGAGCCCACCGGGGCCCGACCGGGTCGCGCCCTCAAGCACGGCGCCTGACCCCGTCGGACGGAATCCAACGTCAGACCCGACCGTCCTTGCCGTCGAGGACGACGGCCTCGCCGTTGGCCGACGCCGACCCTTCCAGGCAGAGCCGCACCACGGCGTCGGCCACTTCGCCGGCCGTGAGGAGGCGACTCTGCCCGGCCTCGTTCAGGAGCAACTGTCGCGCCTGCTCCGGTGACTTCCCCGTGAGGTACACGATGCGCCCCACCGCATCGTCGGTGAGGGGCGTGTCCACGTAACCGGGGCAGACCGCGTTCACCGTCACCCCCGTGCCGGACACCTCCGCGGCCATGGATCTCGTGAAGCCCACCACCGCGTGCTTCGACGCCGTATAGGCGGACATGTACTTGCCCCCCATCAGTCCCGCGATGGAGGCTACGTTCACCACTCGTCCCCACCCGGCATGCACCATGTCGGGGAGCAGCGCCTGGGTGAAGAGGAAGGTGCCGGTCACGTTCACCGCCATGACATGGTTCCACTCCTCGAGGGTGACGCGCTTCAGTGGGTTGGACGGTGCTGTTCCGGCGTTGTTCACCAGAATGCCCACGGGACCCATGGCTTCCCGCGCAGCCAACGCCACGTCGCGCACGTCGAAGGGCTTGGCCACGTCGCACTGGAACGCGAAGGCCTCGAAGCCGTCCTTCCGGAGCATGGCCGCAACCTCCACCACCTGGTCCATGTTCCTGGCCGCCACCGCCACCGAAGCCCCCAGCCGCGCCAACGCGAGCGCAGTGGCCGCTCCGATCCCCCGGCCTCCGCCCGTCACCAGGGCGGCTCGTCCCATGAGCTCCTTCATGCTACCTCCGTTGTCCCGCCAGGTCCGCGCCGGGAAATGGCGGCTATTGTAGCCCGGGGAGAACTCGGTGCACCATGCCACGCGACCCCCGACCCCTCTATCTTGCCTGGACGACACTCCGTCCTTCTTCCACCGGATGATCCATGCACGCGTTCCCGCTCCTCGCCGGCGCACTCGCCTTGCTCGCCTTTCCCGGACCCGGCTCCACGCCCCCCCTGCGCTGGGGCGAGGATGGACACCAGATGGCGGCGCGAGCCGCCATCGAAACGCTGCCAAACGGGGTTCCAGGCTTCTTCACGGACGCCGGCGAGCAGCTCGTGTACCTCGATCCCGAGCCTGACCGTTGGCGTGTTCAGCCGCTGCGCGAGATGGACCAGGCGTACAGCTACGACCACTACATCGACCTGGAGAACGTCCCCGCGGGCGTCCTGGACGCGCCTGATCGGTGGGTCTTCCTGAGGCGTCTCCATGATTCGGGAATGGAGCGGCCCGAACGGGATGCCGGGTTCCTCCCCTTCCGCATAGTGGAATTGTATCAGCGCCTGGTGACCGAATGGCGTCTATGGCGCGCGGAGACGGACCCCTTGAAGCGGACATGGATCGAACAGCGCATCGTCAATGACGCCGGCGTGCTCGGGCATTACGTCACGGACGCCGCGAACCCCCACCACAGCACCATCCACTTCAACGGGTGGAACTCCGACGCGCCGAACCCCGAGGGGTACACGACCGACCGGGAATTCCACTGGCGTTTCGAGTCGTTGTTCGTAAGGGCACGTGTCCGCTATGGAGACGTCCGCCCCCGCGTCCCCGCCGCGGCCAGGAGCGTCGCCGGAGACGTGCGGGCGGCGGTGATGGCGGAGATCTACGAATCCAACGGCCTGGTGGACACCCTCTACGGCCTGGAGAAGGAGATCGGCTTCGACCCAGACGGTCCCTTCCGCGCGGAAACTCGGGACTTCGCCGCCGATCGCCTGGCGGCCGGCGCCGCCACGCTCCGGGACCTGTGGTGGTCCGCGTGGCTCGAGAGCGCGGAGGCTCCCTAGGCGCCGCTGACGGAAACCTTGCCTTTCCGGCGCACGTCATAGGAGTTGGACCCGTGGTCCGACGCCCCAGCAGGCGCCGGGCGGGTGGACGTGGTGATGCGGAGTACGGAGGCGGAATATGGAAGAGCACGAGTCGGGGCCCTTCGGCGTGGTGGATCCCAAGCTGACCATCTACGCCCTGGCCAACGGAATGGACCTGGTCAGGGACGAGGGAATGCGGCGACTGGAGTGGTACCGCGACGGCCGTGAACGGGGCATCCTCATGGAGGCCACTCCCGACGGCACTCTTCGCGTGACGGCCGAGGCGTGGGTCCGGGGAGACGCTGCGTCCATGAGCGCCCTTCCCCAGGGCCCGCCCCACGCACCAGACGCCCTGGCCAAGAACCTCTCGGCCATCCTGGATCAGGCGCTGGAGGCCGCCAACGGCATGTAGCTGCTCGACGCCGACGATGCGGAGAGGCGTCGCAAAGGTCGCCTCCCCCTCCTACGTTCCGCCCATGACGCGGACGCAGACACAGATGGACGCCCTCCAGGTGCGCATCGCGGCGTGCCGCCGGTGCCCCCGCCTGGTGGCATGGCGCGAGCAGGTCGCACGCGAAAAGCGCGCCTCGTTCAGGGACGACCCCTACTGGGGACGACCGGTCCCGGCCTTCGGAGACGCCGCAGGTCGGGTCCTGGTCGTGGGGCTGGCGCCCGCCGCCCACGGCGCCAACCGGACCGGCCGGATGTTCACCGGCGACCGTTCCGGCGACTGGCTGTATCGTGCCCTCCATCGAGCGGGCTTCGCGAACCAGCCCGGATCCGCCCACCGTGAAGACGGGCTCCGCCTCACCGACGTGCTCGTCTCGGCGGCGGTGCGGTGCGCGCCCCCGGCCAACAAGCCCACGCCTGCCGAGCGCGACGCCTGCCGGCCCTGGCTGGAGGCCGAACTGGACCTCATGCCCCAAATCCGCGTCATGGTGACCCTGGGGAGCTTCGCCTGGACCCAGACCCTCAAGCTCCTGGAGGGGCGGGGGCTCGCAATTCCCACACCCCGTCCCCGGTTCGGCCATGGCGCGGAGGCGACCTTGGACGGGGGTCTCACCGTCCTGGGCTCGTATCATCCCAGCCAACAGAATACGTTCACCGGTACCCTCACCGAGCCCATGTTCGACGCGGTGTGGGCCCGGGCCCGCACGCTGGCTTCTTCAACTCCCACCGATGACGGCTGACCGATGACGAAGGTGATGAAGACCCTCCGACGTGTGTTCCTCGTGGCGATCCTGCTCCTGGCGCCTTTCCCTGCTCGCGCCCAGCAGATCGGTGGGGTGGAGCTCATGGAACTCACCGTCGCCCAGGCGCAGAAGGCAATGCTGAGCCGCACCCTCACGGCGCGTCAGCTCGTGGAAGCGTACCTGGCCCGCGTCGACGCCTACGACAAGCGGGGTCCCACGCTCAACAGCCTCATCATGCTCAACCCACGGGCCCTGGAGCGCGCTGACGAGCTCGATGCCCATCTCGCCCGAACGGGCCGCCTCATGGGGCCGCTCCACGGGATCCCTTTCATCGTGAAGGACAACTACGACACCCACGACATGCCAACCACGGGGGGATCCGCGTCCCTCGAGGGTTCCATCCCCGCCGACGACGCCGATCAGGTGCGCAGGATTCGCGAGGCCGGCGCCATCGTCCTGGCCAAGTCCAACCTGGCGGAGTTCGCGTTCACGGCCATGGAGACCGTGGGCTCCATGCTCCCGGGTTGGACGTTCAACCCCTACGCCCTGAACCGCGTCACCGCAGGGTCCAGCGGCGGCACCGCCGCCGCTGTCACCGCCAACTTCGGCCTGGTGGGCGTGGGCACCGACACGGGGAATTCCATCCGCGGACCTTCGGGGCACAACTCCCTGGTGGGGATCCGGTCCACCCAGGGACTCACCAGCCGGGACGGCATCATCCCCCTCTTCGCCAACCGGGACATAGGCGGCCCCATGACCCGCACGGTGGAAGACGCCGTGCGCGTCTTCGACGTCCTGGCCGGCACCGACCCCGCCGACCCCGTCACCGCCGAGGCCGACGCCCACCGACCCGACACGTATATGGATGCCCTTGAGAGCGACGTCCGGGGCATGCGTGTGGGGATTCCCCGCTGGATGGTCTACACGGAGACCGCCGATCCCGAGATCCTGGAGAAATTCGAGGCCGCCGTGGCCGACCTGCGTGGCCTGGGCGTCACCGTGGTGGACGACGTGCCCCTGCCCGAGTACGACTCCCTGCGCCGGGGCCTCTCGTGCCCGCGCTTCCGCTACGACATCGAGAACTACCTCGCCACGCTTCCCGACCCGCCGGTGCGCACCCTGAAGGAGATCGAGGAGGGCGGCAAGGTGTTCGTCACGGTCATGCCCACGGTGAAGCGCTTCCTGGAGTTCGAGGGGACGCCCGACACCAACGAAGGGTGCATCGAGGCGACGAAGAACGAGGAGCTCCTCCGCCAGGCGGTGGGGCGCGCCTTCGCCGCTGCCGACGTCCAGGCCCTCATCTATCCCACCTGGAACAACCCGCCGCGCCTGGTGGGCGACTACGTGTCACCCCACGGCAACAACAGCCCCATCCTGTCGCCCCCCACGGGCTTTCCGGCCATGACGGTCCCCATGGGCTTCGTGCGCCACGAGACCCTCCCGGCGAGTCTTCAGATCTACGGCCTGGCCTGGACGGAACCGACACTGATCCGCCTGGCATATGCCTACGAGCAGGCCACGCACCACCGGAAAGCGCCGCCGAGTACGCCGGCGCTCCACCAGGAGAAACCATGAAACGCCGCGACTTCGTCAAAACCACCGCCGCCGGGCTGGCAGCAGCAGCAGCCCCCACCGCTCTGTCCGCCTCGGAGCCCGCCGCGAGTGGAATCGGCGCTCCCTTCGTGCGTCCCGGCAGGGCGACCCGCCCGCGCCTGGTCTCGGACGTGAGCAGCATCCGGTTCAAGAACGGGGGGCCCGAGAGCGCCATCGAGCGCGCGTTCCGTGGCATCACCGAGGGAGAGGACGTGCTGGACGCCATCGTGGCCGGCGTGCACATCCCCGAGCTGGATCCGGAAGAGACGGGCATCGGCTACGGGGGCCTCCCCAACGCCTATGGCGTGGTGGAGCTGGACTCGTGCTGCATGCATGGCCCCCGGAAGTGGGCGGGCGGCGTGGCGGGCATCACCGGCGTGCGCACCCCCTCCGCGGTGGCCAAGGCGGTGGCGGAGCTCACGGACCACCACCTCATCGTGGGCCGGGGCGCCCAAGAGTTCGCCCGGGACATCGGCATGACCATCGAGGACGACCTGAACACGCCCCGGTCCCGGGAGCTGTGGCTGGAGTGGCGCCGACGCGTGGACCCCACCCACTGGCTCGACCCCCGGGAGCGCATCGAGGGGATCGACCGCGGCCGGGTGGAGACGGACCCGGATCGCATCCGCCGCAGCCGGCAGGAAATGGAGGAGCGCACCCAGGCGTTCGCCCGGGCCTCCCTCGACGCGGGCCTCTCCATGGTCCGCGACGGCCTCATTCCCGAGCACTCGTTCTGGGGCACCACCAGTCTCGAGGCCGTGAACGCCAACGGCGACGTCTGCGGGGTCACCACGACCAGCGGGCTGGCGTGGAAGATCCCCGGCCGCGCCGGCGACTCGCCCATCCTCGGCGCCGGCCAGTACGTGGACAACGACGTCGGCGCGTGCGGCTCCACCGGACGTGGCGAGGCCAACCTCTACAACCTGACCTCGTTCCTCATCGTCGAGCTCATGCGCCAGGGCATGTCGCCCAAGGACGCGGGAATGGCGGCGCTCCAGAGGCTCCAGGCCAACACCATCGAGCCGCGCCTGCTGAACGCCCGTGGGCTCCCCAACTGGGACATCCGTTTCTTCATCCTCAACAAGCAGGGCGACTACGCCGGCGTGGCCATGTACGGCTCCGGAGAGCGGACCTTCGCCGTGTGCGACGAGAACGGCGCCCGGGAGGAGCCTCTGGAGGGGCTGCTGGAAGGGTCGCCGCGGGACTGAACCCGTCGTCGTCGTGAGCGCGTAGGCCGCGGACGGCCCCGCCCTATCCGAAGAGGGGAACGCCCTCCGCGGCAGCGGCCGACCGAAGTCGGGCGTCCAGGGTGGCCAGGGACACACCTTGGCGGAGGGCCACATCCAGGTACGCCGCGTCGTAGGCGGACAGCCCGTGGGTCCGGGCAAGCGCATGGGTCACGTTGAACGCCCGACTCCGGGAAACTGGATCGACAACGATGGGCAGGGACAGGACCAACTCCATGAAGCGGGCCGCGCCCGCCCCATCGATGCGACCCCGACGCTCCGCGACGACGAGGCCATTGGACATCTCGAGGGGCCATTGGGAAGCCACCACCGCCTCCGACGTCCTGAGCGCGTCCAGCACCCCTACGGCGTAGTCGTCACCCTCGTCTTCGAAACACCACGACAGGGCAACGGACGCGTCCAGGACGAAGTTCAAGAGCGCCCCTCGTCGATGAGGTTTCGAACGGTCAGGTCGCTCCCGAGACGCCGGCCCCGCCGGAGCCGCAAAAGCGCTGTCACCGCCGCGTCCGCAGTCCGTCCGGGCTGGGACGTGGGCGGTACCAGGACGGCCACGTCCCGACCGTGCCGGGTGATGGTCACCCGCTCACCCCGCTCTACCCTGTCCAGAAGAGCAGCCAGGTGGGTCTTGGCCTCGTAGGCTCCAACGCGTGCACTCATCTCGACCTCCGTATAGACCAGTCGCAGACCAGTCTACCTCACCTTGGGATGAAGGTCAACATGCCGGGACTCGCCAGGGCCGAGACCGGGGCCCACTTTCTAGCCCATGGCCACAGGAAACCGCTGGAAGGACCCCCGTCTCTTCCGCGACCAGGCGGCGTTCCGCGCCTGGCTGGCAAAGAACCATGACGCGGTCGCCGAGCTCTGGGTGGGCTTCTACAACAAGAAGTCCGGCAAGTCGGCCATGACCTATGCCGAGGCGGTGGACGAGTCGCTCTGCTGGGGCTGGATCGACGGCATCAAGAGGAAGGTGGACGAAGATCGGTACACGAACCGCTTCACGCCCCGGCAGGCCGTGAGCAAGTGGAGCGACGTGAACCTGCGGCGCTACGCCGAGCTCGACGCCGCGGGGCGCGTCGCCCCGCCGGGGAAGGAGGCGTTCGCACGCTTCGACCCGGAACGACACCGGGCGTACTCGTTCGAGGCGCGACCCGACGCGTTCGCGCCGGAGCTCGAAAAGGTATTCAAGGAGAACAAGAAGGCCTGGGCGAACTTCATGGCACAGCCGCCGGGATACCGCCGCACCGCCATGCACTGGGTCGGCAGCGCCAAGCGTGCGGAGACCCGCCTGAGACGGCTGGATCAGCTCATCGAGGTTTCGGCCGCCGGAGAGCGGCTTCCGCAGATCTCGGGGCAGGCCCGGTGACCTCCTGCCACGCTCATCCCACGCAGGAGCCACCGCGTCCCGCAGGATGGCCCGTCAGTTCGGCACCCACGCGGGCCTCTTCATCTTCCGTGTGCGTTCGCCTCAATGGAAACTGTGCCGCCGCTTCCATGTCTCGCGGTGAAAGAGCACCAGCACCGTGTAGATCTCCAGCCGGCCCACCAACATGAGGAAGCTGAGTAGGGTCAGTTGAGGCGACGACATCCAACCGTAGTTG
>DATHZE010000169.1:0-11933 GCA_035458765.1 Longimicrobiales bacterium
ACCACGAGGATCTTGCTGAGGCGCCCGATCCGGAAGCTCGACGAGCCCCGAGATTCATCCTTGAGGATACTGCTCACATCCATGCCCGACGCCTTCAACGCCGGAATGCCACCTGCGACGATGGCAGCCAATACCGAGATCCCAAGGACGAAGGCGAGGATGGGTCCGTCCACCTTGAACACCAGAAAGAACGGCGGGTCAGTGCCCGCGATGGCCCTGTCGAAAAGCCCGACCCCGAACCACGCCAGCCCCGCTCCAAGCGCGCCGCCCACGAGCGCGATGGCAAACGCCTCGGCGACCATCTGGGAAACCACGCGCCAACGGTTCGCACCCATGGCCGTGCGGATCCCCACCTCCTTGGTCCGGACGGCGGCACGGGCGAGGAGGAGATTCGCCACGTTGGCGCAAGCGATGAGAAGAACCATGGACACCGCGGCAAGCATGGCCAGGAGAAGGCCTTTGGCCTCGGTACCGATGCTCAGGTCGGTGAACGGCTCGATGATGACCCCGAAGCCCTCGTTGGTTTCCGGGTAGGCGGTGGCCAGACGCTGGGCGATACCCGCGAACTCCGCACCCGCCTGCTCCACCGACAGATCAGGCCGGAGCTTGCCCACCACGGTCAGGTACTGCCCCTCCCCGCGAGGCTGGGCCAACGGATCCAAGCGCAGCGGAACCCAGATGTCCTGGGTGGAGGGGAACATGAAGCCCTCGGGCATGACGCCGATGATCTCGGCGGTCTCTCCGTTGACCTTGAGCGCCTGACCGAGGGCGCCGGGGTCCGCGGCCAACCGGTCCTGCCACAGGCGGTGCGAGATCACGACCCTGAGAGGCGCGCCCAGTGCGTCGTCTCCTGGCCGAAAATCCCGTCCGAGGAGGGGACGAACACCCACGACGCGAAACGTGCTGTTCGAGACGAAGGCCCCATCGAACCGCTCCGGCCGGTCCGTCCACCGGACGTTCACCGTTCCCTGGTAGTAACCCGCCAGTTCCTCGAACGAGGTCTGCTGCTCGCTCCAGTCGGCGAAGTCCGCGATGGGGGTCGCCCCCCTGTTCGTACCCTGCTCGGGATTCGTGCGGCTCACCGCCATGATGCGGTCGCCGTCCTCGAAAGGCAGACCGCGCATCAGCGCCGCGTATACGATGCTGAACATGGTGGCGGTCACGCCGATCCCCAGGCCAAGAGCGCTGACCGACATGGCGGACACCCACGGGCTCTTGATCAACATCCGCCCGGCGAATCGCAGATCCTGCAGTAACCCCATCACCCGACTCCTCCCATCGAAGACCGCTGCCCACGCCATGGCCGACGTCTCACGAGCCCTACGGCCGGCGGTTCCTCGCGGTTTCGGGACACCTACACGCAAGAGGGCCCGGCCATCGAAACGGCCGGGCCCCGGTCGAACCCCCTGTCCCGCGATCTGGACTACGAGACGGCTTCACCCCCTGGCGAAGCCCCATCCAACGGACGCGCTTCGTAGGCCATCCGTCGGAAGATCCGGGCGGAGCGCTCGTCGCCCTCACCCTCGGCCCGGGATGCCACCCGGAGCAGAAATCTGATCCTCTCGTCCATGCTCATCGTCGCTACCCCCTCCCCGATCGCGGGTCGTCACCACCAGAGTGTCGACCGCCTGTTCCTCCATCTCTACGAAGGAGGGGGTCCCCGCGTTTCACATCATCGGTTCCATCCCGTCCATCCCGGGCCCCGCACGGCCCGCCCGGGCTTGGCCCCGGTGTGCCGCCCGTGGTCCACGACCTCGACGCCGTTGACGAACACGTGGTTGATTCCCACGGAGATCTGATGGGGCTCCTCATAGGTGGCCACGTCCCCCACGGTTTCGGGGTCGAACACCACCACGTCCGCGAAGAAGCCCGGCTCCAGGAGCCCACGATCCCGTATGTGGAGTCGCGTCGCCACCGCGGAGCTCATCTTCCGGATCGCCTCCTCCAGGGTGGTGGCCCGCTCCTCGCGTACGTACTTCCCGAGGATCCGCGTGAACGTGCCATAGGCACGTGGATGGGCGAGCCCCTGCGCCGAGGCGGGATCGAGGCCACCCGCGTCGGTGCCGAACTTCATCCACGGTTGGCCGATCTGCATCGCCACGTTCTCCTCGCTCATGAGGAAGTAGATCGTGCCGATGCGCTGCCGCTCGCTCAGGACCAGGTCGAAGGCGGTTTCGATCCAGTCCTTCCCGACCTCCGCCGCCACGTCCGCAAGGTTCCGGCCCATGTACTTCCTGTTCTCGGGCTTGTCGAGCCCAAGGAGCAGGACGCCTTCGGGCGTGGCCAGAGTGCAGAGGTTCTCCCAGTCCTCCGTCTGCTGCTCGATCTCCATGCGGATCCTCGACCGCATTTCGGGATCGGCCAGGTTCGTGAACAGTTCGCCGTCGGCCGACGCCCACGGTGGAAAACAAGCCGTCAGACCGGTCCCCCCGGCGGTATAGGGATACATGTTGGCCTGGATGTCCACGCCGGCGGCCCGGGCGGAATCGATCTTCGCCACCGCCTGCGACGCCTTCGGCCAGTTGTTGGTTCCCGCCGCCTTGAGGTGGTAGATCTCCACCGGGACGCCGGCTTCCACGCCGATGCGGATGGCCTCGTCGATGGCCTCCAGGAATCGATCCGCCTCGGAGCGCATGTGGGTGATGTACACCCCGCCATAAGGGGCGGCCGCCCTGTTGATCTCGATGAGCTCTTCGGTGGAGGCGAAGTTCCCCGGCGGGTAGATCAGGGCGGATCCTATCCCCATGGCGCCGTCCTCCATGGCGTTCTTCACCGCCTCCTTCATGCGGGCGAGCTGTTCTGGACTCGCCTCGCCCATGGCCTCACCCTTGCCCAGGACCCGGATCGTGGTGGCGCCCACGAACGACCCGAAATTGACGCTGCCGCCGTGGGCTTCCATCGCCTGGATCCATTCGTCGAACGCACGAGGCCCAGCGAAGAGACTGCCGGGGCGGGCCTGGCTCTCGGGCACCGGCGCGTTCGTGGTGGATTCGCCCATGATCTCGGTGGTCACCCCCATGGTGACCTTGCTCACCACCCTGCCGCTCCCCTCCAGCAGGTCGTAGCGCGAGTGGCTCTGGATGTCGATGAAGCCCGGCGAAACCACCAGACCCGTCGCGTCCACTCGCCGAGCCGCCGGCGCGGCACGGAGCATACCCGGAGGTGTGATGGCGGCGATGCGGTCGCCTCTGATGCCCACGTCGCCGGGATACCAGGCGTTCCCCGTCCCATCGACGATGCGCCCGCCCTCGATGATCACGTCGAAGGGCTCGCTCTGCTGCGCCGCGACCGAGGCCGGAGGAACCCCGCCCGCCGTCAGGAGAGCGAGAAAGGAGAGGATGGTACCCACGGTCCGGGAGGGTTTCATGAGCGTGCCTCGGAAAAGTGACGGGGGGCTGCGGCGCGCCGGTCAGTCGGCGCCGTGGTTGATCTGGAGGCGGAGTTGGTCCAGGATGCGGATCAGCGTATCGAGGTCGGCCTCGTCCACCCCCCGGAACACCGACTCGTCGGCCTCCATGACTGCGGCGTCCAGGGACGCGAGCAATTCGCTCCCACGCTGAGATATGTAGCAGAAGACTTTTCGCCGGTCTTCAGGACAGCGCTCGCGCCGGACCAGCCCCTTTCCCTCGAGACGGTCGAGGAGACGCGTGATCCCCGGCATCCGCTCGATCATGCGATTGCCGATTTCCAGCGTGGGAAGGCCCTCCTCACCGGCGCCCCTCAGGATGCGGAGGACATTGTACTGCTGGAACGTCAGCCCCACCGTCGCGAACAGCTCCTGGAAGCGGTGTTTGGCCAGGTCCCCGGTGCGAAGGAGGCTGAGGAATGCTTCCTGTCCCTTGGAATGGAAGGGCAGGCCCTGGCGGATCTCGTGCCGGAGGCCTCCTTCCACCGGCCTCTTCGCGTCCACGGGGGACGAGTCCATCAGCCGCCAGACCCGTAGTGCGCCGTCCCGGTGAAGAGCTCCAAGCCCCCGGCGTGCCGGACGGACATCCTGGGCGGATCGGACGTCCCCATCTGGGCACATCCGTACTCCCCGGCCTTGTTGATGGCCACGAATTTTTCACCGGGCACGTAGTCGATGCCCACGGCCCGGTAACGGTCCATGATCATCTCGATGCCGTCCTGGCAGGCCTCCTGGGGAGAGCGCCCCTCACGCATGCGCAGCACGATGTAGTACGAGGCGCATGACTTGATGACGTCTTCCCCCCTTCCGGTGGCGCCCGCCGCCCCCACGGAGTTGTCGACGTACAGTCCGGCTCCGATGATCGGCGAGTCACCCACCCGGCCCGGCACCTTCCAGGCGAAGCCGCTGGTGGTGGTGATTCCCGCCACGTCTCCGTTGGCGTCCACCGCCAGCACGTTCGTAGTGCCGTGCGTGTTCTCGAGGGGACCGTCCGTGGGACCATCGGAACCGATGCGTATGCCCGTGCCCTTCAGGTGTTCAGGGGGGCCCCACTTGTCGGTGTCCGAGTGCTGCTCCCTCCAGCGGACCCAGATCTCCCGTGCTTCGTCCGTGAGAAGGTTCTCTTCCTGGAATCCGAAGGACTTGGCGAACGCCAACGCACCGGGCCCCACCAACATGACGTGATCGGTGTGCTCCATGACCATCCGTGCCACGGACGACGCGCGCACGATGTTCTCGAGGGAAGCCACCGATCCCGCGCTGTAGGTGCGGCCGTCCATGATGGAGGCGTCGAGTTGGACCACCCCATTCTCGTTGGGGAGTCCGCCGTACCCCACGCTGTGGTCCTCAGGATCGACCTCGATGACGTTGGCGCCGCGCTCCACGGCATCCAGGGCGGTACCCCCTTCCGCCAGGAGGGGCCACGCCTGGCGCATGGCCTCCTGACCCGTGTCGTTGTCGTGGCTCGTGATGATCAGCGGGCGGCCCGCACGCATGCCGGGGGCGGCGACGGCCACATGGGGAAAGGACCCGAGGGCGGCCGCCCCGGCCCCCAGGGCCAGCGAGCTCCGCAGAAAGTCGCGACGATCGAGATGATATCTGGACATGGACGGTATCCTACGGAGGCCCACCCCCCTGGGCAATCCGCTCCCCGAACCGCCTGGAGCGGGTCATGAAGTCGTTGCTCGGTCCCGGCACGAGCCCCATGTTGCCCGCCCGGGTCCGCGCCCTCAGCCACCCCTGTCCCGAGCCACGCCATGATGAAGCCCGTCGCTGTCCTTCTCTCCGCCCTGCTCGCCGCCTCCTCCGTCGTTTCGGCCCAGGAGCAGCCGGCTGCGGAACCGGCACGAGCCAACTGGACGTCCCATCACTCCATCCGGATCGGCGGCCAGACGGTGGAGTACGCTGCCACGGTGGGGAGGATCATCCTGCGCGACGCCGACGAGAAGGCTACGGCGGAGCTCTTCTATACGGCCTACGTCCGCTCGGGCGTCGCAGACGGGAGCAAACGCCCCATCATGTTCTCGTACAACGGGGGCCCGGGCTCCTCGTCCTTCTGGCTCCATATGGGCGTCATGGGCCCGAAGCGGGTGAGCACCCCCGGAACCGGGCACGCCGGTCCAGCCCCCTACACCATCGTGGACAACCCCGCCACGGTGCTCGACAAGACCGACATCGTCATGATCGATCCGGTGGGCACCGGCTTCAGCCGCCCCCTGGGTGACACCGAGGGGAAGGAATTCTGGGGCCTCAATGAGGACGGGCGGTCGATCACGCAGTTCATCCAGCGCTTCTTGAGTCAGAACAACCGATGGAACTCACCCAAGTATCTGCTTGGCGAGAGCTACGGGACCACGCGATCCGCGGTGCTGGCCCCCATGCTGCAGCGCGCGAACATCGACCTGAACGGCATCGTGCTGGTCTCTGCGGTGCTGGACTTCCGCACCCTTATCTTCGCTGAGGGCGAGGACATCGCGTACGTCACGAACCTGCCCTCCTTCGCCGCCACGGCGTGGTACCACAATGCGGTGGCGAACCGTCCCGCCGAGCTTGCCCCCTTCCTGGAGGAGGTGGAAGCCTTCGCCATCGGGCCTTACGCCACGGCCCTTCTGAAGGGGAATACCCTGGGCGCCGCCGAGCGGAATGGAGTCCTGGACAAGCTCGTAGCGTACACCGGGTTGAGCCGGGACTACTTGGACCTGGCGGATCTGCGGGTCACCGCCCCGGAGTTCGAGGCCGAACTCCTGCGCCGGGACGGAGGCAAGGTGGTGGGGCGCCTGGACGCCCGCTTCCTGGGCGACGTGGGAGACCTCCTCTCGCAGAACGCCGAGCGGGACCCCCAGTCCTCCGCCATCAGCGCCGCCTACGCCGGCGCGTGGAATACGTATCTGCGCACCGAACTCGGATACGACGGCGAACGCGAATACGTCCCCAGCGGCAACGTCCGCCCGTGGAACTGGGACCGGGGAGCCGGCTCCGGCTTCGGGTTCGCCGGCGTGCCCAACGTAGGCCCCGATCTCGCGCGGGCGATCCGGGCCAACCCGAAGCTCGAGGTCCTCCTGGTGAACGGGATCTACGACCTGGCCACGCCCTACTTCGCGGCGGTGTGGACCATGGACCACCTGGGGCTCCCCGCCGACCTGCGGGACAACATCAGCCGCGCGGACTTCGAGGCCGGCCATATGATGTACGTCCACGAGCCGGTGCTTCCCCAGTGGAAGCGGACGCTCGATGCGTTCATCGACCGGACGTCGGGCGGGATGTAGCGATCCGGACCAGCTCCCATGAGCGACAGGGGGGCGGTCCGCGACGCGGACCGCCCCCCTTCCACATGCCATACCCTCGCTCTAGAAGACCAGCGTGTGGGTGTATTTCATGGTGAGGACCCGGGCCTGGGAGAACGGGAGCCTCGGAACGCCGAGCACTTCACGCTGCATGTTGAGCCCCTCGTTCCATACCAGCCAGAGGTCCTGGCCCTCGCGGAAGTTGTACCGGAAGCGGGCGTTGGCGCTCACCACGTCGGTGAGGGAGTTGTACTGGAAGAACGCATCGATGGACAAGTGCACGTCCACGGCCCCGCGAGCCTGAAGCCTCAGGAGGTGCGCGTCGAACGCCTGATTCCGTTCGTCGAAGCGGATCCGGTTCCACTCCCACCCGGTGATCAGTTCCAGGTGCTGGTCCACGGCCCAGCTCAGGCCACTCTTCAGTCCCGTGCGGGACCCGTCGAAGAACTGCCCGGCCGTAATGGCGAAGTCGGGCCGGAGGGTCCATCCCCGGGCGGCCCGGAACTCCACCGAACCTTCGGTGGCACGATAGCTCCCCAGGGGGATGTCTGCGTCGGCGGAAAGCGAGAAGGCCTCCGGCACATCTTCGTACGTATGGTTCACCGAGAACGTGAGCGACGCACCCGGGTTCGTCTCCAGCGTCAGGAACGGCTTGACCTGCTCGGTGTCCACGCGGTGATCCGCGTTGCGGACCCACACGTTGCTTTGAAGGCCGAGCCACACGCGCCGGAAGGACGAAGTCTCGCCGGGATACCACTGGTAGTTCCAGTCACTCTGGCCCCGGGTGAAGTCGGTCCGGGACTCGAATCCCAGCGCGGGATCGTATCCGGCCCCCGACCAGACCAACGCGTGGTGGTAGCTGAATCCCGCTTGGCGCCGCCGGGTCCAGTCCACGACCGCACGGCCCGCGCGCACCCCGGCCGGTGCGGCATCGCGCACCGCGTCTCCACCCTGGAGGGTCTGAAGCCACTTGAGCGTGACGTATTCGTCACCAGCGACCCGGAACTGGCCATCCAGGCCATAGGTGACGTTGTGAAGCCCACCGCCGACCCGGGTGGTGGCCATGCCGCCCACGTAGGAGTTGGGGTTGAGCACGCGGCGGCGAAGCCGCAGCACGCCGAAGTTCTCCGACGCGAGCCCATCGCGATCGCCGGTCTGCATCTCGATGAAACCCAGATCCCACCCGCCGACCCGCCCCACGAGGCGGGCGCCCCCGAGGAGGCGGACGGGGTGGCCGTCGGCCAGTCCGATGCGGCGGGAATAGAAAAGGGTCCCCTTGTCCGCCCCGGTCTCGAAAGAGAAGATGCCGGCCCGCTCCTGGAAGAAGGGCCGCTTCTCGTCGAAGAAGAGCGAGAAGCGGGTAAGGTTCACCTGCTGCTGGTCGGCCTCCACCGCTGCGAAATCGGTGTTCACCGTCACGTCGAGGGTGAGGTTGGGCGTGGGGTTGATCTTGAGGTCGCCGCCCACCTCGTAGCTCTGATCGCGCAGAGCGTCCCAATGATCTCCTGCTGCGTTCAGCTCGGCGCTGCGCACCGTCCCGGCCAGGGCGTATGGGCTCATATAGACCGGGTTCCGGGAAGCGACGCCGCGGAACCGTATGTCCTGCATGGCCGAGACCTGCGTATACGGGGAGGTCGGCGGAATGGCTGGATAGGTCCAGCGGTACCCCTTGGCCGGTTCGTAGGCGTAGGCCATGACGCCCATGACCACGGCCCCGTCGATGTCGGTCTCGAAACGGAGGCTGGAAAACGGAATCCGCATCTCCCCGAACCAACCCTGGTCGGTGATCCGGGTCTCGAGGTCCCAGAACGTGTTCCACGACAGCCCGCCCCAGGAGCCACTGGAGAGGGCCCCCGTCTCGACGCCCTGACCGTCGCCGGTAATGGCCATGTCCATCCGGGTGCCCAGGGGAAGCGCCACGAACCGCACGGAATTTTCATTGTCGTTGAAGGTATCGAGCAGGAGCCCGAAGCTGTCGTCGCCACTCCAACGGTCGCGTGTCAGGGAGAGCGCCTTGATGGCAGAGGGATCCTCATGGAAGAAGCTCGCCGCCAGATAGATCGCCTCGTCGTCGTAGGCCATCCGGAGCTCGACACTCCGATCGCTGGTCCCCCGAAAGGACGGCTCGTACATGGTGAGCGGGAGCGTGGACACCGCCTGCCACGCCGCCTCGTCGCTCACGCCGTCCAGGGTGATGGGGCCCGTCAGTCGGGGCACGTCGACGACGCCCCGCGCCTCCGGCGCGGACCGGCCTTCGTTCAGCGTCGCCGTGGCACCTGCGGAATTCTGGGCGTGGACGCAGCCGGGAATCAGCCACGCCGAGGCCAGGCCCGCGAGGGCCAGGGGGAGGGTCGGAATTCGCACATTCATAGGCGGGGAAGAAAACAGCGGGGCGGATCGGATGCCAGAGGCGAGTCGTCCGGGTCGGTGGAGAAGAGTGGATCTCCGACGGCCGGCTCGAACATTCCCGAGGGCCAGAGAAGGCTGTCGTGAAGCCGGGGGAACGCATACGTTGCGGCCTCTTTGCCTCTCGCCCAGGCTGATGGGCGGACGACCACGCGTTCGGGGCAGTACGGACGCGAGAGGCGGGAGATCCCCATGGACGACACAGAGGCGAAGGACATATGAGGGACGTGCTCATCATCGGCGCAGGTCCGGCCGGACTCACTCTGGGGTGCTACCTCGCCAGAGCCGGCATTTCCCATCTGATCGTGGAGCGTGGGCACCATCCGCGACCGCACGTGGGCGAATCGCTCATGCCCGCGACGATGGCGATCCTGCGGGAGATCGGCTTCCACCCCATCCTCGAGGTCGGGCACTTCCCTCGCTCGGGCGGCGTGGTCTATCACACCGGCTCCGGAGAGCCGGTCTCGGTACCGTACGAAGAGTTCCCGCAGGAGGGGATGGACCAGGACCACACGTACCACGTCGATCGTGCAAAATTCGACATGCTGCTGCTGAAGTACGCCGAGTCCATCGGGTGCGACATCCTGCAGGGAGCCACGGTGGGCGAGGTTCTCTTCGATGAGCGGGGCTTCGCGTCAGGCGCGCTGGTGGATCTCCCGGGCCAGTCCATCGACGTCCGGGCGCGGATCATCGTGGACGCGGGAGGTCGCTCGACCCTGCTGGGACGGCAGTTGGACCTTCGTCACCCCCGGGGGACGCTGGACCAGTTCGCGCTTCACGCGTGGTTCGAGGGCGTCGACCGAGGCGCCGCGGACACGGCGGACTACACCCACGTCTTCCTCCTGCCGGATCTGCGAGGCTGGGCCTGGATGGCGGCGATCGACGACTCGATTTCATCCATCGGACTGGTGGCGGACCGCACCAGATTCCAGCAGACGGGAATCGACCCCAAAGAGTTCTTCGACTCAGCCGTGACGCAGCAGCCGGCGCTCATGACCGCTCTTCGTCACGCCCGGCGAATCAACGAACTCAAGGGCGAGGTCAACTACAGCTATCGGCTCAGCCAGGTGTGCGGCGATGGCTGGCTGGCCATCGGGGACGCCGCCCAGTTCATCGACCCGGTCTTTTCGTCGGGGGTCTCCGTTGCGATGCACTCCGCGCGCTTCGCCGCCGAGCGGATCCAGACCGCGCTGGAAGGTGACGATGTGAGCCGAGGCGCCTTTGAGACGTACGAGAAGAGTCTCCTGGCAGGGACCGAGGAATGGGAAGAGTTCGTCCAGCTCTTCTACTCCAACGCGGCCGCCTTCGCCGGAATGGTCGCATCGCCTCAACACCGCCAAGGCATGCTTCGCATGATCCAGGGCGGTGCTGACGCCTCAGCGGCGGGACGGACCGTCGAGGCTATGAGGGTCGCGGCGGGCGCGCGCTGATCGGGGCGGAAGCGGTCACAGCCCTCGCATGAATTCGGGCCGCAGCGGCAGCCCGCCCTCCAGCGCCAGATCGATGGCCGCGGTCAGGCGGGAGGAATCGTGAGGCAACCGACCGGCCAGGGACAGGTATGTGGAGGCGTGGTTCGTCCGGAAGAGCGTGTCGGTAGGGCGAGCCTCGGCGACCATGGTGCGCAGTTCGCGGAGCAGTTCGGGAACCGGAGGCAGCGCGAACTTCCCCTTGGTCTCCATCCGGTCGAGCGGCGTGCCCGGGATCACCGTCAGGGTCAGGGCTCCGAGGTATTCGGGGTCCATCTCCGTGATCAGGCGGGCGGTCTCCGTGGCGTGCTCCTGGGTCCGATCCACCCCGCCGGCCCCGAGCAGGACGATGACGCTGAGTTTCATCCCCGCCGCCCGGGCCCTGCGGGCTGCCTCGACGTGTTCGGCGAACGTCCCTCCCTTCACGATGCGCTTCAGGGTGACGTCATCCCCCGACTCCGGTCCGACATAGAGCAAGCCCAGGCCGGCTTCGCGCAGAGCCCTCAGGTCGTCATCACTCTTCTCCAGTACGTTCTCCGCGGTGGCGTAGCACGAAACGCGTCGGAGGCCGGGAAACACCGCCCGGGCCCGACCCAGGATCGTCAGCCACCGTGGCACTTCCATGACCAACGCATCACCATCGGCCACGAACATCTTGTCGATCCCGGAGTACGTCGAGCCCGCCAGCTCCAGGTCTTCCAGCACGTCGTCCAGTTCCCTCAACCGGAACGTCTTGTCCCGGTACATGTCGCAGTACGTACAGAGATTGTGCGAACACCCGATGGTGGCCTGCAGGATGTAGGAGCGGGCCTCGGAGGGCGGACGGTAGAGCTTTCCTTCGTAGCACATGGGGTGTGCGGTTCTCCCTTTGCTCGGGGAGTGGGTTGGCCCCTCGGTCCGTACACGGCGTTGCGGTTGCCCGGGCCACGACGGGCGAATTCGCTGCCACTCCATCATCGGTATGCGGCCTGATCTCACCGGAGCCGAATGGCAGCTGACAGAGGCAGCGCAACCCAACGTCGTCACGATGTTGACTGGAAGATCTCGACACACTCAGCGCGCACGCAACGGTCGAAGCGCCAGTGGCAGACTTGGTCACGGCGCGGAATGGTGGCTTGTCCTTAAGGAACTGCCCACCGATCCTTGCTACTTCCCCGCCCGCTCCCTACCGTGCCCCCGAACCCTCTCTGCGCGCATGGCGCTCGTACGCGATTACTGCAGGAGCCCTCCCGGAGGCATTTGTGTTTCACAAGGTTCAGGCACTGCTAACCGCCCACGTACTCCTGACGTGCACGGGGTGTGAGCCACCCCGATCGCTCATTGCCGTCAGCCTGGAGCCGAACTCTGTGTCACTCCAAACGGCAGGAAGTC
>DATHZE010000170.1:0-3979 GCA_035458765.1 Longimicrobiales bacterium
ACTGTGCCAGTCCCGTGAAGTTCAGCCCGACCAATGCCGAGAACGGCTTCCCCAACGGCTACCCCCACGTGAAGAAGTACATCCCTTCGGACAGGGGGCAGGACTTCTGGGGCGGCGGCGACATCAATATTCCGCTCTACAGGTTCGCCGAGGCATACCTCATCCTGGCCGAGGCACAGAACGAGTTGGGCAACGCCGGCGCGGCGGCGCAGGCTGTCAACGCCGTCCGCGCCCGCGCCCGGCAGGGAACGGGCAACGAGAACCGGGCCCAGCCGGCCGACATCGGCGTGCTGAGCCAGTCGGCCATGCGGGACGCCATCTACCAGGAGCGGTCCTGGGAGCTGTCGTACGAGCTGAAGCGTTGGTTCGACATGGTGCAGCGGGGCAGTGCCTACTTCATCTCCCAGTTCGAGGCCCGGGATCCCCTGGCGGCGCAGTTGGGCAACCTGAACACGGCACACATGCTCCTGCCCATTCCCGCGGAGGAGATTCAGAAGAACCCGGCCATCACGCAGAACCCGGGGTATTGATCCGGAGCGGCACCTCGGACGCGATACCCGGCACGACAGAGGCGGGGCTCCCTCCCGAGGGAGCCCCGCCCTTCTTACGTCATGCCTCCGGCAGATCCAAGAGGGAGGCCGCCGGTCATACCGGGGCAGCGCTCGATTAGCGCTCCTGGGCCCTTGGGACGATGGGATACATGTCCAGCGGAAGCTGGTCGAAGTAGGCGAACCGGAACGGAATCGCCACCCGAATGGTCGCGCCGAGCTCAGGAGAAATCCGGTCCGAGCGATACCGGACCGCCAGATAGGTCAGGTACGATTCGGCGATGTCCTCGCGGGTCGGATTGTCTTGGGCATACGTTGAGATGAACGTCCCGTCCCCCACCTGTGCCGCCACCCAATTCGGATGCGCCGCGTGGTATGCATCCAGCGACGTGTGCGCGGCCTCATGGACGAACGTTTCTTCGAGGATTCCGTCCTCCTCGTACAGATCCGCCTGCCCAGTATGGATCAGGAGATTGCGGTTTCCCCCACCGAAGGGGTTCGTCCCCCGGTGGATCCAGACGGTCTCGACGTCGGTGCGGAGGGCCGTGGGCAGCCGGCCGATGACCTCGGCGTACCGCTCCGCCTCGACCTGGGCCGCCTCTGGACTGCCGAATTCCGGATTCACCTGCACCTCCGCGTGCAGCCCGTCATCGAAGTCGGCCAGAAAGAGGTACGGCTCGAGGGTGATCCAGTTGCTGACTCGTCGGTCGTACATGGTCCGGCTCTCCCTCCCGGCATAGGAGAGCCCGATGAACGTCGTCGGGTCTGCCTGCGTGATGATGTCCGGATCGATGAAGATCGTGCCCCAGAACGGCGGCGCCACGCCGAGAATCGTCAATGGGACGTCCACCGCCACCGACTGGACGCCGGACGCGGTGGCCCTGATCGACAAGATGGTGGTCCCTGCGGCGGCCTCCACGGCCACGTCCAGGTGAAGCACCGCGATGTCGGCCTCGGGTGGCACGACATCCGGCCTGGGCGTCACACCAGGGGGTGCCCCCAGCACCTCGAAGGCCACCGGCCCGGCGAAGCCCCCGTTCCGCTGGAGCGAGACGTAGAGGGTCCCGGACTGGCCCCGCAGCAAGCGGACGGACCCGGGCGGAACGGACACGGAGATCCCCGGCGGCTCGAGCGGCTCCGTCACGTCGGAACCGGAGCAGGCCGCGACCAGGGTCGCCGCCAACAGGCCTCCTGCCAGGCAGCGCATGAACGCCCCTGTCCTCAGGCGATCCCTCCGCCCGTCAGCGCCTTCACCAGGCGGTAAAGGAACTCCTGCCCCTGATAGAAGTTGGGGATGCTGATGCGCTCGTCCTGACCGTGGGCCCGCGAGTCGTCCATGTCGCCGAAGAGCCCGCTCACACCGTATACGGGAATCCCTGCGCGCCGCAGGTAGAGACCGTCGGTGGCGCCGGTGCTCATGACCGGGAGCACCTTCACGCCGGGCCACATCTCGGCTGTGATTCGTTCGATGGGACCCAGCACCTCTTCGGTGAGGGGCGAAGGCGGACTGGGCGTGGCGGCGTTCATCGGGGTGACGGTCACGTCGTAGGGGCTGGCCAACGCCTGGAGTTGGTGCTGCACGTCTTCGGGGTCGTGGTCCGGCAGGATCCGGCAATTGACCGTGGCCTTGGCGGACTGCGGAAGGGCGTTCTGGGCGTGGCCACCCTGGAGCATTGTGGCCACGCAGGTGGTGCGGAGTCGCGAGTTGTAGCCCGGCTCCGTGGACAGCGTCGCCACCGCAGCTGCGTCGCCGGGGTTGGCCACGACCCGGGTCATGGCTTCGCCCATCTCGCCACCCACGAGTTCGGCGGAACGGGAGAAGAAGGCCGTCGTGACCTCGTTGAGCTTCACCGGAAAGTCGTAGTGCTGCACAGCCAGAAGCGCCTGGGACAGGTCGTAGATGGCGTTCTTCTTCACAGGAACGGAGGAGTGGCCACCGGGGTTGCGGCCCTCGAACTCGAAGGAGAGGAACTTCTTCTCCGACGCCTGGACGTTGTTGGAGATCTTCCGGCCGTTCTTCTCCATGCCGCCGCCGCCCTCGTTGAGCGCGAAGGCAGCGTCGCCGATGAGGTCGCGGTGCTCCTGCAGGAGGAACTCCACGCCGTTGCGGGGGCCTCCTTCCTCGTCGGCCGTCAGCGCCACGATGATGTCACGGTCCGGCACGAAGCCCTCGCGCTTCATGCGGATCAGGTTGGCCGTGTAGATGGCCGCCTCGTCCTTGTCGTCGGTGACGCCGCGGCCGTAGTAGTAGCCGTCCCGCTCCAGGAACTCGAAGGGGTCGAGGTCCGGGCTCCAGTCCTCCGGGAGCGCCTGCACCACGTCGATGTGGGCCAGGAGCAGCACCGCCTTCTCACCCGTGTCCCGCCCCCGGAACCGGGCCACCAGGTTCCCTTTGGTGGGGGCATCCTCCGGCACCAGCACGTGGACATCCTCCGGGGGGAAACCGGCGTCCAGAAGACGCTTGGCCATTGCTCGGGCCGCCGTGGTGTTGTTGCCCAGCTCCGAGTCGGTCGTGTTGATCTCGATGAGCTCTCGGAAGATGGACTTGGAGAGGTCCTGGTACTCCTGGGGGGGCATGGTTTGGCCCGCCAGGGGGGCCGTGGCCAGAGCCAGGGCAAGGGTTGCGCACAGTGCCGTGGGCAGACGGGTGTTCATGGGGTCGACTCCGGGGATGTCAGGTCGGTTGTGGCCTCGAGATGCGCTTCGATGTCCCCGCGGGTCCTCCAGGGCGTCCGCATCTCCTTGCGGCCGTAGAGCTCCAACTGGTCTCCCCGGTGCGGGGAGTGGGCCTGCGAGGAATTGCCGTACGCCAGAAGCACCCGCGCGTTTACGCCGTCGGGAGTGAACTCCAGCGCGGCGTACCACGTATCCCCGTGGTTCACCCAGCGGCGCCCCTCGGCATCCTCCTGGTAGGCCGCCACGCGGAACACTCCGCCCGGATCGCCCGGCGCCCCGCTGGCCTCAACCTCGAAGTCGCCGACCTTGGCGTGATGCACGTCGCCCCAACGCACGTCCAGGACGCCGTACTTGTCCTTCACGCTCCGGGCCGCGGCGCCGAGAAGCCGCACCGCCGCCACTGGATCACCGAGGCCGTCAGGGGTAGCGACGGGGTCGCCGGTGCTCCAGGGCGTGGCCCACCCGCCACCTTGCGACGTGTACGCAAACTGCTCCAGCCAGGCCAGGAACAGAACGCCGCCGCGGCTTCCCGCATCCGCGGTCCGGTCCCACGCTTCCAGGACGTCGGCGGCCTGCTTCGCTTCGGCATCGTCCGACGCCCGGACGGCAGGGATCAGGTCATCCAGGATCCGGTCCGCCGCCGCCATGCGCGTGGATTGCTTGTAGGCGATCAACTCCTCGAGGGTGATGGACTCGTCGCCCATGAGCATGAGCGCCGACCGCTGCGGCCGGAAGCCCATGAAGTCGGGGGCCAG
>DATHZE010000171.1:0-25792 GCA_035458765.1 Longimicrobiales bacterium
GCCCTGCCCTCACCACGAGCCGATGCCCGACTTCGTCCGTCGTCGCCCCCAGGGAGTCGCCCTTCCCGCCTTGCTGCTGGCGTCCCTGCTGATGTCGCATCCGGCCCTCGGCCAGACCACGGGCCAGCCGTCGCCCCCGACCCGCTCACTGGCCGAGCTCACCGCCACCCCCGAAGCAGTCGCCGCCCTCTTCCTGCGATCGGTGAGGGCGATCCGTTGGGGCGCCGCCACGCAGTTCATCGCCCAGGGAACGCTGACCCGGTTCCACGATGTGGTGACCATGATGGCCGACGCCGACACCACCGGGGATACGCGCCGGTATCTGGCGAACACGGACCGATCCGGGTACGGCGAACTTGGAGCCCCCGAGGTCTTCGACCGCGCCGTGGGCACCATGATCGATGACATGCCCGGCCTCATGCACGCCCTCTTCAACCATGACGACGAGGTCATCGGGCACGTGAGCGAGGGCGACGATCGCGCCTTCGTGGTCTATCGCACCGTCGAGCGGCTGAGCGGAGCGGTTCCCGAGGTGCGCGTCATCGAGACGGTGCGGACGCCTGCCGGATGGCGGGTGGAGTGGAGCGACGAGCTCGCCGTGCTGGAGACGGCATTGCGGGGCGTGCCCCGCACGCGCCGGCCGCCTTCCCCCCCTCCTTCATCCCCCCACCGGCCATGAGCATGTGGGACCAACGCTACGCCCGGGACGAATACATCTACGGCACGACGCCCAACGACTTCCTGGCCTCCGTCGCGGATCGCATCCCCGCGGGCCCCGTGCTCTGCCTGGCCGACGGCGAGGGGCGCAACGGAGCGTACCTCGCCGCCCGGGGCCACGAAGTCACCTCCGTGGACGCCTCATCGGTCGGCCTGGAGAAGGCTCGCAAGCTGGCTGAGACGCAGGGCGTGACGCTCCACCTCGTCCACGCCGACCTCGCCGATTTCGGCATCGCACCAGGCGCGTGGGCGGGCATCGTCTCGATCTTCCTGCATCTGCCGCCCGCACTCCGCGCCCGGGTCCACGCCGCTTCCGTGGCGGGCCTGCGCCCCGGCGGTGTTTTCGTCCTCGAGGCCTACACTCCCGATCAGCTCCACTACGGCACCGGCGGCCCCAGGGAGCCGGACCTCCTCATGACCAGGGACGCGGTGGGTCGGGAGCTCGACGGCCTCGAGCTGCGGATCGCCCGGGAACTCGTCCGCACCATGGCCGAGGGTATCGTGCACCACGGCGAGAGCGCCGTGGTGCAGATCCTGGGCGTGAAGCCGGGCTGAGTCGAAGACTACGGCTGCATCCCGCCACTCAGCGGGGGCACGGCCTCAATCAGCAGTGCCAGCCCACGGTCGAACGCCTGGCCACCGGCACGGGCACCCTTGTACTTGCCCAGGCGCACTGCCACGAGGCCATGGCTGGGGATCATGAGGGTGGTCTGCCCGCCCGCGCCGGCGAAGTACGTGGCGTCCTCGGGCACGGGGAAGTCGCCGTCCCCGTTGATCCACTGGAACGCCCCGCCGTAGACGGGGCGCCCATCGGCCACCCAGGCCGGCGCCAGGGTGCGGGCGTACTCGGCGTACCCTTCCGGAAGGAGCCGCTCTCCGTTCCACACGCCGTCTTGAAGGTACAGGTTCCCCAACCGCGCCCAGTCCCGGGCGGGCAGGAACTCGTAGCCCTGGGTGAGGAAGTTGCCGTACGGGTCGGTCTCCATGACGGCGTCACGGACGCCGATCTTGTCGAAGAGCGCCCTGCGCGGGAAGGAGTGGTAGTCTTCCTCGAGTGTGCCCTCCACCCCCAGGCGGATGAGGTAGTTGGTGAGCACCGGATCGGTGTTCCTGTACCGCCCGATGGTGTTGGGCGGCCACTGCTGCGGACGCGTGGCGGCGTACTCGAAGGAGTTCACCCGGCCGGTGTACAGATAGACGTGGTCGGGATATCCCAGCGACGGATCGAAGTCTGGATCCTGGGGCGCCCGGATTCGGATCCCTGAGGACATGCGCATGATGTCACCGATGCGGATCTCCTTGCGGCCGTCGCTCTCGTTCTGCCACTGGGGCACCGGGGCCGGCTGCCAGAGCTCGTAGACACCACGATGGATGAGGATCCCCATGAGCGCTCCGGTGAGACTCTTGCCCATGGACCAGCTCTCAAGCGGCGTGTGGATGCCGATCCCCTCGGCGTACTTCTCCCCGATGATGCGTCCCCTGTACGTGACCACCAGCCCCTCGGTCATGGCGTCGGGGCCGCCGAAGCCCTCCTCGATGGCCTGCGCCACCTTGGCCATGTCCAACTCTGCCGGGAACGGCTCGTCGGACAGGACGTCACCCATGGGCCATGGCGTGGTGGCCGCGGGCGGCAGGTTCACCGCCACGTCCGTAGGGGTGAAGTAGACGGAGTCTTCGCCGATGGGTCGGGTGATGCACCCCTGGCTCTTGTACTTCTTGGCGGCCAGCACGGCGCCTGAGGGGAGCGTCAAGCGCACCTCCTGGCGGTCGTAGTCCACCACCGTGTCCGTGACGAAGTGGCGTTCCTCGTAGGGGCTGGTGAAGTAGCCCACGTTCTCGGCGCCGTCGGCGGGATCGAGTCCCGTGATGAACACCGCGGAACAAAGGATCTTGGCGAAGCCCGACGTGCTGTGCTCCAGGGCATCGCCCGGCGGCGGCACATACTCGGTCGGTAGTTCCAAGGAGTCGGCTCGCGCGATGAGGGCCGCGGTGGCATCGTCGCCTGCCGGGGCCGAGGCCTCGTCGCCCGAAGCGCATGCGGCTACCAAGGCCACGGCTCCCAGGGCGAAGAAGCGGATGGAGGGGGAGGTGTGCATGGAGACTCCAGAATCAGGGTGACGGCGGACAAGCTAGGGCAAGGACGCCGGGCCGGCGATTCCGGCCGAGGATCCCCCCGGCATCCGCAGCGGTAGCAGGAATGGTCGGGGGACGTCGCTCGACCCTCCGCGACGCCTCCCCCAAAGAGGAGGATCGATGACCCGCCTGATCGCCACACCCCCTGTTCGGGGAGCCTTCCTGCTCATCGTCTCCGTGCTCTCCGGCTGCGCCGCGGGCCCCCGCGCCATCACGCGATATCCATTGTCCGTCCGGACCGCCACGGTGGTTGTGGACGGCGCCGAGCAAAGCCTGGCTTTGGACGGCAACGCAGTCATCGACGGCGTCGTACGGTTTGCCGTGGACGCCAGCCAGGCCGGCATGATCCTCACGGTGCAGAATCTGGGCACCGAGGCCCGCAGCGTCGTGTGGGACGATGCGTCGCTGAAGCGGGATGAGGGAGGTCATCGGCGTTTCGAGGTCGGCTCCGATGCGCGTATCCATGCCACGCGCGGGGGCGAAACCGACTACATGACGGTGTCAGGACCTCTCTTCCGCCAGGAGCTCCCCGTCGGAGGAACCGTGAAGGCCTACGCGCCCCCCCAGGCCGTCATCCCCAGCCCCGAAAAGGGGTGTGACGCAATCATGGGCACCGAGTTCCGGCTTCGGGTCCCGGTGGAGAGTGCGGGAGTGACACGCCACTACACCTTCGTCCTTCAGCCCGAGTGGTACGACGCCTGGCGAACGGCAGGCCTGGAGGGGCGTCTGCGTTGTGGTCCGGTGCCTGACGCACCATCCTGGGACCTGGCTCGAGCGTCCTCGCTCTCCATGGTGCGGTTGCGGCCCGTCCCGTATCATGGCGGCTTGACCGCGCCGGACGTCCGGCGCCCCCGACTCCGGAGCCGACCATGATCTCGAGACGCTACTTCCTGGGAGCTTCCACCCTGGCCGCCGCGGGCGCGGCGCTGGACCCCGCCCGGTCCTTCGCTGCACCCACCGGCGCGCTGTTCCAGCAAAGCCTCCCGCCCTCCATCGCCAGGCTCTCCTCCCGCGAGGCCGAGGCCACCCCCATCTCCGTGGAGGAACGCGCCGGTCGTGTGGAGCGCGCCAAGCGCCTCATGACCGACGCCGGCCTCGACGCCCTCTACCTCAACGGCGGCACGTCCATGGTGTACTTCACCGGAATCCGGTGGGGTGGTGGAGAACGCCTGTTCACGGTGGTCATCCCGGTACGGGGCGAGGCCTTCGCGGTGTGTCCCGCGTTCGAGGAGGACCGCGCCCGCGAGCAGTTGGCCCTCGGGCCCCTGAAGACCGCCGACGTCTATACCTGGGAAGAGCACGAAAACCCCTACCAGCGCGTGGTGGAGGGACTCCGGTCCCGTGGCATCGCATCGGGCAAGATCGGCGCCGAAGAGACCGTGCAGTTCCGCTTCGCCGACGGCCTCGCCCAGGTGGCGCCCACCTGCGAGGTGGTGAGCGGAACGCCCGTCACCGCAGGATGCAGGGGTGTGAAGGACGCCCACGAGATCGCCCTGATGCAGCTCGCCAACGAGGTCACCCTCACGGCGTACAAGGCCGCCTACCTGGCCATGGAAGAAGGGATGACCCAGCGGGATTTCGGCAGCCTGGTGAGCATGGCCCATCAGCGCCTCGGCTTCCAGGGCGGCGCCAGCGTCCAGACCGGTGAGTTCTCGGCCCTGCCCCACGGTTCCATCACGCCGCAGCTGATCCGAGAAGGGACCATCATCCTCATCGACGGCGGCTGCAGCGTGGAGGGCTACCAGTCCGACATCAGCCGCACCTTCGTCCTGGGCGCGCCCACGGACAAGATGAAGTCGGTGTTCGACATCGAGTACCGGGCCCAGTCCGCCGCCCTGGCCGCCGCCAAGCCCGGCGTTCCTGCGGAGGACGTGGACCGCGCCGCCCGCAAGGTCATCGAGGACGGTGGATACGGGCCCGGCTACACGTACTTCAGCCACCGCGTGGGCCACGGAATCGGCATGGACGGCCACGAGTGGCCGTACCTGGTGAAGGGGAACACGGTGCCCCTCAAGGTGGGCAACACGTTCAGCGACGAGCCGGGCATCTACATCCGCGGCGAGTTCGGCGTGCGCCTCGAGGACGACATGTACATCACGCCTGAGGGGGCCAAGCTGTTCACGCCCCAGAGCCCGTCTCTGGAGCAGCCCTTCGAGAACTGGCCCCACTGAGTCGGACTCTGAGGGTTCTGTCCCCGGCGGGGGTCGCGGTCCTGACCGCGATCGACGCCGGGGCGCAGCGGGATCTGCTATCTTTCTGAGGTAGCGCGAAGCTACCCGCAACGCCCTGCACGTACGTCGCCGGCCCTGCCCCCGGTTCAACCCGGGAGGATCCATGCGCGCCGCCCTCGTCGTCGCCGCCCTGCCCTTTCTCGCAGCGTGCGGCCATCAACTCAAGGGTCCCGTCACCGAGCCCCATGTGGCACCGGCCATGGAACGCGTGACGCCCGTGGCCCACCAAGGGGCGGACCCCCAAGACCCGATGCTGCAGGAAGGCCAGAGGCTCTTCGACGAGGTGTGCACCCAGTGCCACACGCTGGAGCCACCGCCCAACTTGGCGCCCCCCATGCGCATGGTGGCCATGCACCTCCGCCAGGCGTTCGATTCCCAAGAGGCCGCGGTGGATCACGTAGTGTCGTACGCCCCGGCGCCCGACGCCGAACGGTCCATCCTGCCCTCCCACGCCGTGGAGCGCTTCGGGTTGATGCCCCCGCAGCCGCTACGACCCGATCAGCTGGAGAAGGTCGCGACCTACGTGTGGTCCTTGGGTGGTAGGACCTTCTAGACCGCCTCCACCCTCCCGTCGCCACGGGTGAGGTCGGCCACGCTTCTTCGGAAGCGCTCCAGATCCGAGGCGGGGACGGCGCAGCGGTAGCGCACCGAGGCGCCGTACTCTTCCTCCTCCACCACCACGTCCAACTCGGCGGTCAGGCGCTGGAGCGCATCCACCTCGGCATACCCCACGGTCACGTCCAGCGCGACCCGGTCCACGCGCTCCTCGGTGGGGAGGGATTCCAGTGCGAGCTTCACGCCACCCGAGTAGGCCCGCCCCAGGCCGCCCGTTCCCAGTTTCACGCCGCCGTAGTAGCGCGTGCTCACGGCCACGATCTCACCGACGCCGCCGTGTAACAGCGTGGTCAGCATGGGCTTGCCCGCAGTGCCGTGCGGCTCGCCGTCATCACTCATGCCGATGTGGGTGGTGTTCCCGGGAGGCCCTGCGACGAACGCCCAACAGTTGTGAGTGGCGTCGGGAAATTCTTCGCGGATCCGTTGCACGAAGGCATGCGCTGCGTCGGCATCGGGGGCGTGGGCCGCCGTCGTGATGAAACGGCTCCGCTGGATGACCTCTTCCACGCGGTGCACGCGAGCCGGGATGCGGTAGCGGGTACCTATTTCGCCATCCGCTCCAGGAAGTCTCGCTCCGCCTGTGTCAGGCTGGGCGGACCACTGGCCTCGGCCTTGGCCAGGAGCCGCACCACCTCCTCCCTGTTGATTTCGTGGAGTCCCTCCAACGAAATCCCCCTCCAGCGGGCGATGGCTCCACGATCGGACCCCAGGATCGGCGAAGGCCCGGGGGACATGGCTTTCTGAAATGCACGCCGACTCGCTCCTCGCCTCCAATCCGCCCACTTCAGGTAGGTGAAAGCGAAGCCCAGGCCGCCCAGGTGGGCGAAGTGCGCCGTGCCCGACCCCGAACCCGACATGCCCATCCAGAGCGATGCCCCGATGGCCAGCACCACCAGAAGCCACGCCTCCACGGGGAGGATCATGTAGAGGTAGATCTTCTCCCGGGGCCAGAACATCGCGAAGCCCAGGAGCACGCCATACACCGCGCCCGATGCGCCCACCACGGGGAACTGCCGGGCGAACAGGAAGCTGAAGACCGCCCCACCCAGCCCCGAGAGGAAGTAGAGGCTGAGGAAGTCGCGTCCACCCAGTCGATTCTCCAGCCGCGGCCCGAAGAAGTAGAGCGCCAGCATATTGAAGAAGAGGTGCCCGAAACCCCCATGGAGGAACATGTAGCTGACCAGGGTCCACGGCCGGTAGAAGATCCAGGGCGGGTACAGGATCAGGGCCCGATACAGCGGGGGGCTCGCCATCGTCACCAGGAACATGACGACGTTGGCGATGAGCAGGCGTCGGACCCACGGGGTGAGTGGCATCATGTCAGGCGACTACCCCGTTCTCGGCGCAGGGGGTCCGGTACTCCGCCATGCTACCTCCTGCTCCCCGCGCTGCTTGGCGCGGGTTCTTCATCCGCCTCCGGGGGGGCCGTCCAGAACCCACCGTTCTCCGGCGCCTGGTCCGCGACGGCCTTGGTATAGAGCGCCGCGTTGAACAGAACCTTGAACGACCCGAAGGGCTGACCCCGCCATTGGGGGCGCAATCCGAGAAGCACGACATGCCCCTCCCCGTGCTTCACGTCCACGGCGGCGGCATACCCCTGGATATGCTCCTCGCCCAGAAGATACCCCGACAGAAGGGGCGAACCCTCGGCGGGGTATTTGGCCAGGACGTGTCCCTCGAATCCGTCCTCGGTGGTGAAGACGGGGCTGCCGCCCACCATGACCTTGGCCCGGGGCGACATCCCGCTCATGACCGGGTGGGACGGATCCACCAGCAACTCCACGATGGCCCCGCTGGCGGAAAAGTCCCGACGCTCGAGCCCATCGGTGACGTCCCGCACCGGCAGGTGGAGTTGCTCGACCGCGAAGACCGTGGATCCGTTGATGGCCACCAAGGTGCCGCCGGCCCGGACGAAGGCGTCCAGTTCACGCACGCCCTCTGCGCCGAGACCCCCTTCGTACCGGGGTGGGACGGAGCCTTTTCCGAAACCCTCCATCAGGGAGCGAGCCCGGATGTCGGCCAGGACGATGACGTCGTATCGGTCCCTCAGTTCACCGGCCAGGACGTCGGCGTTGTACAGGCTCGTGTGCGGGATGCCGTACATCTCCATGACCCACCGGGTCCAGCCCTCGTCCATGGAAGCGTTCCAGGGCCGGTAGAGCCCCACCCTCGGCCTGCTCACCCGGCCCGCCGGCATGGAGCCTCCGGTGGCCTGCAGGCGGAGGTCCCGCACCATGGCTTGCTGGACTGATCCGGAAAGGCCCGAAATGACCCAACTGCCGCTGCTTCCGGGCTCGCCATCCTCGGACCCGGGCCGGCCCGGAGCGAAGCTCACCTGGCCACCCTGTGCCCAAGCCGTACCCAAAGCCTTGTAGCTGTTGTTCTGGGCCGGGTCCAGGATCAGGGCGCCGCCACCGCCCCGCACCCTACCCGCAGGCGGCACGATGGCGCGCGCCACGGGATGCGAATCAAAGCCGACGTCCGGGGGCGAATCGAACGACGCACCGTCGCCGGTGGCGTCCCACGGGAGCGGATCGGTCCGGACGTCCGCCATGGCCGAACGGACTTCCGCCTCCAAGGGCGACCGTATCTCCACCACGCGCACGTCGAACTGGTACGGCAACGTCCAGCCGGACACGTCGTAGGGCTGATCCGGAGGTCCCTCGGGATACTCGCGCAGATCCGGGTACGCCTGCACGGCGAAGAGCTGGCGCACGTAGTTGGCGTTGGGCTGGTCCATGGGGATCACCCATGTCCCGGCGGCGTGCGTCACGCCCTCTATGGTGACGGCGGAAGTGAGGCGCTTCACCTCGATGCCGTTGTAGGCCAGACGGCGAAGCATCTCCACGGCGGCCACCGGGTCACGCTGGTCCTCGCCCACGAAGAAGGCGTAGGGAGGACCTGCACGGTACTGGGCCGTCACGTCGCGGGCCGCCTGATAGCGGTTGTAGAGAAGGTCGTTCTTGTACTTCGCCGCCACGTCCAGAACCGATACGGACGCGGTGAGCATGTAGTCCACGGCGTCCCGCAGCCGCCACCACCCGCCCTCCCAGGGACTCGCGTACAGCGACTTTGGCCGCAGGTCGCGGTCCTCGTCGGGAAAGTCGGAGATGGTGTAGAAATGGGGCGTCGCATACCGGTACAGCGCCGTCTCGGTCAGGAGCGACACCACGTTGTGGAAGCTGTTGGCGTGGTCCATGAAGCCCGGATACCAGTTGTCGAACCCAGTGCCCATGTGGGTGGCGCCCTTCTGCCCCCGCTCCTCCAGCGCCTCGGCCATGGCCATGCCCACCAGGTTCACCGTCCGCCACATGAGGGGGTGGACGTTGGGGCTGATGGGCTCGGCGAACGGCGGGATCCAGATGCGCGTCGGGAAGGGCGAGGTCTGATGGTGGTTGTAGATGATCTGGGGCTCCCACTCCCGATCCACCCGGGTTACCGTCCGCGACTCGATCTGGTTGATCATGTAGCCGTCGCGGTTGTTGTCGTGCCCGACGTATTTCTGGTAGAGGAACGGCGTGGGCGCGACCTCGTACTGGGTCCCCACGTTGGACATGTACCAGTCGGCCACCAGGGTCTGGCCGTCGGGGTTGATGCTGGGCCACAGCACCAGGATCACGTTGTCCAGGATGGCGGCGACCTCCGGGTCGTCGTCCCCGGTGACCAGGTCGTACGCCAACTGCATGGTGTGCTGGGCGTGGGCCACCTCGCTGGCGTGGAGACCGCCGTCGATGTGGACGATGGCCTTCCCTTCCCGGGCGAGCTGACGGGCCTGCTCGTCGTTCATGTCCCCTGGATAGGCCAGCCGCTGGGCGATCTCCCGGTAGCGCTCCACGTTGCGGAGGTTTTCCGCCGACGAAATGAGCGCGATGTACGTGTCGCGACCGAACGACGTCGTGCCCACCTTCCGCAGCTCCAGCCGGTCCGACGCAGCGTCCAGCCGCTGGAAGTAGTCCAGGGACTGCTCGAAGGTGGCCAGGTGGAAGTCGGCGCCGACCCGGAAGCCCAGGACCGACTCGGGGGTGGGGACCTGTGCGGACACCTTGGCGGCCAGGGTGAGCGCGAGAAGGAAAGCCGGGACGACACGAAAGGCGCGCATGGAATCGTTCCTGCGGTAGCGGTGGGGACGGGGGCAGGCGCGAGGGACTTTCAAAGGTGGCCCTGCGTAGTGGCCGGGGCCAGAGCCTGCCCGGCGATGGAAGCCATGAAACCAAGTCGCGGTGGGCGACGTCTATGTAGACACGCATCTATGTACACGCGCACACAGCCTTCGCCGAAGCCCGTTTTGACCATCGAACCCAGGTGCACGAGCCCATGACATCGAAACACGGCGGTACCGACCCGTCCCTCAGCTACAACGGAGCCGTGGTCCTCCAAGCCCTGTCACAGGGGCACCGGTACGGGTTCGAGATCATGCGCGCTGCCCATTTGCCCAGCGGTACGGTCTACCCACTGCTCCGTCGCCTGGAGGCGTCGGGGCTGGTGGCGTCCCGTTGGGAGGGTGCGGCCGACGCCCGTCGCGAGGGCCGGCCTCCCAGGCGGTACTACGAGGCTACTCCCGAGGGCGTCACGGCCCTGGCCGAGGCGAGGGAGCGGGTCATGGCCCAGCAGGCCCTTTTCGGCCACCTGAGCCCGGCGAGCGAAGGCTGAACATGCACCCGGGCAGAATCTTCCTCCGGGGGGCGCGGGCCTTGGTGTGGCTCGCCGCGCACCGGGTCCCCCTCTCCCGCAGGGACCGCTTCATGCGGGAGTGGGAGGGAGAACTCACGAACGAATCCGACGTGGAGTCGGGATGGCGGCTGCTGGTTGCGGCCCTGGGAGCCTTCGCGGACGCGCGGGCCCTGCGCACGGTTAACGGGATGAAGGGGGGAACCATGGGGGACTGGATCCAGGAATTCGTCAATGACGTCAGGGTCGCGCTGCGTGGCATGAAGCGAAGCCCGGGCTTTACGGTAACCGCGGTGGCCACCCTGGCCCTGGGCCTGGGGGGAAGCGCCGCCCTGTACTCGCTCCTGGATCGGGTGGTCATCCAACCTCTTCCGTATCCCCAGCCCGAGCGCCTGGTTCGCCTGAGCAACCAGGTGCCCGGCGTGGGGCCCAACGAGGTGTGGGCCATGTCCACCGCCCAATGGGCGTTCTTGACCGACGAGGCCACGACCCTGGAGTCGATGGGCCTGTACCGCGGTAGGGGAGGCAACGTCATGACCGCCGCGGGACCCCAGCGGGTCCGGAGCGTCGCGGTGACGGCATCCATGATGGACCTCCTGGGGATGCGTGCCTCCGTGGGACGCCTCATCTCCCCGGACGACGACACACCGGCGGCCCCCATGGTGGGGCTCATCTCCCACGGATTCTGGCAGCGGGTCCTCGGTGGTGATCCCGGCGTGGTGGGCACGACCCTCGTCTACAACGATCGACCCGTGGAGATCATCGGCGTCGTGGACCGGGGGGTGGAACTGCCCGGGTGGCCCGTGGACATGGCGCCCGAGATGTGGATCCCCCTCCGTATCGACCGTGGCGGGACGTTCCACAACAACCATGTCTTCCCCAGCATCGCCCGCATGGCCGACGGCGCGACGCCCGCGTCCGTGGAGGAGGAACTCCGGGGCCTCACCGACCGACTCCCCGACGTGTTCCCCCAGGCCTACGGCAGGCGCTTCATCGACGGGTACGGTTTCCGTACCCAGGCCATCCCCCTCAAGGAGAGCGTGCTGGGGGACCTGGCGTCCACCTTGTGGATCCTCTTTGGGGGCGTGGGCCTGGTGCTGCTCATCGCGTGCACCAACGTGGCCAACCTCTTCCTGGTACGCATGGAAGGCCGTCGCCAGGAACTGGCCCTCCGCGGCGCCCTGGGAGCGAACCGGACGACCCTCGGGCGATACGTGATCGCAGAGGGGCTCACGTTGGCACTCCTCGGCGCGTTGGTTGCGGTGGCGCTGGCCTATTGGGCCGTGCCGGCGCTCACCGTCCTGGCTCCGGCTGAGCTGCCCCGTGTGCAGGGCGCGTCTCTCTCCGTCAACGCGGTGGTGGTGACGTTCCTGCTCGCGCTGGCCGGCGGTCTCGCCCTGGCCGCCTACCCGCTCTTCACGCACGTCCGCCGCGGCGGGGGCCTGTTGGAAAGCACGCGCTCCACCACCGCGAGTCGCGGACGCCAGCGTCTCCGCGGCGCCCTGGTGGTGAGCCAGGTGGCGCTGGCGCTCACCCTGGTGGTAGGCGCCGGCCTGCTGGTCCAGAGCCTCAGCGCGTTGCGGAGCGCCGACGCCGGTATCGAAGCCGAAGGCGTGCTCGCCGTGGATCTCTATCTGAGCCGTGCCCGCCACGAAGGCGACAGCGACGTGTGGAGCGCCTACCGAGACATCCTCAACCGGGTGCGTGCCATCCCCGGCGTGGCCTCGGCGGGCATGTCGGAGGAGCTCCCCGTGTCCGGCGGTTTCGGGTGCACGGTCCAGGGCTTCGAGGACGAAACGGTGTACGACGTGGTCAAGGAGCAGGGCGGCACCACGTGCGCGGGTCAGGAGGCGACGTCGCCGGGGTACTTCGAGGCGATGGGGATCCCGGTGCTGGAGGGACGCGGTTTCACCGACCAGGACCTGGACGATCCGACCCGGGCCACGGTGGTGGTGAGCAAGGCGTTCGCGGACCGGTTCTGGCCCGGGCGGAGCCCCCTGGGGCAAGGCGTGGGCCCAGGAGGAAACACCGAGGGACCCTTCTACCATGTCATCGGCGTGGTGGGCGACGTGGCCCGCGCTACCTCGGAAGGCGAAGCACCCCTGAGCCAGCCCGCCATGGCCATCTACTATCCCATCCAACACAACCCCGAAGAGACGTGGAACCAGGGCTGGTGGCCCGGAGCCGTCTCCCTGGTGGTGAAGTCGGACCTGTCCGACCCGTCGTCGCTGTTCCCGGCCATCCGCCAGGCGGTCGCCCAGGTGGACCCGGAGATCCCCCTCACCAACCTCACCGACATGGAGGCCGTGGTGGCCGAAGCATCATCCCGGTTGGCGTTCGTGTCGCTGCTCCTGGCCATCGCGGCGGGCACGGCCCTTCTCCTGGCCGCAGTGGGTCTCTACGGGGTGATCTCGTACGTCGTGAGCCGGCGCACCCGTGAGATCGGCATGCGCATGGCGGTGGGCGCCCAGCCCGGCGATGTCCAGCGCATGGTCGTGGGAGGCGCCATGTCCCTGGTTGCCTTGGGCGTGGTCATGGGCACGCTGCTCTCCCTCGCTTCCAGCCGCATCGTGGCCGGCCTGCTGGTAGGTGTGGAACCCACCTCGCCCGCGGCCTATGCGGCGGCGGCCGGCCTCCTCACCCTGGTTGCGGTGACGGCCAGTTGGATTCCGGCGCGGAGGGCGGCGCGCATTGATCCGCTGGAGGCGCTCCGGGCGGAATAGACTCGGCGGAGGACAAAGTCTTGTGGCGGGGCCCTCACTTCGAGACTCTTGATACCCCACGTCCCTCCACCGCCCTCCCGTGAGGTCCTCACGAAGATGAAGGACACCGAACAGCCGCCCACCGAGACGGCCCCTTGGACAGCGCAGGACTCGGCGGAGCTGTACGGTCTCCAGAACTGGGGGGGCGGGTACTTCGGGGTGTCCGACCGGGGCACCATCGAGGTATACCCCGACGGTGAGAGCGACCGGAGCATCGATCTGATGGAGGTGGTCGAGGGACTCCAGGCCCGGGACCTGTGGCCCCCGGTGGTCGTCCGATTCTCCGGGATCCTGGAGCACCGCATGGCGCATCTGCGCCGGGCGTGGGACGAGGCGATCCTGGACGGGGAGTACAACGGGAAGTACACCTGCGTCTATCCCATCAAGGTCAACCAGCAGCGCCACATCTGTGAGGAGATCCGGGATCTGGGCCGGTCCATGGGCTTCGGCCTGGAGGCGGGGTCCAAGCCCGAGCTGCTGGCCGGGCTGGCGCTGACCCAGGGCGTCAACGAGATGCCCCTCATCTGCAACGGATTCAAGGATGCCGAGTTCATCGAGACGGCGATCCTGGCAGCCAAGATGGGGCGCAACATCATCCCGGTCATCGAGCAGACCCACGAATTGGAGATGCTCATCCACTCCTCCCGGATCCATGCCGTCACGCCTCGCTTCGGGATCCGGGCCAAGCTGGCCTCCGGAGGCATCGGTCGCTGGGCTGACTCCGTGGGCTTCAGGGGCAAGTTCGGCCTCTCGGTGAGCCAGATCCTCTCGTCGGTGGACTGGCTCCGCGACGAGGGGCTCATCGACGGCCTCCAGATGCTCCACTGCCATATCGGGTCGCAGATCTACGACATCCGCACCGTGAAGTACGCGGTGAACGAGTTGGCCCAGATCTACGTGGAGCTGGTGAAGTTGGGCGCCCCCATGGGAATCATCGACCTGGGCGGCGGCATGGGCATCGACTACGACGGTTCGGCGTCCGCTTCCCAGTCGTCCGTGAACTACACGGTGGAGCAATACGCCGGCGACATCATCCACCGCGTGAAGTCGATCTGCGACGATGCCGGCGTGCGACACCCCGACATCATCACGGAGTCGGGTCGGGCCCTTGTGGCCCACTCCGGCGTTCTCGTCTTCCAGGTCCTGGGCACGCGGGTCTTTCCGTCGGAGCCGGACGTGGACCTGGTGGACCGGGCCCTGAACGAGCTGCCCGAAGACGACGTGCCTCAGCCGCTCCTGGACCTGGTGGACGCCCACCAGCGGATGGAAGGCGGCGATAGCGACCCCATCGAGGTCTACCAGGACGCGGAGCACGCCCTCAACGAGGCCATGAGCCTCTTCAACCTGGGCTATATGAGCATCACCGCCCGGGCCGCGTGCGAGGAACTGTATTGGGCCGTCGGAAACAGGTTGGCGCAGCGGCCCCGGGACGAGATTCCCGAGGACCAGTGGGATCTGCCCGACCGTCTGGCGGACCTCTATTTTTCGAATTTCAGCCTCTTCCAATCCCTCATCGACGCCTGGGGCATCGATCAGGTCTTCCCCGTGGCGCCCATCCACCGGCTGAACGAGAAGCCCAGCCGCCGGGGGATTCTGGCGGACGTCACCTGCGACTCCGACGGCCGTGTGGACCGCTTTCCCGGCAACGGCGAGCCGCAGAATTCGCTGCCCCTCCATCCCCTGACCAAGGGGGAACTGACGGAGGTCGGTCCCGGCGAGTTCGACCCGTACTACCTGGCGGTCTTCCTCACGGGAGCCTACCAGGAGACGCTGGGCGACCTGCACAATCTCTTCGGGGACACCCACGCGGTGCACGTGGTGCTGGACACCGACGGGAATTGGCACCTCGAGGAGGTGGTGGAAGGCGATACGGTGCGCGAGGTCCTCCAGTACGTGCAGTTCGACCCGGACGACATCCGCCGCGACCTGCGCAAGGAGATCGAGGCGGCCCTCACGGCCAAGCGCCTCACCCTCCAGGAGGCCGTCAGCATGCGCCGATTCCTGGACCAGGGCATCGACGGATATACCTACCTGGAGTAGGGCCTACCGCCGCGACGTCCCGCTGACGTAGGGCAGATCCCTGCTTCCCCAGTCCATCCAGGACCCGTCGTAGAACTTGGCGTCGTAGCCGAGCATGCGCGCCATGAGGTACGCATAGCTGGCCCGCAGACCCACCATGCAATAGACCACCACCGTGGATCCAGGCTCCGCTCCCATGGGCGCGAAGAGCGCCTGGATCTCCTCCACCGGATGCGCCCGGTGGATGGGGCGACTCTCGACGAACTCCTCCCAGTAGATCTGGTACGCGCCGGGGATGTGACCTCCGTGGACGCGCCCCCCCATCCCGCCGTCGGCTCCCGTGTACTCGTCGTCGGGCCGCGCGTCGAGAAGGGACACCGCCGGGTCTTCGAGGTGCGCCAGCACCCAGTCCGAGTCCACGACGACGCCCGGGCGCGGCGTGAGCGTCACGGAACCCTCGGCGAATTCAGGCTCCTCGGTGGATACGGGACGCCCCTCCTCCCGCCACGCGCCCATCCCCCCATCCATGAGCGACGCGGCGTCGCCCCACCCCATGACGTCCAGCGTCATCCAGGCGCGGGCGGCGGCCAGGGGGTTGGCGCCGTAGACCACCACGTGCTGGCCGTCGCGGACGCCGGCGCCCTCGAAGGCCGCATCGATTTCCGCGGGGGTCCGCATCTCCGTGCCGACGTCGGGGTCACCGGGCCACGCGATGCCGTTGAGCTCCAGAAAGCGCGCGCCGGGGATGTGCCCCTCTTCGTAGGCGGTCCTCCGACCGTCCACGTGGAGAAGGACCACGGACGGATCGTCCAGGTGGGCGGCCACCCAGTCGGTGGAAACCAGGAAGCCAGGGGCCGTCTGCGAGGCGGCGGGTGCGGCGGGGAAACTGAAGAGCACTCCCATGGCCGCAGCGAGCGACACACGCTTCAACGGGCCTTTTCTCATGTTCCCCTCCCGATTCGGTTGGCCGATCGTGCCCATTCCACCAAAGCCCCCCAACGTGGTCCGACTCGCGCCGGGGCAGCCGCCCGGAGGCAGGGTGCGACGCACACGGCCGGCAAGATGCGCCCCTGGACGGCCTCACGCGAGTGGTCGGTTGCGCTGGGCGCACGCGCCCCCCAGCGTTGGCGCACGACTCTACTCCCTGCCAACGCCGACGCCGAGATCCGGATGACCGCCCGCGCCCATCTGCGCCACACCCTCGCTACGCTGGCCTACCGGGCGGGAAAGGCCCTCCGGGACGCGCCGCCGTCCTTCGATGGGTTCCAGGCCGGTGCGGCCACCCGCACGCCCCTGGAGATCCTCAGCCACATGGGGGATCTCATGGCCTGGGCTCTGACCCAGGCCCGGGGCGAGGAGGCGTGGAGCGCCCAGCCACCCGGGGCGTGGGATGAAGAGATCGAGCGGTTCTTCGCCGGAATGGCATCCCTTGACGCGTATCTGGCTTCAGACGAACCCCTTGGGCACAGCGAAGGAAGAATCTTCCAGGGCGCAATCGCCGACGCCCTCACCCACGTGGGCCAGATCAACCTCCTTCGACGGCTGGCCGGCGCGGCGATCCGAGGGGAGAACTACAACCGGGCGGACATCCAGTCGGGGCGCGTCGGTCAGGATCAGACACCGCCCCGTCGGGAGTTCGACTGAGCATGGCGAAGTCCACCCCCCCGCCCGCCTGGGCCGCGGCGCTGAGCAGGCTCAGTGGGCACTTGAGCACCGACTTCCTGGGCGGGCCCAAGCTCCTCCGACTCGCCTGGGTCATCAACGCCCAGAAGGGCGGCACCGCGCTCTTCGTGGGGGGGCTCATGTGGCTTTACGGGAACAACTCGGCCGACGCATGGACCTACCTGGCCCTGCACGGCACCTACGGCTTCTGCTGGATCCTCAAGGACGTGGCCTTCCCCGACCCCCGCTGGCGGGTCCGGGTGACGTTGGGGGGAGGCTTCCTGGCCTTCGCCGCTGTCCTGGGACTGTACTGGGTGGCCCCCTGGCTCCTGATCTCCGACGTGCTCCAGCCCAGGCCGCCGGCGCCTTTCGCGCTGCTGGCCCTCACCATCGCCCTCCACACGTTGGGACTCTCCCTCATGATGGCCGCCGACGCCCAGCGCCATTTCGTGCTGCAGTACCGGAAAGGGCTCATCACCGACGGCATGTTCCGCTACGTGCGCCGCCCCAACTATCTGGGGGAGATGATGGTGTACGGATCCTACGCGCTTCTGGTGCGCCACTGGATCCCGTGGGCCATCCTGGTCTGGGTATGGGGATTCCTCTTCCTACCCAACATGCTCATGACCGACGCCTCCCTGTCCCGTCACGACGGCTGGACGTCCTACAAGGCCCGGACCGGATTACTCCTGCCGAAGTTCCGCCGCAGGGACTCCATCCTCATCCCCCGGCCGCGTTCAGATCGTACTTCATGATCCGGCCGTGGGGCCCGGTCCGGTCCCGCTCCAGAGCGAAGACGTCTCCGGCGGGACCCGGCGCCGCGTCGCTGTGCCGGCGCAGCCGCGCGTGGTCCTCCGGCGTGAGGACGAGGTCCAGCGCCGCCGCGTTGGCACGCATCCGCTCCACCGAAGCGAATCCCGTGAGGGCCGCCGCCACCCCGGGTTGGTCCAGGACGAACCGGAGCGCCACCGCCGAGATGTCCACGTCCCGTTCGGCGCCCAGCGCCGCCATCTCGGAGAGCAGGGCCTGATAGGCCTCCCACCCACCGAACTCGTCGACGATGAGCCGGTACTTGGTCAGGGATCGGGTGGCCAGCGGGGGTGACGGGGGAGCGGCCCCGAGCCACTTCGACGTGAGGAGCCCACCCGCCAGGGCGCCGAAGCACAGCAGGTGTGTCGCCGCGGTCGCGCAGTGTGCCGCCAGTCCGTGCTCCGGTCGCCGGTCCAGGACGGAGTACTGCACCTGGTCCGCCACCACCGTGACCCCGGCGCCCTCCTCCATGGCGCGCACTTCCGCAGCGGTGAAGTTGGTGGCCCCGATGTGGCGGATCTTCCCCGCCTTCTGAAGGTCGGCCAGCGCACCCACGGCGCCCAGCCAGTCCCCGACCGTGATGTCCCACCAGTAGAACTGCACCAGGTCCAGCGTCTCGACACCCAGTCGACGGAGCGACCTGTGGACGATCTCCTCGACATAGGCCCCGTCCACCACGGCCAGCATCGAAAGGTCCGGGACCAGCTTTGTGTGGATCCGGATGGGCCGGGCTCCTCCCGACGTGGTCCGCCAGCGCTTGAGGAAGCGCCCGTACAGCTCCTCCACCCCGGTGTAGATGTCGGCGCAGTCGAAGGTGTCCAACTCCATGTCTGCCAGGGCCACCAGAGTCTCCATGGCGTCTTCGACGGCGACCGGAGAGCGGTGATGACCCTGGGAGAGCTGCCATCCGCCGACGACGAGGCGGGAGATGTCGTAGCCCGGCGCCAGCTCGAAGCGACGTCCGTCGTTCACGGCAGAGGCACCGCCGTCACGTCGGCGTGGCTGAAGGTTCGACGGCCCGTGCGGGTGATGCGGAAGAGTCCTCCGCAGTTTGGATCCGGACACGCGATGTCCGTGTCGGTGGTCATCCAGTCGTGGGGGTGCGTGTCCCGCTGCTTCGCCGGGAGGATGGGCAGCAGCGCCGCCAGAGGGTAGAGCGGGAACGTCTGACCCGCCGGAAAGATCAGGTTCTCCCCGTGGAGGTCGAAGAAGCTCCCCGCGGGGTGATTGCACACCATGGGCTTCTCCCCCTGGATCACCTCCACCCGCAGGTCCCAGAGCTCGAAGCCGTCGTCGCGATGGGTCACGTGTCGTTCCTTTCTGTGGCGGGGCGGCGGGCCTAGTGTGGTGCTAGCTTCCCCGCTCCGTCTCCGTGTGCCGTCCCTTCACCAAGCCTGCTCGACCATCCATGAACCTCCATCCACCCACGCCCGCTTCCGGGGCCCCACCCCTCCGTTTCCGCGGCGGGACCGTCGGCGCCTTGGCTCCGCTGGGGCTCTTCCTCGCGGGCGTGAGTTGGCTGGGTCTGTCCGGAGCCCCCGACGAAACGGGGTTCTGGCCCATCCTGCTGGCTGCCCTCACGCTGGGCATCCTCCTGGCCCGGGACAAGGAGGGCTACACCGACGCAGTCGTGGCCGGCATGGCGCGGCCACTGGTCATGGTCATGATCCTCGCCTGGATCCTGGCCGGGGTCCTGGGCACGCTCCTCCGCGAGAGCGGCATGGTGGAGACCCTGGTGTGGGCCGCGCGTTCCGCCGGGGTAGCCGGCGGCGGATATGTCGCGATGGCGTTCCTCGTGTCGGCGGTGTTCTCCACGGCCACCGGGACGAGCCTGGGCACGCTCCTGGTATGCACCCCGCTGCTGTATCCCGTTGGCCCGGCTTTGGGCGCGGATCCGGCGTTCCTGCTCGGGGCCATCCTCGGGGGGGCAACGTTCGGCGACAACGTCTCGCCCATCTCCGACACCACCATCGCGTCGGCCGGTACGCAGGGCGCCGACCTGGCCGGCGTGGTCCGCAGCCGGATGCGCTACGCCCTCCCGGCCGCGGCGGTCTCCCTGGTGGCCGCGGCATGGTTCGGTGGAGGTGAACGCGCCGTGGCTTCGGTCCAGGCGGCTCCCGGGGCCCCGCCTGTGGCGGGAGCCGCCATGCTCCTGGTTCCCGTCGTGGTCCTCGCCCTCCTCCTTCGCAAACGGGGCCTCATGGAGTCCCTCATGGCCGGCGTGCTTCTGGCCGCTGCCCTCGGCCTGGCGTTGGGGGCGTTCGCCCCCTCGGACCTCCTGGGCGTGAACCGGGACGACTTCATCGCCACGGGACTCCTCCTGGACGGTATGCGCCGCGCCGTGGGCATCTCGATCTTCACCCTTCTCCTCATGGGACTGGTGGGGGGTATCGAAGCGTCGGGACTCATGGACCGCCTCCTGGTCGTGGCCAGGGCCAGGGCCAGGGGACCCCGCAGCGCCGAGGCGTGGATCTTCGCCACCGTGTCGGCGGCCGTGATCCTCACCACCCACGCGGTGGTGGCCATTCTCGCGGTGGGGCCTCTCACGAAGGAAGCGGGCCGGTCCTTCGGGTTGGGACGGTACCGTCGTTCCAACCTCCTGGACGTGACGGTGTGCACCTATCCGTTCCTGCTCCCGTTCTTCATCCCCACCATCCTGGCCTCGGCCCTCACCGGCGGATTCGACGGGGCCCCGCGTCTGTCCCCGTGGTCGGCGGGCCTCCACAACGTCCACTCTTGGGGGCTCCTGGCAGTGATTCTCCTGGCCATCGTCACCGGATGGGGACGGGCGGACAGGCCCACGTGAGCAGCCACGCCGAGCCCGGTGGAAGCGATCACGTCCTTCCCATAGCTGTCGTGGGCGCCGGCGCCGCCGGACTCATGGCGGCGCTCTTCGCCGCGCGGAGCGGCGCCGACGTGATCCTCCTGGAGCGCACCGAGGACGGCGGAAGGAAGATCCTCATCAGTGGGGGGGGGCGCTGCAACATCCTTCCGTCCGTGGTCCAACCCCAGCGTTACGTCACCGACTCTTCACCCAATACGCTCCGGAAGATCCTGAGTTCATGGCCCCTTGCAGAGCAGATCGCGTTCTTCGAGGACATTCTGGGCATGCCCCTGGAGCGCGAGCCGGAGACGGGAAAGCTCTTCCCCTCCAGCCACAAGGCCCGGGACGTGCGCGACGCCCTCGTGGCCAGCGCGCGGGAGGCCGGCGCCCGCATCTGGTTCGGGGCTCGCGTGACGAATCTGGTCCAGGAGCCTGGAACCGGTGAGCCGTCCACCCGTGCCCCCGGTCCGCGCTGGAGGATCGAGATCGAGGAGTCCCCGCCGCTCCATGCCTCGGCGGTGATCCTCGCCACGGGCGGCCTCTCGGTTCCTGCCACGGGGAGCGACGGTGGGGGACTCGCCGTGGCCCGGCGTCTCGGCCACGAAGTGCACGCCACCTATCCGGCTCTCACGCCGCTCACCGCTCAGCCCCATCCGCACGCCGCCCTGTCGGGGGTATCCCTGACGGTGACGCTGCGGGCGCCTGGTGCGAAACCCCCGTTCGAGACCACCGACGGCTTCCTCATCACCCACCGGGGATGGAGCGGGCCATCGGTTCTCGATGCCTCGCACCTCGCGATCCGCGGGCGCCCCGATGGCGGCCGGCAGGAGTTGATGGTCCAGTGGACGCCGCGTAGCGCAGACGGCTGGACCGCCGATCTGGCCGCCGGTGGCCAGGCCACCGTGCGGAGTACGCTGGCGCCGCATCTGCCTCGGCGCCTGGCGGATCACCTGTGCGCCGAGGCGGCCGTGGACCCCGAGACCCGCCTGTCACAACTCCGACGCGAAGGACGCCTCGCCCTGGTCGCGGCGCTGACCGCCTACCCCCTCCCCTGGACCGGCGACGAGGGCTACAAGAAGGCGGAGGTCACCGGCGGTGGCGTGGCCCTTTCGGAGGTCGATCCGCGCACCATGGAGAGCCGGCGTGCGCGGGGCCTCTACCTTTGTGGAGAAATCCTCGACGCCTTTGGCCCCATCGGAGGTCACAACTTCCTGTGGGCCTGGGCCACGGGCCGGGCGGCAGGGTCGGCGGCGGCGGCCCGCACCCGGCGCACCTGAGGGCGTCGGACAGGCGCGACACCATCCCGTAAGACGGCGCCGCCCCGGACCAGAAGGTCCGGGGCGGCGTTTCGGGATCAACCCGTGAGTGCCCTCGCGGGGGCCTCGGGGTCAGTTCCAGTCAGTACGGTGGGAGCGCTTCCGACCGAACATATCGTCCTCGTCTTCTTCGTCGTCCCAATCCTCCCAGTCGTCGTCTTCGTCCTCGTCGTCGTCGTCCTCGTCCCAATCATCTTCGTCGAGGTCGTCGTCGTCAGCGACGTCGCCGAAGTCGTCGTCTTCGTCTTCATCCTCGTCGAAGGCAAGCACAACGGTGGTGAGAGCTTCTTCTTCGGACCAGCCCGACCGACTCATCTGTCTGACTCCTTCTGGCTCCGGCCTCGAGAGTCCCGACCCATTCGAAACACTCAGGCGCTTGGCGCGAAGGTAATCCGGGGGGATCGATTGTCAACAACTGTTTCTTTCCGACGCCGCGTCCGGCCCGGGCAGACTGTAGAGCGGACGCATTTCGAGTTGGAACGTCACGTGGCCGATCCCCCGCGCCTGCATCTTCGACCGCACCTCTTCCAGAACCCGCGAATGCTGGGTCGGATCGTCGATGATGCCGTGGGCCGAAAGCGCTATGAAGCCGCTGGTCAGGGTCCAGACGTGCACGTCGTGGATCTCATCCAGACCCTCGATGGCCATGAGGTCCTGCATGACCTCCCCCACGTCGATGTGGGCTGGTGCGGCCTCGAGAAGCACCTCGGTGGCCTCCTTCACCAGGTTCCACGCGCTGTAGAGAATCAGGATCGCGATCACGACGGAAATCAGCGGATCGGCGGGCGTCCACCCCGTGAGCAGAATGACCAGTCCGGCGGAGATGGCGCCCACCGAACCCAGAAGGTCTCCGAGCACGTGGAGGTAGGCGCCCCGCACGTTGAGGTTGTCGTGGGAGTGCCGGTGCAGGAGCAGCGCTCCGGCTGTATTCACACCCAGACCCAACGCGGCGATGGTGAGCATGACCCCCGCGTCCACCGCCACCGGGTCCCTGAGACGCCGCCACGCCTCCACCACGATGAGACCGGCGATGACCAGGAGCGTGGCGCCGTTCACCAGGGCCGCCAGGATCTCGAGGCGCACGTAACCGAAGGTTTTTTCGGTGTTGGCGGGACGCTGGGCCATCCGCATGGCGAAGAGCGAGAGTGCCAACGCGCCGGCGTCGGTGAACATGTGCCCCGCATCGGCCAGGAGGGCCAGGGAGCCGGAGATCCACCCGCCGACCGCCTCAGCGACCATGAACGCCGAGGTGATCCCCAGCACCCAGCGAAGGCGCCGTCGCTCCGACACCCGCCCCAGTGGTCCGCGCGCGCCGTCGTGGTGATGGGCGTGCCCGTGGTGGTGGCGCCTCACGCGCCTCCTCCCGGCTCGGCCTTGGGGGGCACCAGGGCCCGACCCAGCAGAATGGGCCCGCCGAGGATGTTGCCGATGATCACCGCCATCGCCAAGGCCACCACGCCGCCCCCCAGGTCGGGAAACGCGTCGCGGATGAGCAGCACCAGGCCCAGCGACACCCCGCCCTGGGAGATCAGCCCCAGCCAGGCCCGCTCGCGGACCACGTCGGAGGCGCCGGCCCACCGCAGCGCGTGGCGGGTGCCGAATCGAGTGAGCAGGACCCGCGCGCCGAGGAGCACCAGGGCCGCGGGGCCGAAGCGAAGCACCGAACCGAGGTCCAACCCCGCGCCGGCGATGGCGAAGAAGAAGGCGAAGATCACCACCGCCACGGAGCGGATGCCCTGGATCATCCTGTCCCCGGCCGGGGACAGGTTCTCGATGACGAAGCCGGCGGCCACGCCGGTGAGCAGCAACTCGACGTGGAGCTCCGCCGAGACCACCACGATCATGTAGGCGAACAGGAAGGTGGCCAGGGGTGACCGGGCCCGGTCACCCTCCTTTCCCAGGTACTGCGAGAAGACCCACCCGCCCGCGGCACCCACCACCAGGGCTCCCCCGACCTCCCGCACCAGATCGACCAGCGCTGCGCCGGAGAAGGCCTGGGATGGATCGAGGAGCGGAGTCACCAGCGTGAGCGTCAGCGTGAACAGGACGATCACCACCACGTCCTTGACGATGGTGACGCCGAGGATCACGTCGACCAGTGTCCCCTTGGCCCCCTTCTCCTCGATGACCGCCACGGTCAGGTCGGGAGAGGAGTTGGCGGCCCACACCCCAAGGAGAAGCGCAACGCCCACCGCCGCCGTCAACGGGAGGGCGGCCAGAAACGGCACGAACGGCCGAACCCCGAGAAGGACCAGCGCCACCCCCACCCATACCACGCTCGTCACCGTCAGCGTCACCAGCGCGATGCTCCGCGCCTGCGGCCTCAAGCTTCCGACCTGGAGCTCGCCTCCGGCCAGCATTGCGATGAGGGCCAGGGCGAAATCGTCGATGAGACTCAGGTCCTCGACGGCCGGAGCGGGCAGCAGGCCGAGGAGCGAAGGACCCGCCACGATCCCCACGACGATATAGCCCGTGATTCTCGGGAGCCCCACCTCGGCAGCCAGAACTCCCGATACCGAGGAGGCCAGCAGAACGAATCCGACCAGCACCGAGAGGCGCCCTCCCTCCAGGGTGGGAACCAGGCCCTGGAAGCTCAGCCAGGTGAGGCCGAACAGCAGCACCAGCATGACCCCCGGGCGCAGGGTGCCGGACGGGCCTCCCCGGCGAGGGGTCGATTTGGTGGGAGCGCTCATGGACTCAGGCCGGAAGGAAGAGGGTCGCGCATCCGAGGCGTGGGCCCGAAGGCTCCACTCGATTCGACGTCGGCCCCCAACATAGGGGGCGAAGCCGCACCCGTTCAACCAGAGCGGTTCGCCGTCCTGAATGCCTCTTCCACCGTAGCCGCGTGGATGGAGGTGGTATCGGCCACGTGAAGCGCGTAGCCTCCGGCAAGGGTCACGGCAACCGCGCAGCCGGCCTCGCGGAGGGACGCCAACACGTAGGCATCGCGAGCGCGAAGGCCTTCAGGGGTCAGGGCAAGCCCCCCGAGTTGGTCCTCGCGGAAGGGATCCGCCCCGGCCAGATAGAAGGCCAACTCCGGGCGGTGCAGCTCCACGACGCGCGCCAGGTTGGCTTCGAGAAGAGCCAGGTAGGATGCATCGCCGGTCCCGTCGGGAAGCCCGACGTCCAGGTCCGACGCGGCCTTGTCCAGGGGATAGTTGTTCTGTTGGTGCATGGAGAACGTGAAGACGCGCCCGTCCCCTCGGAAGATGTCGGCCGTGCCGTTGCCCTGGTGGACGTCCAGGTCCACCACCAGAACCCGCTCCACAAGGCCCTCTTCGAGGAGCGCCTTCGCCGCCACCGCCACGTCGTTGAGGAGACAGAACCCCTCCCCGTGGTCGGCGAAGGCGTGGTGGAAGCCGCCACCCAGGTGAACGGCCACCCCATCCCGAAGGGCCAGACGCCCTGCCAGAACGGTTCCCCCGCAGCAGATCAGCGAGGCTCGCTCCACTTCCCGGGTGAACGGGACCTCTAGGAGGAACCGCTCGGCCGGGGAAAAGCCGTCCTCGCGGATCTTCCGGAGATACTCGGGCGTGTGAGCCCGTGCCAGCTGTTCGGCGGACACGGCCTCGGGTTCGACGAAGTCCTGGGGGCCTACCGTGCTCCCTGCCAGCAGCAGTTCCCGGACCAGCCGGTACTTCTGGGTGGGGAAGACGTGGGCCCCGAGATCCACCTCGTAGGCGGGCGACCAGACGACCTTCGGTGGGGTCATGCCCCAAAGATGGCGAGGCGCATCGCGCCTTGCACACCTGGCCACCCGGCCCTCACCCCTTAAGTTGGGTCGATTGAAGGAGCTCCTCCCCCCGGAAGCCTGCATGCCCGCCCAAACGAACCCCCTTCTTTCAGACGCCTACCGGATTCCGTTCCACCTCATCGAGGCCGGGCACGTGGCCCCTGGCGTGCGGCAGGCCTTGGCGGAGGCCCAGGCCGAGGTGGACGCCGTGGCGGAGGACGGGAGCGCCCCCACGTGGGACAACACGCTGCAGCGTCTCGAGGATGCGCTCCAACGCCTCGGTCGCCGGGTGACCCCCGCGG
>DATHZE010000172.1:0-10739 GCA_035458765.1 Longimicrobiales bacterium
CCCGCCGCGGTGGCACTGCTCATGGCGACGTGGTGGGTGACCGACGCCATTCCGCTGTTCGCCACGGCCCTCCTTCCCCTGGCCCTGTTCCCGGTCCTGGGCATCATGAGTGGCTCCGCCACCGCACCCATCTACTTCAACAGCACCATCGTGCTGTTCATCGGAGGGTTTCTCATCGCCCTCACCATGGAGAAGTGGAACCTCCATCGACGCATCGCCCTCACCATCATCCACGCGGTGGGGGGTGGACCGTCGAGGATCGTGCTGGGCTTCATGTTGGCCGCGGCCTTCCTGTCCATGTGGATCAGCAACACGGCCACCGCCGTGATGATGGTGCCCATCGGCCTCGCGATCGTGCTCCAGATCGAGGACGAATTCGATCCGGTCCGCACCCACAAGTTCTCGGTGGGCCTCATGCTGGGCATCGCCTATGCCTGCTCGGTGGGAGGTCTCACGACGCTGGTGGGCACGCCGCCGAACCTCTCGTTCGTCCGGATCTTCGCGATCCTCTTTCCCGATGCGCCGCCCATCGCCTTCGGGCAGTGGATCGTCATGGCGTTTCCTATCGGCGCGGCGCTCCTGGCCATCTCTTGGCTGCTCATCACTCGGGTCTTCTACCGGACCCCCCCGGACATCAAGGTGGACGACGAGGTGGTGAGGGGCGAGTTGGCGTCGCTGGGGAAGATCTCGTACGAGGAGAAGTGGGTGCTCGCGGTGTTCGCCAGCACGGCGCTCCTCTGGGTCTTCCGGGTGGACCTGCAGCTCGGCCTTGCCACCGTTCCGGGGTGGGCTCGGTTGCTCCCGGTCCCCGAGATGATCGATGACGGCACCGTGGCCATCGCCATGGCGTCCATCATGTTCTTCATGCCCACGCGAGATCGATCCAGGAACGCCCGGCGGATCATGGGCCCCGACGTGATTCCGAGGCTGCCGTGGAACATCGTGCTCCTGTTTGGCGGTGGCTTCGCGCTCGCCGCGGGCTTTCAGCGGACGGGGCTGGCACAGATCATCGGGAACCAGTTCGAGGCGCTCGGCAGCCTGCCTCCCTTCGTCATGATCCTGCTGATCTGCCTGACGTTGACCTTCCTCACCGAGCTCACGAGCAACCTGGCCACCACCGAGATGATTCTGCCCATCCTCGGGGCCATCGCGGTCAGCACCCAGACCCATCCCCTGCTCCTCATGATTCCGGCAACGCTGTCCGCGTCATGCGCGTTCATGATGCCGGTGGCCACGCCGCCCAACGCCATCGTGTTCGGCAGCGATCGGATAAGCGTGGGGGAGATGGCCAGAGTAGGGTTGGCGCTCAACTTCATCGGTGCGGTGATCATCGCGACGGTGGTGTTCACGGTGGGAACCGTGGTATTCGGCATCGATCCCTCGGTCATGCCCGAGTGGGCGCACTCGCTGGCTACGGGGGCGCCCTAGCCAGGCAGGCGCCGGTTGAAGGGATTGCCCTCGGCGAACGTATCCCTGGGACACGTGCTGGGGGCGCACGCCCTCGCCCATACGGAGGTGCGGAGATGGACCGCCGGGGTCGACCCGTCTACAAGGAGAACAGCCCGTGGCCGGGGTGGATTCTGGTCGTGTTCTGGGGCACCATGGCGGTGAGCATGGCGGCCATCACGATGAGGCCGGGCGAGTCTCAGGAAGGGCGCATCCTGGGGGCGCTGATCCTTGTGGTTGGCGCCGTGGCGGTGCAGTGGCTGGTGGCGGGCCTGTCCGTGCGCCTCTACCGCGATTTCATGGTCATGGGTCTCGGGTACTCGGGCCTGATTTCGCGGACGGTCCGATACGACGCCATCGCTTCGCTGGAGGCCGTCCGCTACAACCCACTCCGTGAGTTCGGGGGATGGGGAGTGCGGGGGACCGCCCAGAAGCGCATCTGGAGCGCCCGGGGGAACGAGGCCGTGGTGCTGCATCTGGTGGACGGGCGGCTCCTCTACGTGGGAAGTGACCACGCGGGCCGTCTGGAGGAGCGGATCCGGGCCGTGGCCGGGACTCGCCTCGGATCCGCGGCGGAGAACCCGGGCGCCACAGGCGGGTAGAGGGCGCCTCGGAAAGAGCCCCCGCTTGGCACATGGGGGGCCGAGGTCGCTCACTCCAAATCACAAACGGAAGAACGCCCGTGACGTCTCACGCTGCGGTGGGATCCGCCGCCCCCGATTTCTCGCTGGCTCCGGGCCCCGGTCCCGACCGGGTCACGCTGTCTCAGCACCGCGGCGAGACCGTGGTGCTGCTGTTCTTTCCGCTTGCGTTCTCCGGCGTATGCACCGCGGAGATGTGCCGCATGGCCGAGGACTGGTCCCGTTGGATGGAGGTCGGCGCGAAGGTGCTGGGCATCAGTGTCGATTCGCCCTTCGTGAACAGGAGGTTCGCCGAGGAGACGAAGGTGCCCTTCCCTCTTCTGTCCGACTTCAACAAGGACGCCAGCAGTGCCTTCGGCGTGCTCTACGCCGACTACTTCGGCATGCGAGGCGTCGCCAAGCGCGCAGCGTTCGTCGTCGACGGCGAGGGGACGATCCGGTACGCGTGGGTGGGCGAGGATTCGGTACTGCCGGACTTCGACGAGGTCTTCGCCGCGGTGAAGGCGCTGCGATGAAGGGGCGCTAGCGGACGCCGGCCTGGGTGTGGCAGCTCGCGCACTCCAGCCACACGTCGGCCAGGATCTGGGCGCGGGCTTCAGCGTCCACGGCCACCACTGCCTCGACGCCCAGGCCCTTCAGCGTCTCGGCGGAGCGCAGAATCTCGTCCTGGGGTACGAAGCTCGCCCGAGGCGGGGGGACGCCCTCGCCGGCGGCCAGGGCGCCGGCGCCCGTGTGCCACATGGCCTCGGATGGGCCCAGCACGCCGTCCCACAGGAGCCTCGACACCCAGGAAAGGAAATTCGTGTGCCGGGTTGCCGGGTCTGTAAGCAGGGGCGCGGCTACCTGGAACCGTTCTCCCAGAGTGGTCTGGTTGGCCAGATGGCACGCGCCGCAGGCCAAGGCCACGTCGGCCACCGCTCTGGACGCCGTCTCCATGTCCACGGCTTCGGCCGCCCGAAGGGCTGCTGAACGGACCATCTCCAGGTAGGGTCCGGAGCCCGGAGGCATCCCCCAGGTCTCCTCTGCCACCGAGAGTTCCTCTCCGGTGATTCGCAGCCGTTCCAGGTCGCCGTTCACGATGAAGATCCGCAGGTCCATGGCCAGCGCGAAGTGGCCCAGCATGCGAGCCTGCACAGGACTCTCCAGGGAGGGTGAGGCCGCGGATCGGCAGCCTGTGGCCACTGCGAGAGCCAGGACGAAGACGGGGAGGAAGCGGGGGGCGGGGAGGCTGGTCATCGTCGGTCCTTTCTGGGGCAGGAGGGACGACTGCGCCCTCTGAAGTTAGCGGCGCTCCAACACCATGGCGAAGCCCAGCCCGCCTGCGGCGCAGACGGTCACCAGGCCGAACTGGACGTCGCGGCGGGCCATCTCTCCCAGCAGAGTGATGGTCAGCCGCCCACCCGTGGCCCCGAAAGGGTGGCCAAGGGCGATGGACCCCCCCATGACGTTGATGAGCTCGGGGTCCGGATGACCGACGGCGCTGCCTCGGCCCAGCCGGGACCGGGCGAACTCGTCGGAGTCCAGCGCCTGGAGATTGGACAGAACCTGGGATGCGAAGGCCTCGTGCATTTCCATGAGGCCGATGTCCTTCATGGTGAGTCCGGCCCGGTCCAGGGCCAGTGGTGCCGCATAGGCCGGGCCCTGGAGGAGTTGGCCGGCAGGATCCAGCGCCGCCCAGGCCCAGCTCCGGATCCAGCCCAGAAGCGGGAGGCCCTGGGCGCGGGCCGCATCGCCGTCCATGAGGACGAGAGCGGAGGCTCCGTCCGTGAGAGGTGAAGCGTTGCCTGCGGTCACCGACCCATGCGTGCGGTCGAATACGGGGCGGAGCCGTGACAGCGCCTCCATGCTGGAGTCGGTGCGCACGCCGTTGTCCGCCGCGAGGACCGAGTCGTAGCGGGGAGGTGCGTACACCGGGGCGATCTCGGCCCCGATGCGCCCGTCGGCGACGCCGGCGCCGGCGAGTCTATGGGAGCGGAGCGCCCAGGCATCCTGAGCCTCGCGGGAAATGCCGTTCTCCTTGGCCATGCGCTCGGCCGCCGCTCCCATGGTCTCACCCGTGGTGGGCTCGGCGATGGCCGGCGACACGGGGACGAGATCCTTGGGTCGGATCTTCTTGAACGGGGCAAGGCGGGCGCCCAGGGACTTGCCCCGGGATGCCTGGACCAGAGACTTGGACAGCTTGTCCGAGACCGTGATCGGAACCCGGGACAACACGTCGGCGCCCCCGGCGATGACGGCCCGCGCCTGGCCGAGCTCGATGAGTTGTGCCGCGTCGGTGAGGGCGCGGTTGGCCGACGCGCACGCCAGGGACACGGTGTAGGCCGGGACGGTCTTGGGGAGCACCCCGAGCCCCACCTCGCGGCCGATGTTGGGGGCCTGCGTGTCGTGGATCACGGTCCCGTAGACGAGGTGATCCACCTCGTCACCTCGGAGCCCGCTCCGTCCCAGCGCCTCGCGGACCGCGACCTTGCCCAACTCGATGGCGGTGAGGTCGGCGAAGCCGGTTCCCGAGCGGAGGAAGGGGGTGCGGCACCCGGCGACGATGGCGGTCTTCATTGAGGAGGCTCCTGCTGGGGCGTGCTTGGAAGGCCGACCGCAATCTAAGGGATGGAGTCGGCGGGCACGTACGCCCAAGCTCATGCCTTTCGTCCTCGGAGAGTACCGGTGAAGTTGGAGAGGGGACACGGTCCCAAGACGCCCGCTTCCCCGCATGTCCCGAGTGAGTTCCTTCCATTGCCCGTACCACGGTCGCCAGGTCGGCCCACCCATGACAGAGCCGCGCTACGACGTCGTCGTCTTCGGCGCCACCGGATTCACCGGTCGACAGCTCGCGGAGCGACTGGCCCAGCACCGAGACCGTGAGCGCTTCACGTTCGCCATCGCGGGTCGGAACGCCGACAAGCTCGCGAGCCTGAGGGACGCGCTTGGCGGCGGTATCGACGTGTTGCTGGCCGACGCTTCGGATCCGTCCTCGATCCGGGCCATGGTGCGGTCAGCGCGGGTCGTCGCCAGCACGGCCGGGCCGTTCGCGCTCTACAGTGACGCAGTGGTCGAAGCCTGCGTGGAGTTGGGAAGGCACTACACCGACATCACCGGTGAAACGCCATGGGTGCGCACTCTCATCGATCGGCACCACGACGCGGCGGCTGCCGCGGGTGTCCGCATCGTACCGATGTGCGGCTTCGATTCGGTGCCGTCGGACCTCGGAGCCTGGATGGTCGTGGATTTCATCCGCACCGAGCTCGGGCAGGGTACTCGGGAAGTGAAAGGGTTCCACAGCATGCGCGGTGGCGGATTGAACGGCGGTACGCTGGCCAGTGCGCTGAACATGGCGGAGCGTGGACAGCGTCGCGCCATGGGGGATCCGTTCCTGCTCGACCCGGAGTCGGAGCGGAGAACAGAGATCCGTCACGGCAGTCGCGGCCAACGGGAGCCTCGATTCGATGTGGACCTCGGACGGTGGACCGCGCCTTTCGTCATGGAGCCCATCAACACCCGGGTGGTGCGCCGGAGCGCGGCGTTGTCCCGGGCCTACGGCGAGCCCTACGGCGACGACTTCAGCTACCGGGAGAGTCTCGTCGTCGGGAGTCGCACGAAGGCGACGGCCCTGACCCTCGGCTTCGGCCTCGCCGACGCACTGCTGCGGACCGGCTCCGGTCGCGCGCTGTTCCGCCGCCTCGGCCCCAAGCCCGGGGAGGGGCCGTCGGAGAGAGCCATGGAGCGCGGGCTCACGCGCCTGCATCTCGTGGGCACTGCCGACGACGGCACGAGCGTGCGTTGCGACATGACCATCCCCGGCGACGCGGGGAACCGAGCGACGGTGACCCTGCTCAGCGAGAGCGCGCTGGCACTGGCTCTCGATGGCGACAGTCTGCCGACACAGCGAGGTGGTCTGCTGACGCCCGCGACGGCCTTCGGCCCTGTGCTGGTGCAGAGACTCCGCGATGCCGGTGTCCAGATCTCGATGCGGACCTCCTCGCCAAAGCGCCCTTCACAGCGTTAGGGTGGGCAACCGCAGGCCCATCAATTCCAGGGGGCATTCATGGCAGGGTCCGAACACCCCGCTCGCAGGGAGGAATCAGGACAGGTCGCTCGGCACAAGAATACGTATGCAGAGCGACGCCGAAGGCAGACGCTGTCCATGGTCCCCGTTGGGCTGCTGGCGGTCACGGTGGCGATGGGTGGTGGGGCGGTCGTCGGCCTCACGGCCTCGGCGAGTCTTGTGGTCGTCGCGGCGGTGGTTCTGGGCTTTTTCGGGTACAGTTTGGTGAACTGGCGCTGTCCAGCCTGCGACAGGTATCTGGGACAACGCATGAACCCGCGGGCGTGCCCGTCCTGTGGGCAGGTGCTGCGCGACTAGCCCGCCGGGGAGCCGATGGAGATGCCACTGAAGAGCGTCGGGTGCAGGGCGAACCGAGCGCTGCCGCACCTTCTGCTATCCGTGCTCGTCACCGCCGGTTGTGGAGCCGAGAGAGCCGGCCCTCAAACGGAGGTGGCCGATTCGTCCGGTGTAACGATATGGTCCGGGGGCAGTGACGTGATCCCGGCGGGTCTCTCCGTGGTCCGAGTGGGTGAGCTTCTCCTTCCGGATTCGGGCTGGGCGGTGGAGGCCGACGGCTTGGCCGTCGACCGCGGGACCAGGCGGGTCTACGTCCTGGACGAGCTCGGGCCCAGGCTGCTGGTCTTCTCGGAGGACGGTGCCTTCGTCCGCCAGATCGGGCGCCCCGGGGAAGGCCCCGGAGAGTACTCGATGCCGGTGGCGTTGGATGTGGATGGGCTGGGGGTCTTGAAGGTCGTGGACGGCGCTCGCTCGCTGCTGCTGTCGTGGGACCAGGAAGGTCGCTTCCTTGGGCAACGCCATCTCGCGGTGCCGTACTGGGGTCCTGGACTCAGGGCGGAGGATGATGACCTGGTGTATGTCCAAGGCGTCCAGAGCGAGGGGAGCGGTGGCGTGACGGAGACCCTGGTAAGGTCGGGGGGAGGCAGCGTGACCGGGCTCGCGAGCCTGGAGCAGCCCTGGGTCCCGGCAAGCCTGCCGTGCGGGGCCATGTCGGTACCGCGAGCCATGGCGCCTTCGATCGTGTGGGGTGGGAACGAGCGATACGTTGTGGCCGCGGCGTGGCCCGACTACGTCCTCCAGGTGTTCGAGGACGGCGCGCTTGCCGCGAGCCTCCGACGAGACATACCCCCGTTCAGGGTCAGCGAAGAGGCAGCGGCATCGACCGTCCCCGACGGAGCGTTGAGCTTCCTGCTCCAATCCTGCGGCATGACCGTTCCCGAGGTGCTTCACGCCACCGGGTATGTCGAGCTGGCCAGTCCGATCGACCGCATCGTCGTCGATCCGTCGAGTCGCATCTGGACGCGCACCAACTCCGTGATGGGAGATGGAACGCTCGTCGATATTCTGGACGTGGAGCGTGGGTATCTCGGGTCCCTTTCGACGCCCGTCTTCCCCGTCGTATTCATCACCGCGAATCGCTTTCTGGCGATCGCAGATCGACCCTGGGGATCGGCCGTGGAGATCTGGGAGGTAAGGACGGCCGATGAGTGAGGGATCCCCCGGTCAGTAGTCGGTTCCCGCCAATGCAGACCTGATACCAGGGTGTGCGGGTGGCGTAGGACGCCGCCAGCGAGTCCGCGTCCGGAGACTCGGAGTAGCGGACCCGGATCCAGGCTTCCCAGTCCGCATCGAGCTCCTCGAGCGTGCTGCCTGTGAGCGCATGCACCACCTGGGAGGTGGGTTCGACATCCGGATAGGTGATCCGCAGCAGAGCTTCCCGAAAAGAGGCGCTCCGCCAACGCGAGGCGGGTGGTCATCTCAGCTTACGTCGCGTGCTCCGTGGTCGAGACGAACAGGAAGTGCACGCTCTCCCGCTGGAGGGTCACCGGCGGGGACGATTCGTCCGCACACGCGGCGAGATGGACGACGAAGCCGCCAACGGCCGTCAGCGAAGCGAGATGTCGCGCGCGCAGGGTCACAAGACCTTGCCTCCTGCCAAGAGCGCTTCGGGTCCCGTGGTGCCGGTGTGGCACGTGCAGTCGCCCCGGGTTCGCGCTTCGGTCGGCGACCCCGTAAATCTACCGGCCAGGCGAGCGCACGCTTCGACCAAAAGGAATGCGTTGATGTCTTCATCACAACCGCTGGGCTTCATCGGCGCCGGCTTCATCCTATTCGCCGTGGTCCTTCTCGTCGTACCGGTATTGCTCGTCGTGAAGAAGACGAAGCCTTGGGGCGACGTCGCGGGGCTCTGGGTCGCGGGGTGGGGATTCCTCCTTATCGGCGCGGGGACCTGGTACGCCCAGCAGGGCTGGGGGGGTTTGGTGGTGCCGGGCGTGATCGTCACGACGGTAGGACACCTCATGCAGCGGCGGGCAGGTCGTCGCTGATGCGCCCATGGTCGCTCCATCCATCCCGGAGCCCGACAGACGGAGCGGAGAGAGAATGAGACCGCTGCTCATGGTGCTCGTGGCAAGCCTGGTGCCGAGCCTTGTCGTCGGGCAGGGCCGAGGCTGGGCCACCAATGACCGTCTCGTGTTGGGCACGGCCACCGATCTGACGGCGTCCCTCAGCTTCGTGGACGTGGACGGAGACGGGGACCTGGACGCCCTGGCGGCCAACGGACGGCACTGGGCCCAACTGAACGAGGTCCACCTGAACAATGGGTCCGGTCGCTTCACGGTCAGCTACGCGCTGGGACCGGAGAAGGCCACCAGCTACGCCACCCCAGCGGGGGATCTGGATGGCGATGGGGACGTCGATGTCGTGGTGGCCAACGATCAGGCGGAGAACTGGGTGTACCTCAACGACGGCGACGGCCGGTTCTCGCTGGCCTGGGCGGTGTCCCCCGAGATCGAACCCACCCGGGGTGCGCAACTCTACGACCTGGATGGCGATGGAGACCTCGACGTCCTGGTGGTGAATCGGGGGGCGGTGAACGGCTTCTTCCTCAACGACGGGGCCGGCCACTTCGGCCCGAAGCACGAATTCGGTGATCCGGAAGGCTCCACCATCGCGGTGGCCATCGGGGACGTGGACCGGGACGGCGACCCGGACCTGGTGCTGGCGAACCGCGACGGCCAGGCAAACCAGATTCTGTTCAATGACGGCTCGCTGGGATTCACGGACATCCGCACGTTCGGCACGGGGAGCGACGAGACACGCTCGGTAGATATCGCAGATCTCAACCGCGACGGCGTGCCTGACATCGTGGCCGCCAACATCGGAGAGCCCAACGCCGTCTACCTGGGTCGCGGGGACGGCAGCTTCGATGCTGGAGTGCCCTTCGGCGAAGCCGAGCAGAGCTACGCGGTGACCACGGCCGACGTCGATGGGGACGGCGATCAGGACATCATCCTGGCCAACGTGGATGAGCGGAACGCGGTGTACCTCAACGACGGCACCGGCGTCGGCTGGACCGTCCAGTGGTTGGGAGAGGAGCGGGAGGCGACGTACGGCTTGGCCGTTGGGGATCTCAACGGAGACGGGTTCCCCGACCTGGGGTTCGCCAACTCCGGGGCACTGAACCCAATCTTCCTGAGCGTGCCGGATCGACCGGTGCGCGATTAGCCGAACCGCGGGAGCGCGCATGATCAGGATATGCATCGCAGGGGCGACCGGATGGGTGGGGAGCAGCCTGGTCTCGGCCATTGCGACCGCAGCCGACCTGGAGTTGGTTGGGGCCGTCGCCAGGACGGCTGCCGGAACGCTCCTCAGGGAACTCAATCCCGCCTACGAGGGAGATGTGCGGGTCGTCGGCACGGTGGCCGAGGCCTTGGAGGCACGCCCCGATGTCCTGATCGAGTACACAGCGCCGAGCACCGCCCTGGAGCACGCATTGGCGGCCCTGCGCCAGGGAGTGCACGTCGTGGTGGGCACGTCCGGCCTCGACGAAACGGACTACGAAGCGATGGATGCCGCGGCACGGGAACGTGGAGTCGGCGTGTTGGTGGCAGGGAATTTTGCGATTTCCGCGGTCCTGCTGCAGCGGTTCGCGGAGATGGCCGCCGCCCACCTGCCCACGTGGGAGGTCATCGACTACGCCGGTGCGAAGAAGCCCGACGCGCCCAGTGGTACGGCGAGAGAGGTGGTCCGACGCGTGGCCGCGGCAACGCGTCCCGAGATCGTGATTCCCATCCAAGACACGCTGGGATACCCGGCAAGCCGGGGCCTGACGATGCACGGTACCCAGGTGCACTCGGTACGCGTGCCGGGTTTCGTCATCGGCGTGGAGGTGATCTTCGGACGGGACGACGAGCGCCTCACGCTTCGGTATGACGGAGGCAGTGGGGCCGAGCCCTACGTGGCGGGGACCTTGCTGGCAGCGAGAAGGGTCGGAGGGTTGGCTGGACTGCACGTGGGTCTGGACGGCATTCTGGACGCGGCGGAGGGGACGCGGGCGCCACGGCCATGACTTCCGTTACCTTTGGTCATGGAGCTCACGTCTACTGAACGGCCCGTCGTTCGTCGTGCGGTTGAAGCATACTGCGAGGCGAAGAAGGGGCATAAGGGAGCCTTCAAGGGCACCACTGCGGATCAGATTCTCGAAGAACTGCGACCCTCGCCGGTTCGTTGGGCCGAGCTTGCCGCCTTCGTGATCGAAACGGCCGAAGGTCCCGAGAAGGCCCATCGATAAGGTGATTGCCCGCACCGTC